>JBGTLI010000107.1:0-9340 GCA_041744195.1 Wenzhouxiangella sp. | reverse complement strand
GTGATCGATTCGACCACAATGAGCCTGGACGAGGTTGTCGAACGGGTCATTGCCGAAGTCGACCGGAAAGCTGGTCGTCCGAGAAGTCGGCGCGTCTGATCAATCCCGCGAGGAAGAAATATCTGGTGGCTGGCCTTGAATAATCAAGGTACGGCTTTTTTTGACGAGCGCCCGTTGAATCGGCGCAGATGACGAGAGACTGGCGGACCAAACAGTATCCCCGCACCAGTCTTGAAGGAACATAGAAGCGTAATGACAGAATCAAGCGTAATGACAGAATCGGCAGAATCATTTGCTGATCTATTTGAACAAAGCCTGAGCGAGAAGGATCTGCGTCCTGGTGCCATTATCATGGGCCGGGTCGTGGAAATTCGTGACGACGTCGTCGTGATCAATGCCGGACTCAAGTCCGAAGGCATTGTTCCCATCCACCAGTTCGAGAAGCCCGATGGCGAACTTGAAGTGCAAGTGGGTGATGAGGTTGAAGTGTCCCTGGACGCCGTCGAGGACGGATTCGGCGAGACCCGCCTGTCGCGCGAAAAAGCCAAGCGCTCCCGAGTGTGGACGACGCTTGAGAAAGTATTTGAAGCTGAAGACAATGTCATCGGTCAGATTTCCGGCAAGGTCAAGGGTGGCTTTACGGTCAATATCGATGGCATCCGGGCCTTCCTGCCTGGTTCCCTGGTTGATGTGCGCCCCGTGCGTGATCCCGGCTACCTGGAAGGCAAGGACCTGGAATTCAAGATCATCAAGCTGGATCGCCGCCGCAATAACCTGGTGGTCAGCCGTCGCGCCGTTGTCGAGCACGAATACGCTGCCGAGCGCGATGACCTGATTGAACGCCTGACCGAAGGCGCCGTGATCAAGGGTGTCGTGAAGAACCTGACCGATTATGGTGCGTTCCTCGACCTGGGCGGCATTGATGGCTTGCTGCATATCACCGACATGGCCTGGAAGCGTGTTCGTCACCCGTCCGAAGTTGTGGAAGTGGGCGATGAGCTGGAAGTGCGCGTCCTTCGCTTCGATCGCGAGCGCATGCGCGTCTCACTCGGTCTCAAGCAATTGGGTGACGATCCCTGGAGCAACATTGACCGCCGCTACCCGCCGAGTTCACGCTTGTTCGGCAAGGTCACCAACATCACCGACTATGGCTGCTTCGTCGAAATCGAAGATGGCGTCGAAGGCCTGGTCCATGTCTCGGAAATGGACTGGACCAACAAGAACGTCAACCCGGCCAAGGTCGTGCATGTGGGCCAGGAATGCGAAGTCATGGTGCTGGATGTGGACGAAGAGCGCCGCCGTATTTCCCTCGGCATGAAGCAGTGTGCGCCGAACCCGTGGGAAGCTTTCGCGGCAACCCACAACAAGAACGACAAGGTCGGGGGCGCCATCAAGTCGATCACCGATTTCGGCATCTTCATCGGCCTCGACGGTGGTATCGACGGGCTGGTTCATCTGTCCGATATCTCGTGGATGACCCCGGGCGAGGAAGCGATTCGCAATTTCCGCAAGGGCGAGGAAGTCGAGGCTGTGGTACTGGCAGTCGATCCGGAGCGTGAGCGGATTTCACTTGGTATCAAGCAGCTCGAGCAGGATCCGTTTGCCACCTTCATGGCCGAGCACCCGCGTGGTTCGATGGTCCAGGGCACAATCAAGTCGGTTGACCCGCGCGGAGCCGTTGTCGAGCTTGCCGACGGTGTCGACGGTTATATCAAGGCGTCCGACCTGGCCAAGGAACGTATCGAGGATGCAACCAAGGTCGTATCCGAGGGAGACCGGATCGAAGCGAAGTTCGTGGCACTTGATCGCAAGACGCGCAATCTGACCCTGTCTGTCCGGGCCAAGGACGACGACGAGCTGGCCGATGCACTTGACCAGTATCAGTCGCGCTCCGGCGGTACCGGAACCTCGCTCGGAGACCTGCTCAAGGAGCAGCTCGGCAAGGACTGATAGCGTCACAACAGCGGCCGGTGCCCCAAGAAATGGGCGCCGGCTTAGCTTTTACGGGGAGAGGTTAATGACAAAGTCCGAACTGATCGAACGCCTTTCGGTGGATCAGACGCATTTGAGCCTGGCGGATGTGGAGCTCGCGGTCCGTTCCATCCTGGAGCAACTCAGCAAGGCTCTGGCTGAAGGTGAGCGCATCGAGATACGGGGTTTTGGCAGTTTTTCCTTGCACTATCGTCCGCCACGTATGGGCCGCAACCCCAAGACCGGGGATCCGGTGGCCTTGCCAGGCAAGCACGTCCCCCATTTCAAGCCGGGCAAGGCGTTGCGCGAGCGGGTCAACGGTCCAGGGTGATATCCTGAATTTTTGCACGATTTGGAGTTTCTCCAATGTTTCGCTGGATAGTCCTGATTGCGTGTGTGTTGGCTGCGGCGGTCGGGCTGGCCGTTGGGGTGATGAATCCCGACCCGGTCCGGGCGGCATTTCCCGGTCTGGAAATTGAACTGGCCTTGGGTAGCCTGCTGGTGATCGTGTTCATTGTCGGCGTGATGATTGGATCATTGCTTTTTCTTCTCTTTTTTCACCTTCCTTCCCGAGTGAGAAAGCGCAGTGGCGAGTCCGCCTCGTCCAGACCGCGGTTGCCGGATCGGAATGCTTGAACTGGCGCTGCTGTTCGGATTGCTTCCGCTCGCTGCTGCAACCGGCTGGTATGTGGCCCGCCGCAGTGACTCCTCCCGCAAGCAAAGTACATCGTCGCTCTCGAGCAATTATTTTCGGGGCCTGAATTACCTTCTCAACGAGCAGCCTGACAAGGCAATCGAGGTTTTCCTCAAGATCGCCGAGATCAACCAGGACACCGTTGAGACTCATCTGGCCCTCGGCAACCTGTTTCGCCGGCGCGGCGAAATGGACAAGGCAATCCGCTTCCATAAACATATCATTTCACGCCCCAACCTGACCGACGAGCAGCGCTCGCAGGCTTTGCTTGAGTTGGGGGAAGACTACATGCGCGCCGGGCTGCTTGATCGGGCGGAACGCCTGTTTGTCGAGTTGCTTGATCACGATCCCAAGGCGCAGATTCCAGCCCGTCAACTGCTCGATATATACCAGCAGGAAAAAGATTGGGAAAAGGCGATTGCCAAGGCTCGCCATCTGCATGGCGATGTCGTGGCCAGCGAGACCCTGATTGCCCAGTTCTACTGCGAACTGGCGCAACAGGCATTGGCCCGTGACGAAGTCGAGGTCGTCAGACAAATGTTGCGTCAGGCACGCAGGTACGATCCCAAGAACCCGCGCGCACGACTGCTTCAGGGCGAACTTGCCTGGCAGCACCAGCAGTGGGACGACGCCGCGAAGCACTACCGCGAGGCTTGCGAGCTCGATTGCGACTGCACAGTAGCGGTCATTGAGCGAATCATGGAATGCTACCGTCGAATTGGCAGGGTTGAAGAGCTTCGTGACTGGCTGACGGCGCTGGTCGAACAAAGTGCCATGACCACCCCGGCGCTGGCCCTTGCCCGCCTCAAGGCCGAAGATGACGTGCAGGCGGCGGTTGATTTTCTTCTTGAGCGACTAAGTCATCGGCCGACCGTCCGTGGTTTGAAGTACCTGATGGAATTGCTCAATCAGCAGGGCGTGAGTCTGGACCAGGTCGGGCCGGAGCTGGTTCGCGACCTGATGCAGCGTCTGCTCGACGGCCAGCCTCGATATCGCTGTCAACAATGCGGCTTCAGTGGCACCTCTTATCACTGGCTATGCCCAAGTTGCCGGCGCTGGAATACCACCCGCGCCATCAGTGGTGTTCTGGGCGAGTGATGCTGCACGCGGTTGCCTGGGTCGCTCCTGTCCTGGCAGCCATCATTGCCTGGTCTCTGACCCCGCTGCTCTGCCGTTACCTGGATGCGCGGGGGATTGTCGACCACCCGGACAATGAGCGCCGTTCGCACGCGGTAACAACGCCGCGTGGTGGCGGTCTGGCGATCGCCGCGGCTTTGCTGAGTGTGTTGGCCTTGATCTGGCCGCGCCATGCGGACGCGCCGATTGTGGCAGCGCTGGTGATGGCGCTTGCCGGGCTGGGCTGGCTGGACGATCGGTTCGGTCTGAGAGTCCGCTGGCGATTGTTGATTCAGCTTGGAATCGCATCGGCTATGCTGGTCTGGTTTGGCGGTCTGGATGCCATCTCGATCGGATTTTGGCTGGTCTACCTACCCTGGTTGTGGACGGGGCTGGCGCTGGTGGCGGTGATCTGGCTGATCAATCTGCATAATTTCATGGATGGTTCCGACGGGCTGGCCTCCATGCAAGGTGCTTTTAGCGGGCTGGTATTCGGCACCCTTTTTGCCTGGTCAGGTCATCCGTTTCAGGCCGTCGTCGCGTTCAGTCTGGCTGCGGCCTGTCTTGGGTTCCTGTACTGGAATCGGCCGGTTGCGCGGATTTTTATGGGGGATACGGGGTCTATCCTGTTGGGTGGCATTGTTGCCTGGCTGGCCCTGTTCGGGGCGGTCAGCGGCAGTGTCAGTGTCTGGCAGAGCCTGGCGATTTGTGCCTTGTTCGTGGTCGATTCCACTGCCACACTGGTGTTAAGGCTTACCAGAGGTGAGCGGTGGTATACTCCGCACCGACAGCATGCCTATCAGCGGCTGATTGGTGCAGGCTGGAGCCACGGCAGGGTTCTGGTCTTGTATGGGTTGCTTAACGGCATAGTGGTGCTACCTGTCGTTTTGGCCGGTTGGATATTTTCCGGCTGGGACGTATGGTTGGCGGTGGGGCTGGTTGCCCTGCTGGCCGCGGGTTGGTGGCGCGTTCAGTCTGCCTTTACTGGAGAGAGATAACGCATGGCTGAGCAGGTTGGACGACGAGCGTTGCTGTTGAACTTGCGCGCGCTGGCAATCGTGCACGATCTGTTCATGATTGTTGCCGCCTGGGTCGGTGCCCGTATTGGCACGCTCTGGTTACTCGGTGAGTCCAGTATCGGATGGCAGCAGATTGCCATCGAAGTCAATCTCATTCTGATCATCCAGGGTTTCCTGCAATGGCGGGCGGGCCTCTATCGTGGCGTCTGGCGCTTTGCCAGTCTGCCGGATCTGGGTAACCTGGTTAGAGCCGCTTTGTTGGGCGCGGTTGCTGGCGCCGCCGTTCTGTTGCTGCTGGAGGCCACGGTAGAACTGATCGTCGTGATGGTCTGGGTTTTTCCAATCCTGCTGTTACTGCTGCTCGGCTTGCCACGTTTGACCTACCGGGTTTTCAAAGACATGCGAATGGAGGTGCATCGTCGTCGCGTGACTCAGCGAACCCTGATTCTGGGGGCCGGGCGATCCGGTCGCCTGCTGGTGCCTGAGTTGAAGCGACGCGGTGGCTTCGATGTAGTCGGCTTCCTTGATGACAGCAAACGCCTGCGAAACGCCGAAATAGCCGGCGTGCCGGTCCTGGGGCCGATTCAGCGGTTGCCGCGCATCACCCGCGAGGCTGCGATTGATCTGGTTGTGATCGCCATTCCCTCTGCTACCAATCAACAGATGCAGCGCGTGGTTGAAATCTGTGAACGCGCGGAAGTCGAGTTCAAGACCCTGCCGACTCTCAAGGAACTGGGTAACAGCTTTACCCGCTTTGACGATCTCAAGCCTGTTGCGATCGATGATTTGCTTGGCCGCGAGCCGGTCTCCCTTAACTGGGAAGCGATTCGTGCCGGGTTAACCGGCAAGCGAGTGCTGGTAACCGGCGGCGGTGGTTCCATTGGTGCCGAATTGTGTCGCCAGATTGCCCGCCTCGACCCGGCCTGCCTGGTGGTTCTGGATAACAGTGAGTACAATCTTTACCGGGTCGATTACCGCCTGAAAGGCGAGTTTCGTGACCTGGTGGTTGAAACCGTACTGGGTGATGTCTGCGATTCGGCCACCATTGACAATGTCATGCAACGAGCCAGTCCTGAGGTGGTGTTCCATGCTGCCGCATACAAGCATCTGCCGATGCTTCAGAATCAGGTGCGGGAAGCGTTCCGTAACAATGTCCTGGGAACTCGACGTGTCGCCGATGCCTCGGACCGTTTCGGCGTTGAAACCTTCGTTCTGATTTCGACTGACAAGGCCGTCAATCCCAGCAATGTCATGGGCGCGACCAAGCGTATTGCCGAGCTTTATTGTCAGTACCTTGATCGCAATTCAGAGACCAGCTACATCACAGTTCGCTTCGGTAATGTGCTCAATTCAACCGGTTCGGTCGTGCCCCTGTTCAATGAACAGATAAGACGCGGCGGGCCCGTCACGGTAACTCATCCTGAAATTTCGCGCTATTTCATGACCATTGCCGAGGCCGGGCAGCTGATTCTTCAGGCTGGCGTGCTGGGTG
Source organism: Wenzhouxiangella sp. (assembly GCA_041744195.1). Lineage (GTDB taxonomy): Bacteria > Pseudomonadota > Gammaproteobacteria > Xanthomonadales > Wenzhouxiangellaceae > Wenzhouxiangella. The sequence continues at coordinate 3,048 of JBGTLI010000107.1, read as the reverse complement.
AGGGTGGCGAAGTGTTCGTTCTGGATATGGGCGAGCCCGTTCGGGTCAGCTATCTGGCCGAACAACTGATTCGTCTGGCGGGCAAGGAGCCCGGAGAGGATATCGAAATCGTTTATACCGGTCTTCGTCCAGGGGAAAAGCTTTTCGAGGAGCTCTTCCACGCGCATGAATCGTACGCCAAGACTTCGCACGAGAAGATCTTTCTGACCCGAAGCTCTGAACTCAACCTCGACAACATGGTTGAGCGTCTGCAGCGGGCCGAGCATGCGGTCCGTCAGTATGACAACGCCCAGTTGCGCCAGATACTGCTTGAGCTCGTTCCCGAAATGGGCAAAGTACCGCCGCGCAAGCGCAAGGTCGTTCCGCTCACGGGTTAATGGGCTACGCGACAGGGATTTGAGGGACATATGCTAAGACCAAAGCCGGTTGAGCCCGCCGGAAAGCTTGTTTTTCTTGACCATGCCTCCGATCTGCTGGCCGGCAACGCATTGGGTGATCCCGTGCAACGCCGGCACCCGGTGTACCTGCCCCCGGGTTACGACAATGAAGAGCGCTCCTATCCCGTGTTGTGGAGTCTGGCGGCCTATACCAACTCCGGGCCGGGCCAGGTCGCCTGGCGCAATCAGGGTGAGAATCTTCCCGCGCGGCTCGATCGGCTGATCACGGCGGGCCTGATGAAGCCGGCGATCGTCGTGTTTCCGGATTGCTATACATCGCTGGGTGGCAACCAGTACGTCAACAGTCCAGCCCTGGGGGCGTACGCCGACTATCTTGTTGGTGAACTGATCCCGGCTGTTGACCAGCGCTTTCGCACTATTGATGAATCGGCCGCGCGTGCGGTTTTCGGTAAGTCATCAGGTGGCTTTGGCGCCCTGCATCTGGCCATGACAAGGCCCGGCGTGTTCGCCGTCGTCGCCAGCCATGCCGGTGACTGTGGTTTCGATCGAGTCTATATGCGCGATTTTCCGCTTTGCTGCGATGTGCTTGCTCGCCACGACGGCGATCTGGAGGCCTTTGTTCGGACGTTCTGGCGTGATCGACGGCCGGGCGGGGCAGCGTTTCATGCATTGATGGTCCTCTGTCTTGCGGCCAGTTACTCTCCCAATCCGGGCAAGCCGCTGGGGCTGGAGCTGCCGTTTGATCTGCACACAGCCCGCCTCGACGAAGCTGTCTGGCAACGCTGGCTCGAATTCGATCCCGTCAACCGGGTCAATTCATCCATCGACGCCTTGCAGGACTTGGCAGGCCTTTGGATCGATGTTGGCCGGCGCGACCAGTATTTCATCCATTATGGCGCTCGTGAACTCCATGATCGGATGAATGTTGCGGGCATCGACCATCATTTCGAGGAATTCGATGGCACTCATTCCGGGATTGACTGGCGCTATGACCATTCACTGCCCTGGCTGGCAGCGCGCTTGAAAGCGGACTGATTCGCCTGCATTCAACAGGCAACCCCAACTCGCGTAGTAAAATGTTTCAATGCTGACCATTACCCCCGCTGCCCGCGACTATTTTACTCGTCTGCTCGAGCAGCAGCCTGACAACACCAACCTGCGCCTGCGCACCACTCATCCTGGCACGCCAAAGGCGGATGTCGAGCTGACATTCTGCCCCCCCGGCGGCAACGAGGCAGGGGATCAGGCCGTTGAGTGCCAGACGTTCGTGCTTTACGTCGACGCGACCAGCAGCGAGAGCCTTGACGGCGCCATGATCGACTTTGAGACCGATGCCACCGGCGGCGAACTGTCGATCCGTGCGCCAGGCCTCAAGGGAGTCAAGCCAGGTGCGGATGCGACCTTGCGCGAGCGCGTCGAGTGGGTACTTCAGGCCCGTATCAACCCAATGGTGGCTTCACACGGCGGTATGGTTGGCCTGGTCGAAGTCACTGAAGAGAAGGATGTCGTGTTGCAGTTTGGAGGCGGCTGCCACGGTTGCGGCATGGTCGATGTGACCCTGAAACAGGGCATCGAAACCACCATGCGCCAGGAAATTCCGGAAGTCCGGCGGGTCATCGACGCCACCGATCACGCTGAAGGTGAAAACCCGTACTTCTAGAATTGCAGCGAAATACCTGCGGTATTTGCTGCTCGCTCGTTTGCGGCGCATGTCCGCAAACGGCTCCCGCTTCGTGGAGCCCGACCTTTTGGGCCGGGTATTCATCCTGGCGGATGAATCAGAATTGCAGCGAAATACCTGTGTCCGCAATGGCTCCCGCTTCGCGGAGCCCGACCCTTTGGGCCGGGGCAAGTCGCTGATAATCAGCGCAATTCTGTCAGTGGGCTGTCCTGGCGTGAGAACCAGGCGGCGAGATCGCGAATGTCACGGTCCGATAATTCCTGCGCAAAAGGCCCCATGATGGCGTTGTCCCGGGCGCCCGAGCGATAAGCGCGCAAAGCCACAACCAGATAATCGGCATGCTGCCCACCGATCTTGGGATAGTCGTCAGCGAGGACGAGGTTGCCGTCAAGACCATGGCAGGAGGCGCAAACGGCCTCAGCGATTTGCTGGCCTCGTGCCGGGCTTCCGGCCTGGACGGTCAGGCTGAGGCTCAGCAGGCAAGTTGTTGCGATAAGTGATCCGATAACCGGCGGCAGGCGCATCATTCGTTATTCTCCGTCTGGCTGACAAAGGCAGCTATATCGTAAATATCCTGGTCCGACAGCGTGTTGGCCTGGGCTTCCATGGTCGGGTGGCGCCGTTCGCCGGTCCGATAGGCCTTCAGCGCGGCAACGACATAGCCGTAGCTCTGACCGGCAATCAGTGGCACCGAATAGGTCGGGTACACATTATTCTGGTAGGGAATGGCGTGGCAGCCAAAGCAGGTCAGGGCAAGAATTCGCCCTTCTTCAGGGTCGCCGCGCTCGGCAATTGCCGGCTGAGCCAGCATGAGGGCAAGGAAAGCCACAAAAAACAATCGCATTAACATCAAATCGCGCCAGAGATGGAAAATCAAGCCGTCTATTATAACGATCACGATACCCAACGGGAAAGACCCTGATCCATCCAGATGCCCATTGTTCACTTTGACAAACGGCGATCGCTTAA
>JBGTLI010000106.1:0-3349 GCA_041744195.1 Wenzhouxiangella sp. | reverse complement strand
TTTGCCGCGCACTTCGATGACGCCCTCGCGCTGCAGCGCGCTCATGGTGCGCGAGACCGTTTCAATCGTCAGGCCGAGGTAGTTGGCGATATCCCTGCGGTCCATGGTGAGGCGGAACTGCTCGGCATCGAGGTTGCGCCGCGCCAGTCGTCGCGACATGCTGAGCAGGAACAGCGCGACGCGCGTACGCGCGTCCAGTCGGCCCACCACCAGCAATAACTCGCGGGTTTCGACCATTTCCTCCGACAGCAGGCGCAGCATGACCTGGTTGAGCTTGGGGCTCTTGTTCAACATGGCCATGAAATCCCGGAACGGGATCTCGCAAGTGCGGCTGTCTTCCAGGGCCACGGCGAAGCCGGGGTGGGTTTCGTTGGCAAAACCGTCCAGCCCGATGATTTCCCCCGGCAGGTAGAAGCCGGAAACGATCTCGTCGCCATCCTGCGACAATTGGTAGGCCTTGACCGAACCCGAGCGCACGACCGTGACCGACTTGAGCGGCTGGCCTCCGTGGAACAGATGGGTGTTTCGTTCGGTCGGCTGCTGACGCTTGAGAACCTTGTTCAGGTCAGCGCGTTCATCGGACGATATTTCCTGGGCAAAGCACAGATTGAACAGGGCGCAGTCTTCGCACCGGGTTTCACTTTGGCCGACTTCATGGAGCGTGGGTTTATCTGTCATACGATATTCGCCAAGGCGATTATGGATTGATTCTACCAGTACCCGGCGGGCGATGGTCTAGACGATTCTGGAGAATCGTCCGCTGGACTGAGCAGACGGTGTCAGGTAGCTGTCGAAGATTTTTGCGATAGCGCGCAGAAAAATCAGCCCACTGCTGGTGACCTTGAACCCCTGAGCAGTCCATTCGACCAGACCGTCGTCGCATAGTGCCCCGATGCGGTCCAATTCATTCATGAAATAGCGTTTGAACGATAGTTGGAATGCTTTTTCGAATTGCTTGAACACCACTTCGCCGGTGCACATGATGCGATCAATGATCTCGGCCCGGAGGCGGTCATCCACGGTGCGGATCAGGCCGCGAGCGGTCGGCAGGCGACCTTCCAGCAGAGCAATCGCCCAGTCGTCGAGTTTGCGCTGGTTCTGGGCGAAACAGTCGCCGACCTGGCTGATGGCGCTGGGGCCGAAGCTGATCAGGTCGAGTCCGCCATGGGTCGAATAGCCCTGGAAATTGCGCACCAGGGTGCCGTCCTGACGGGCTTTCACCAGCGAGTCGTCAGGCAGGGCGAAATGGTCCATGCCAATGAACTGGTAGCCGGCGTCCATCAGTCGGGTCAGGGTGTTGCGGAAAATCGCCAGCTTGACTGACGGCGTCGGCAACTGCCTCTCGTCAATGCGTTGTTGCGCCTTGAACAGGTGCGGCAGGTGAGCGTAATTGAACAGCGAGATGCGATCGGGCCGCAAGCTGATGATGGTGTCGATGGTGCGGCCAAAGCCCGCTGTGGTCTGCAGCGGCAGTCCGTAGATCAAATCGACGCTGATCGACTTGAAACCGACCGCCCGCGCCGCGCCGATCGTTGCGCTGACCATAGCCGTATCATGAATGCGATTGACCGCCTGCTGCACATCGGGCTCGAGGTCCTGGATGCCGATCGACAAGCGATTGAAGCCGATTCTGCGCAACTCGGCGATGCCGGCCGGATCAATCGTCCGCGGGTCGATCTCGACCCCGATCTCGGCTTCCGGATCGAACGGAAAATGGGCCTGAAGCATGTGCATCAACTGGCCAAGCTGGGCAACCGACAAGAATGTCGGCGTACCCCCGCCCAAATGAAGCTGACGGACAAGGCGGTCTTCATCGAAGCGTGGGGAAACCAGCTCCAGTTCCCGACCAAGGCTGTGCAGAAATTCGGCCCCCGCCGTCAGCGAGCGGGTGATGACCCGATTGCAGCCGCAGTAGAAACACGGGCTGGCACAAAACGGAACATGAACGTAAACCGACAGGTCAGCCGGGATCGGCAACTGGTTGCTTTCCAGGATGGCGGCGCAATAGTCCTTTTCGCCGAACTGGTCGTTGAACTGGGGCGCGGTGGGGTAGGAAGTGTAACGCGGGCCTTCGCCACCGTATTTCTCGATCAGTTCAATATCAAAGGTTGGTCGCATCAGTTCAGACATCACGCATTTCCCGCCGCATCGGACCATTGTTCGCTTGAAGGTATGGAAAGAGTAGCGGGCCGGCGCTGGTGAGGATTTGACCGGCGTCAATTGATTTTGGCGCGTGCTGCCGATGGCCGGCATTTTGGCCGGGTGGGCTACACTGTCCGGTCTGATTTTTTTGGAGATTGTCGCGTGAACCGACTTTTTACTGTTTTGATCGTGATCCTGTCCGTCCTGCTGGCAATGCCGATGAACACCCAGGGCGGTGATGGGACGAAGTCGGCCGGGCCCGTGATCGAGATCGACCAGGTTCTGGCGCTGGGCCCGCTGCCGATCGGCGTCGATCAGCTCAACGAAAGCGCCAAGGCCGGCGAGGTTCGTCGGGCCCTGGTGATGCACCTCATTCAGCCTGGTCTGCCGCGCGGTGGCCAACAGCTGCGACTGTTCGGCGAACAAATCGCCTGGCAAGCCATCTCACCCAATGCCGTATCAGCCGAGGGCCTGACGCTATGGGCCTTCAACCTGGAGGCGGATCGATTCGTCCATGGCAAGCTCAATGCCGGCAACCTGGCCGGATTGCACGTGTTCCATAACGGCCAGTCGATCACTAACGACAATGGCACTGTCGAGCTCAAGCTGGTGGCCGGCAGTCACAGGTTCTGGTTGCTGCACGAGGGTAGAGCCGATGACGATCCGCCCAGCATGAGCTGGGAGGGGCAGGACGAGCACGACCTGATCACCGCGCATGTCGAGCCGAGGCGTCGGGTTTCAGCCGAGATGCTCACCAATGCCGAAACCGTGAACAACATGGCCCTGTCAGCCGATGGCCGTTACCTGGCCCTGGCATTCAATGGACGCAGCGACGAGGCCGATCTGGACCTGCGGCGGATGGAAATCCGCGATCTTCAAGAGCAGAAAATCGTCCGCCAATGGACCAGCTCGACAGCCAGCGCCCTGGCCTGGAGCCCGGACAATCGCTGGCTGGCAATCCAGGAAGGCGACAACATGTGGTTGCACGAGTTCGAAAGCGGCCAGGCCCGCCTGCTGCTGGCCAGGCACGAGCGAATCGGCGCCTGGCGCTGGCATCCGGACAGCGGTTCGATCATCTTCGCCTGGACCGAAGCCTTCGAGGCGGATAACGAGAAACGTCGCCGCCTCCGCTCGCTGGAGGATCGCTGGGCCAATTTCCGCGACAACAGCCAGCTCTACCAGGTCGATGCGGCCAGCGGCCTGATCC
>JBGTLI010000105.1:0-4054 GCA_041744195.1 Wenzhouxiangella sp. | reverse complement strand
CAGAAAAAATGATTTTGTGCAGTCTTGTGCTTGCACATCGGCCGAAAGCTGGCACAATGGCCCGGTTTACCTACTTCTGCGAAAGGTTATGCCGAAAGACGATCATATAGAGATGGAAGGCAAGGTGCTCGACACCCTGCCAAACACGATGTTCCGGGTTGAGCTCGACAACGGGCATGTCATCACCGCTCACATCTCCGGGCGCATGCGCAAGAATTACATCCGCATATTGACCGGTGACCGGGTCAAGGTGGAAATGACGCCTTACGACCTGTCGAAGGGCCGCATCACCTACCGCATGAAGTAAGCTCGACTTAGCGTCAGGCTTTTCAGTTGTCCGGCGTGGCCGATACCGTTTCCCGGTCCGACCCGGACCGTATAGCCAGATCCAGCTTCTGGCCGTCTTCGGCCAGGCTTACACTGACGAGACCGCCTTTCTCCGACAACTCGCCAAACAGCAATTCATCGGCCAGCGGACGCTTGATGCTGTCCTGAATCACTCGCTTCATCGGCCGCGCACCCATCTGGTCGTCGAAGCCATGCTCTGCCAGCCAGCGTCGAGCGGGTTTGGAAACTTCCAGGGTCACACCCTTGTCGGCAAGTTGGTTCTCCAACTCCATCAGGAACTTGTCGACAACCTGCAAGATAATCTCGAACGGCAGGGAGTGGAACTGGATGATCGAGTCCAGTCGATTTCGGAACTCTGGCGTGAACTGACGGCGAATGGCTTCCATACCGTCCGGGCTGTGATCGGCCTTGGTAAAACCGATGCCGCGCCGGTTCATTAACGAAGCCCCCGCGTTGGTCGTCATGACCAGGATCACGTTGCGGAAGTCGGCCGAGCGACCGTTGGCATCGGTCAGCTTGCCATGATCCATGATCTGCAACAGGAGGTTGTAGACATCCGGGTGAGCCTTCTCGATTTCATCCAGCAGCAGCACCGCGTGGGGTGTCTGCGTGACCGCCTCGGTCAAAAGTCCACCGCGATCAAAGCCTACATAGCCCGGGGGCGCGCCAACCAGGCGCGATACCGAGTGGGCTTCCATATATTCCGACATGTCGAAGCGGATCAGCTCAATGCCCAGGGTCATCGCCAGTTGACGGGTGACTTCGGTCTTGCCTACACCGGTGGGGCCGGCGAACAGGAAATTGCCGATCGGCCGGTCGGCATCGCTGAGACCCGAACGCGACATCTTGATGGCCGAGGCCAGAGTGGTGATGGCCTCGTCCTGCCCGAACACGACCATGTTGAGATCCCGTTCCAGGGTCTTCAGGGCGTCACGGTCAGAGCGCGAGACCTGACGCGGTGGAATGCGCGCCATGCGCGCCACGACATCCTCGATTTCGTGCACGCCAAGGGTTTTCAGTCGCTCGGATTCCGGCTTGAGCCGCTCGCGGGCACCGGCCTCATCAATCACATCGATCGCCTTGTCCGGCAGGTGACGGTCGTTGATGTGGCGGGCCGACAGGGTCGCGGCCGCCTCCAGCGCATCCGGGGAGTAGACCACACCGTGGTGTTCCTCAAAGCGAAATTTAAGGCCGTTGAGAATCTCGATGGTTTCACCAATTGATGGCTCGACGATATCGATCTTCTGGAAACGGCGTGCGAGCGCCCGATCCTTCTCGAAGACACCGCGATATTCATCAAACGTGGTCGAGCCGATGCAGCGCAATTCGCCATTGGCGAGCACCGGCTTGATCAGGTTGGATGCATCCATCACCCCGCCGGACGCCGCGCCGGCGCCGATGATGGTGTGGATCTCATCAATGAACAGCACCGACTTGTCCCGATCACGAAGCTCGGCAAGCACTGCCTTCAGGCGTTTTTCGAAGTCGCCACGGTATTTTGTTCCGGCCAGCAACGCACCGAGGTCCAGCGCCCATATCTCGGCATCCAGCAGCACCTCGGGCACCTCGCCCTCGACAATACGCAATGCTAGGCCTTCGGCCAAAGCTGTTTTGCCAACGCCGGACTCGCCCACATAAAGCGGATTGTTCTTGCGCCGTCGGCACAAAATCTGGATCGTACGCTCAACTTCAAGCGCCCGACCAATCAGAGGGTCGATCTTGTCGGCGCGAGCGCGTTCGTTCAGGTTGGTCGCATAGGCGGTCAATGCTGACTTGCCCTCCTCGCCCTGGGCCTCCGGACGTTCGCCCGTCAGGGAAGAATCCGGCGCCTCACCTTCCTTTTTGGCGATCCCGTGGGCGATAAAATTAACCACATCAAGCCGCGACAGATCCTGCTTGGTCAACAAATAGACCGCGTGCGAGTCTTTCTCGCCAAACATGGCGACCAGCACGTTGGCGCCAAGCACTTCCTTGCGCTCGGCCGATTGCACATGGTAAAGGGCACGCTGCAAAACCCGCTGAAAGCCTACTGTAGGCTGGGTATCGCGCTGGTCGCCCGCCGACAGCACCGGTATGGTTTCGTCAAGAATCTGGCCCAACTCGTGCCCGAGCAACTTGATATCGACTCCACACGCGTCGAGCACCCCCCGGGCTGAATGGTTATCCAGCATTGCCAGAAGCAGATGCTCTACGGTGAGGAATTCATGCCGCTTGCTACGGGCCGTGTGGTAGGCCTGCGAAATGGATAGTTCCAGGTCCTTGCTGAACATGATTTGAAAAACCTCTCTGCGTCAACGCTATGACCAGTATGGAGGAAGATGATTCCAGCCGGGTCGACAATTAGCGGCAATTAATCACCAGCTTCTTCCAGAGTGGATTGCAGAGGGTGCTCATGCTCACGGGCGTAGTCGTTAACCATGACGACCTTGGTTTCGGCAATCTCGTAAGTATAGACGCCAGCAACACCGCGGCCGCGGGTGTGGACATGCAACATCACGCTGGTGGCCTTGTCGTGGGACAGGCCGAAAAAACGCTTCAGGACCTTGACCACAAATTCCATCGGCGTGTAATCATCGTTCAGAATCACGACTTTGTACAAAGGCGGCTTGCTGACCCTGGGCCGCGCTTCCTGTAGCGCCAGACCGTCGCCGGACTCGCTGCCCGAATGTTGTTCCTTGTCACTCATCAAGTGCCGCAGTATGACTCATTGGAATGACATCATACTGCGGCACATGAGGGTGCTTTTCAAGGTGCCGCCAGGCCCGCGAACTAGCCGGACGCGGCTTTGTCGAACTGATCCTCCTCGGTTGAACCGGATAGCGCGCCGAGGGAAGACTGGCCGGCGCTGATGGCCTGGGCCAGTTGGTCGAAATAGCCGGTGCCCACTTCCCGTTGGTGACGCGTTGCCGTGTAGCCCTGGGACTCGGCAGCGAACTCGGCCTCCTGCAGTTCGACATAGGCGCTCATCTGGCGGGCCTTGTAGCCACGGGCCAGTTGGAACATCGAGTGGTTGAGTGCATGGAAACCGGCCAGAGTGATGAACTGGAACTTGTAGCCCATGGCGCCAAGTTCGTTCTGGAAACGGGCGATATCGGTATCCGAGAGGTTCTTTTTCCAGTTGAAGCTGGGCGAGCAATTGTAGGCCAGCATCTTGTCGGGAAACTCGGTGCGGATGGCTTCGCTGAAGGCTTTTGCCTGGCCCAGGTCCGGGGTCGAGGTTTCGCACCAGATCAGGTCGGCATAGGGCGCATAGGCCAGTCCGCGGGCGATGGCCTGATCAAGTCCGGCCCGGGTGCGGAAGAAGCCTTCGACCGTGCGCTCGCCAGTCGTAAATTCGGTGTCGCGTGCGTCGATATCGGAGGTGATGAGATCGGCGCCCATGGCATCGGTGCGGGCCACGATAATAGTCGGCACATTGCAAATATCGGCCGCCAGGCGCGCTGCAATCAGTTTTTGCACCGCTTCCTGGGTTGGCACCAGGACCTTGCCGCCCATGTGGCCGCATTTCTTGGCCGATGCCAGTTGATCTTCAAAGTGCACGCCAGCGGCGCCGGCATCGATCATGTCCTTCATCAGCTCGTGGGCATTGAGCACGCCGCCGAAGCCAGCCTCGGCATCGGCAATGATCGGCGCGAACCAGTCGATATCGCCCTTGCCTTCCGAGCTCTGAATCTGATCGGCCCGCCGGAGGGTGTTGTTGATCCTG
>JBGTLI010000104.1:0-12144 GCA_041744195.1 Wenzhouxiangella sp. | reverse complement strand
TCCGGCCGCGAACTGGCCGCCGGGCTGGCCCAGAATCCGACCGTCTTTCCTCCGATGTTCGTCAGCATCATCCGGATCGGTGAAAACTCGGGCAACCTGGATGCGTCATTTCTGCAGATGGCGACTTATCTTGAACTGGAACGCGACTTCCGCAGCCGGCTCAAGACTGCGCTGCGCTACCCGATCATGGTCATCGTGGCCATGTTCATTGCCATTGCCATCATGATGGTCTGGGTCATTCCGGTGTTTGCCGATTTCTTCGCCCAGCACAATGCTACCTTGCCCCTGCCGACCCGAATCATCGTCGGCGCATCGAATTTCACCGTCGACTGGTGGTGGCTGATCCTCCTGGCCATTGGCGCCGCCTTGATGATGTTCAGATCCTGGATCAATACCGAACCAGGCCGCTATCGCTGGGACCGGGCCAAGCTTCGACTGCCCGGCGTTGGCCATATCCTTTTCCAGGGCACCATGGCCCGTTTTGCCCGCTCTTTCGCCATGACCTACCGCTCCGGCATGCCGCTGGTCCAGGGCCTGACCCTGGTCTCCCGCGCGGTCGAGAACGAGTACATCGGACGCGCCATCACCGACATGCGCAGCGGCGTCGAGCGCGGAGAATCCTTGAGCCGTACGGCGTCTGCAACCGGCCTTTTTTCACCGCTGATCCTGCAGATGATCAGCGTCGGCGAGGAGACCGGCAATGTCGACGGCATGCTGCAGGAATCGGCCGAGCACTACGAGCGCGAAGTCGACTATGACCTCAACAACCTGAGCGCCTATATCGAGCCCGTGCTGCTCATCTTCCTGGGCATCCTGGTGCTGACCCTGGCGCTCGGCGTTTTTCTGCCCATGTGGGATCTCGGCAGTGCCGCTCTTCGCTGATTCGAACCCGCCTGGGTGCCGGGCACAGCGTGGTTTCAGTTTTCTGGAACTGATCATTGTGATCACGCTCGTTGTTCTACTGTTCCTGGTGGCCGCCGACCGTCTGCTTCCCCTGCGTGGCCAGGCCGAGATGGCGCACGTTGGCGTGGTCATTGGCACGCTACGGTCCTCCCTCGGGCTGGAAACCGCCCGGCGCGTCATCAACGACGGTCCCGCCGCGCTGCCTGCCCTGGCTGACAGCAACCCAATGGCCTTGTTGCAGCAGGCCCCGGAAAGCTATCTCGGTGAATTCGACAAACCCGACACCGAAGACTTCAGACCAGGCACGTGGCACTTTGATCGGCGGGACGGAACGCTCGTCTACCGGGTCCGCTTTCCCCAATACCTGGATCAGACGTCGCCCGTCGAGCGCGATTTGCGCTGGCGCGTCACACTGCACTACGCCGAGCCAGGATCAGAAGGAGGTGATTTGAATAATCCGGTTCAGGGTGTCGGCCTGATCAAACTGGATCAAAACAGCTGGTCAGAGAGCCAGCCAAGGCCGGTTGAGTAACCACAGGGTATACTGGACCGACATTTATGGGCCAACAAGCTGACAATAAGCGTCCCATTGATTTTACAAGAATTAATTGCGGCCACTGACACTGTGACGATGCTCACAACATCTGGCCCGAAAGCTCACTTGGCATAGTTATTGCATTTCAATTATACAAGCGCATTATCGCTCAATAACAACGCCCCTAAACCCGAACAAGACAAGGAAAATCGAACATGAATATCAATATGCGTCAATCCCAGAGTGGTTTTACCCTGATCGAACTGGTGATCGTCATCGTCATTCTGGGCATCCTGGCAGCGGTCGCGCTGCCGCGTTACGTGAACCTGAGCACCGAAGCTGAAGCCGCTGCCTGCCAGGGGGCAGTTGGCGCCCTGGTCAGTGCAGCAGCGATCCAGATCGCCGCACCACCGGTTGGAGTAGCGGCAGATCGGGCAACCATCATCGACCAGACCATTCTTGAAGGAGCAGATGCGGTGCCTGCGACCGATGCTGGCGTGATCGACGTCACCGTCGGCGCCACCACTTGCTCAACGTCCGATCTGCAGGATCTTGGGCTTTCATCCGACTGATCCGGTCATTGACCGGCTCAGGTTGAAGTTCCCCTGGACGGGCTCCGCCAATGGCGGGGCCTGTGTCCGGCCGGCGAACCTGACCCACCGAAGCCCGATCTTCCGGATCACTTTTCCGGAGTCTCCATGAGCTCCACCCCGACCAGAGCGCGCATGAGAAGAACGAACAGCGGTTTTACCCTGATCGAGTTCATCGTCGCGCTGGTGATTCTGGCCGTCGGATCGACCCTGCTGGTTTCGTTCGTCACCCTTTCAGCACACAATGCCGACCCCATGCTCCAGGCCCAGTCACGCGCCATCGCCGCGTCCTACATGGACGAGATCCTGCTGCGCTCGGCCAGTGGCGGTAATTGCGCCGACCGGGCCAGCTACGAGTGGATCGACTGCTACGACGGCCTCAGCGAGCCCCCCCGTGATCAGTTCGGCAACCCGATCGCGGCACTGAGTGACTACCAGGTCGATGTTACCGTCAATGGCGGCCAGATCGACATACGAGTCAGGCGTGGCGGGCAGGTTGATTTCACCCTGCAAGGCTTTCGCGGGGATTACTGACCCATGAGCATGACCTCCTCGCGCGGCTTTACCCTGACCGAACTGGTGATGGTCATGGTGCTGATCGGCATCCTGGCCGTGTTTGCAGCACCACGCTTGAATATCTGGCAGTTCGACCAGCTCAGTTTCGGCCGTGAACTGACCGGCGTACTGAACCATGCCCGAAACGTGGCCCAGGCCTCCGGCTGCCATGTCGAGGTCACCGTCGACGCCGCAACCAACGCTTACCAAGCCACCTACACCGGCGCAGGCGGCGGCCCCTGCTCCTCCGGTCCTATGTCGCACCCGACCCGCGGTGGTCCGCTGCTCGGCTCCGGCGAGATTGCCAGCGGCGGCAGTGTGACCTTCGACGGCATGGGCCGGACCGCGGCAGGCTTGACCATTGCCCTGGCCGACGGCCGGGTACTCAACGTGGAGGCGGGCAGTGGCTATGTTCATTAATCAGCGCGGGTTCACGTTGATCGAAATGATCACGGTCATGGTGCTAATGGGCATCCTGGGCGCGGTTCTGGTGGTGTTCCTCGTCCAGCCGTTCCGGGCAGCCGCCGACCTGGAGCTGCGCGCCAGCCTGGTGGATTCAGCCGACCTGGCGCTGAACCGCATGACGCGCGAAGCGCGCAATGCCCTGCCCAACAGCGTGCGCGTGCACAGCGCCGGGCACGTCGAGTTCGTGACCACCGCCGGTGGTGGCCGATATCGCCGCTTGCCGGCAGAAGATGGCAGCGGCGTAGCCCTGATTCCGGCTCAATCGGCTGGCAGTTTCGACGTCCTCGGAGAGTTGTTTGGCCCCATTCAGGCTCGGGCTGCCGGTACCGATTGCGGCACTGCCGTTGGCCACTGCATTTCGGTCTACAACACCGGTCAGCCGGGGTTCGATGTCTATCAGCAGCAGAACATTGCCGCCCTCACCCCCGACAGCAATGGCGCCACCCTGCACTACAACAGCGGGCTGTCCGGACCCGCTTTTGCCACCCACTCGCCGCAACAGCGCTTCTATATTGTCGGTGAGGTCATCAGCTTTGTCTGTGTTGGCGACCAGTTGCGCCGTTACAGCGGCTATGGACTGCAGGCGGGGACACCCACCCTGACCGGCGGCGAACTGATCGCGGCCAATGTTGACGATTGCCAGTTCATCTACACGCCCGGCACATCGACCCGGCGCGGGCTGCTGACCCTAAGACTGGATTTCGAACGGGGCGGGGAAAGTGTGTTTCTGCTGGCCCAGAGCCAGGTCATGAACGCGCCATGATCAATCTTCGTCAACAACGTGGCGCTGCCCTGTTCATGGCGATCTTCCTTATCGTGGTGATCGCGCTGATGGCGGCGACCGCCGCTTTGACCTCGACCACCCAGCATACCGGCCAGGCGCGCGCGGCCGGCGCAGATGGAGCCTGGTATGCCGCCATTGCCCGCCTCGAATCCGAGATTCCCGGCATACTCGACAGCGGCAGTTGCAGCGCCGGTGGCGCTCAAATGCTGTTCGGTTATTCGACCACGTTGAGCTGCCAGGCCTTTGCCGTCAGCGAAGGCGATGAGAACTACCAGGTCTTCAGCCTCAGCGCCACGGCCTGGCGCGGCAGCAGTTCATCGGCCACACTGGTGCGGCGCACGGCCAGGGCACAGGTCTCGGAGTTATGAAGCTGGTCCTGAGCCAGACGATACCTGAAGCAGATTCCGGGCGCCGGTTGTGGCTGCTAGCGTCCGCCCTTCTTGCCATTCTGCTTGCCTCCCTGCTCGGCACGGCGGCAATAGCCCAGGTACCGGCCTGCGTCGACGTGTTTCCCGCCGCGACAACGTCGTCCGCCCAGCCCCCCAACGTGCTCACCTTGCCCGCGTTTCCGACACCCAACGATGGGGCGCTGAACGTTGGCAACAACGCCACCCGCGTTCTGGCCGCAGGCGACCATTACTTCACCTCAGTCAGCATCGGCACCCGCGCCAGCCTGGTCATCAATGGACCGGTTCGGATCTTTGTTCGCGACAACGCCGTCATCGAAAACAACGCAACTATCAACGCACCAGGCGCGATTGAGGAATTGGTGATGCTGGTCTACGGTTTGGCCAGTATCGGGGTCGGGACGATATTCAATGGCATTCTGTACGCTCAGGGCCCTGTCACCCTTGGCAATAATGCGGTCATCACCGGCGCGATCACCTCACGTGGAACGATCAACAGAGGGGCGAACACAGTAACCAATTATGATCAGGCTGCGGTCGAGGCGGCCGGTTTCGGCGGCCTGTGTGTCCAGCCTTCGTCCGGGCCGGATCATCTGCGGCTGCAACACGGCGCCTCCGGCCTGACCTGCTCACCTGAAACGATCACGGTCCAGGCCTGCGCCGATACCGACTGCTCGGACTTTTTTACCGACCCGGTCAGCGTGACCCTGTCATCGCCAGCAGGCAACTGGCAACCTAATCCGGTGACCTTCGAGCAGTCGGGACAGGTGAGCCTGCAAGTCACCAGCCCAGGCACGGTCATACTCAATGCCGTGGCCACCAACCCCGAGGCCGAACAACCGACGCGCTGTTTCAATGCCGGTATCGAAACCAACTGCCAGATGGAATGGTTTGATTCAGGCTTTGTTCTCGACCTGCCCGATCATGTCGCCGCCACCACCCAGGCGGGTTCCATCGCCGCCGTGCGCCGCGACGATGCTTCGCAAGCCTGCGTGCCGGCCTTTTCCAGCCAGACGCGGACAGCCGGGTTCTGGTTTGACTATCTCAATCCGACCAGTGGGTCTCAGTTCGCCAATATCAATGGCCAAGCACTGACGACTACCAGCCCCGGCACCCCGCTGGAACTGGATTTCGATGCCAATGGCGTGGCCTCTCTTGCCCTGGTCTATACCGATGCCGGGGCGCTCGATATTCATGCCCTTTACGAAGGCAGCGGCGCGGACGCAGGCCTGGTGATGAGCGGGCAGACCGAGACCATCGCTCGTCCCGGTCACTTCACCCTGGTGCCGGAGGGCAACCCCGCAGCGACCGACGCCAACGGACCGGTGTATCGGCGTGCCGGCGAGTTGTTCGGAATGGCCGTGGCGGCACGCAACGCCAATGGCAACTTCACGCCCAACTTTGGCCGCGAACTGATGCCGGAAGGCGTGCTGCTTGAAACCGCGCTGCTCGCGCCAGCAGGTGGCGCAGAGCAACCGGTCGCAGGCGCCTTCAATGACTTTGGCTACGACTGCAATGGCAACAGCGCGGCAGCCGGGACCGCCTGCGGCTTGTTCTCCTGGCCCGAGGTCGGCATCATCGAGCTGACTCCGCGCCTGGCCAGCGGCAATTATCTCGGTTCGGCAGACGTCGTCGGCGTGGCCAGCGGCCCGGTGGGCCGATTCATCCCCGATCACTTCACCCTGTCGGCCGGCCTGATCCGCAACCGAGCCGCCTTGACGGCTTGCGTCGATCCGTCGTTTACCTATATCGGCGAGCGCTTCGACGCCGAGTTCAGCCTCACCGCGCGCAATACCAACAGCGACCAGACGTTCAATTACCATGCCGACTTTGCCCGCCTGGTTTCGGCCCAACTGGGCATGGCGGCCAGTGATGGGTTCGAGCTGCTTGATGCATCAATCGACTGGTTTTTGGGGTCAGCCGATGCCCAGGTGCAGGCGCGGATGCCCCGGCTGGCGCCTGACGGACCGTTCGACAACTACCAGGTAGCCACCAATCCGACCGACGATGATGGCGTGGCCATGGCCAGTTTCGATCTGGACCTGTCGGCCGATGGCGTGCCCGATCATGCGCTGATCAATGAAACCACGTTGCGTTTCGGGCGCCTGGCGGTCGACAACAGCATCGGTTCGGAACACGGTCCCGTGGCACTGCCGTGGCGGGCCGAAACCTGGAGCGGTGCGACCTGGATTGTTTCAGCGAGCGACCACTGCACGGTAGTCGAACTGGCCGACCAGGTGATGCTGACCGGTGA
Source organism: Wenzhouxiangella sp. (assembly GCA_041744195.1). Taxonomy (GTDB): domain Bacteria; phylum Pseudomonadota; class Gammaproteobacteria; order Xanthomonadales; family Wenzhouxiangellaceae; genus Wenzhouxiangella. The sequence goes on along the minus strand of JBGTLI010000104.1, from coordinate 5,651 downwards.
TGGCGGCGACTCGGCCGACGGCGACCGGAGCGTGGTCATCGGGGCCAGCGGCTCAACGGAAATCGATGGGGCCAGTGCCCTCATGCTGGATGCCGGTCGCGGCCATTTTCTGTTCACCGCACCGGGAGCCCCCGGGTGGGTCGACCTCGGCCTGGTATTGAACGATATCTACCCGTATTTGCGCGACGACCTTGCAGACAGCGGCGATTTCGATGACAATCCAGGGGCACGGGCCACATTTGGCCTGTTTTCGGGGGACCGGCGTCGCATTCTTCTGCAGGAAGTAGCGCCGAACTGAAGTTCACGCCAAGGCTGCGCAATGCTGGAAGCAACCAGTCAACCACCATCATCGAAACGCGTCCTTTTTGTCGACGACTCCCGGCTTATGCGTTATGCAGGCAGCAAATTCCTGGCCGAGCAATGCGACCTGGTGCTGGCCGAGAACGGCGAAGACGCCTGGCGCCTGCTCAACAGCGACAAGAATATCGAACTGGTCTTTACCGACCTGATGATGCCGGTCATGGACGGCCACGAGTTGATTCGCACGATTCGCGCCTGCCGCCATCAGCGCATCAAGCAATTACCGATTCTGGTGGTGACCGGCACCGAAGAGGCCAATGCCCGTGAACTGGCCCTCAGGGCAGGCGCCACCGCATTTATCCCGAAACCGTTCAGCGCCCAGGACTTGACCGGCGCGCTGCACATTCACCTTGATGGCCTGATGAACGAGGCCCGGCTGGTAACCAATGACGAAACCCTGCCGCCTGAAGCCGGCCTGCTCAGCAATGTGCCGGAACCTGGTTATTACTATCTGCGCATCGAGCAGGCTTTCAGCTTCCACAAGCGCCAGAACCTCGACCTGGCCCTGATGCATGTCAAACTGAACAATTATCGCCAACTGTCCCAGCGTTTCAGCGAGGCCTGGGCCGAGGCCATCATGCGCAACTTGCGCTTTTTCATGCATCGCGAACTGCGCCAGGAAGACTCTCTGCATCGCACCGATGATGATCTTTACAGCGTGATCCTTATGGGCACCCACAAGGCTGGCGCACGTGAACTGGTCAGCCGCCTGCGCCGCTCCCTGGCCGGGGCCAAGGTTCGCTTTGCCAGCCAGGACCTGGAATTGTCAGTGCGCTTTGGCATCCAGTTCCCCGACATGTCCGCCAACGAATCACCGGCCCGGCTGCTGTCGTCAGCCCACGCCCTGTTTGACCTCAGCGGTCAGGTCTCACGTATCCGCTAAGGAGCCTCTGAATAACTCTGCATGGAGCGCGTTTTCGTCGGAGAGTTATTCAGAGGCTCCTATCCTGCTCAATCCACTCCACAGCGCCAGTACGGTCACTTCAATTCCAGCTCCGGGGCCGCCAATCGCGATCGGCGAGTCTCGGTAACAGTCGGTATGAATCTCGACCAGGTTGTCGCCCTCGCCCAGGCTCGCCAGCACTTGACCGGCGCTGACTCTTTCAAGACCGACCCTGGCCAGACCGCTCGCACTCCAGCGCCCGACATGACAGACAAGCTCACCGCTTCCCGGTGCCTTGGCGAACCGGTGAGCCCAGCAGGCATCCAGTGGCGTTTCAGCAGCATGAAATTCCTTCAGCGTTACATCCGCCAGACCCTCAGGCACCAGGCTGTCGACCTGCACATCGGCCAGTTTGAGATCCTGGCCTGCCTCGCGGGCCAGGATGACCAGCTTGCGCGCCACATCCAGGCCATCGAGATCTGAACGCGGGTCCGGCTCCGTCAGGCCCATGCGCCTGGCCTCGGCCAGCGCCGCCGAAGGAACAACGCCCTTGTTAATCCGATGGGTCAGAAAACTCATCGTGCCTGACAGGACGCCGCCGATACTGGTGATCGTCTCCCCGGCCTCTCTCAATACTCGAATTGTCGACAGGACCGGCAAACCGGCGCCGACCGTTGCCGCATCTTCGTACCGCCCGCGCGTTCGGCTGCGCGCCAGCGCCAGACGGCGATAACCAGGCTCTGGCGCCGCCAGCGCCCACTTGTTGGCCGTGACCACATTGAACCCTGCATCCAGCCAACCGGCATGATAGGCGGCAACATCCTGGCTGGCGCTGGCATCGACAATCACCCGGCACCGGGCCGGTGCATGCAGCATGGTATCGGCCAAAACCTTGAGGTCGGTACTGGCCACCTTGCCATCGCCTGGCCAGTCAACGCCCTCCAGACCGCGACCCAGGACCATTTGCCTCGAATCGGCCACCGCTATCACGGACCAGGCCATATCAGATTGAGCCAGCCGCTTCAGCAGAGCTGACCCCACCCGGCCCGGACCCACCAGGGCAATGGCCAGGCCGGCCTCGATTCTGGTGTCGAAGCCGGGCCGCGCCCGGTCAGGTTCAACGTATGCCATGACATTTCTCTCTGGCTGTAACGCGCGCCGATTCCGCTCTGGTCAGCGCACGCTCGATATCGGCATCAAGATCTTCCTGGGCTTCGATTCCGACCGACAACCTGAGCAATCCGGGACCAATGCCGGCCCGTGCCTGGTCTTCCCGGCTCATGGCGGCATGGGTCATGGTGCCCGGGTGAGCAATCAGGGTCTCGACTCCTCCCAAGGACTCAGCAAGTGAAATAATCTCCAGGCCGTCAACGAACCGGCGTGCTGCGGGCTCGCCGCCGGCCAGATCAAAACTGATCATGGCGCCAAAACCGGACTGCTGACGGCGGGCCAACAGATAACCCGGATGATCGGCAAGGCCCGGGTAGTAAACGCGAGCAACTGCCGGGTGACTGACCAGCCGATCAACGAGAAAGCGGGCATTTTCCTGGTGCGCTCGCAGCCTTACCGCCAAAGTGCGCAACCCCCGCAGGGTCAACCAGCTGTCGAATGCACAGCCGGTGATGCCAATGCAGTTGGCCCACCAGGCCAGTTCCTGTCCAAGCGCCTTGTTGGCGGCGATCACGGCGCCGCCAACCACGTCACTGTGACCATTGATGTACTTGGTGGTCGAATGCACCACGATATCGGCGCCCAGGCCAATCGGCTGCTGCAGGGCCGGGGACAGGAAGGTATTGTCGGCCACCACCACCGCGCCCGCGATTCGGGCCGCGGCCACCATCCGCGCAATGTCAGTAATGCGTAACAGCGGATTGCTGGGGGTTTCCAGCCAGACCATGCGCGCATCCGAAACCGCCGCGCGCCATTGCTGCTCATCGCGAAAGTCGACCCAGTCGAGCTTGAACGCGCCCTTGGCTGCCCAGGCCTGGAACAGGCGAAAGGTGCCACCGTAGCAATCCAGCGGCGCAACCAGTCGATCATCGGGTTTAAGCAACTGCAGAACGGTGGTGATCGCACCCATGCCGGTTGCCGTTACGATGGCTGCTTCACCACCCTCCAGTTCGGCCAGAGCCCCGGCCAGCAGATCGCGGGTAGGATTGCCCGAGCGACTGTAATCGTGGGTCCGGGGCTGGCCGAATTCGGCAAACGAGAACGTACTCGACAGACAGATTGGCGGCACGACGGCGCCGTGCTGGCGGTCGGTGTCAATGCCGGCTCGCACGGCGATGGTGGCTGGCTGGCGCGCGCTCATGCCGACACCGCCTGGTCGATCAGCTCACCGAGCAGGGCATTGAAGATTTCCGGCTCCTTCAGAAACGCATCGTGACCGTAATCGGACTCAATAGTGTGCAGGCAACAGCGCGCGCACAGTTGCCGGGCCAGGGCGGTAATCTGGGCTGCCGGTACCAGTTGATCCGAGTCGACGGCGACCAGGTCGACCGGAATCCGGATCTGATCGGGATCAACATGATGGCGATCCACCGAATCCGACAACCGTTGGTACCGCTCGGCATCGAAGTTCTCGCTGAACGACCGCCCCGCATGGGCAAGATAGCTGGTCAGCCCGGACAGCGCCTGTTCCGGCAGCGCGGTCGCAAAGCGCTGATCGAACAGAGCGGCGGGGCGATACGTGGTCAGCGCCAGCGCCCTGGCCAGGGCAACGCCGCGTGCAGACTGCCCTGATTCGAGGCCGAACTTCACGATCTCACGCTGAATATGGCGCAATGCTGTACTGAACGGACGCGAACGATCCGCCCCGCTGATGGCGACAAGGTGCCCTGAACGGGCTGGATGACGCTGGGCAAAGGCCAGGCCGACCATGGCGCCGTAGGAAGCGCCGATGATCAAATCCGCGCGACTTAATTCAAGATGATCAAGCACCATCGCCAACGCGTCGGCCTGATTGGCGGTCGAAATGCCATCGACCGGGTCGCCTGCATGATCGAGCCAGTCCATCCCCAGGATCTGCAACTGATGCGGATCCAGGCAGGAATGATCGCCGTAGAGCGAACGCCACCAGCACTGAACCTGGCGATTGGCGCTGATGCCGCCGAGTGCGACCACAACCGGACCCCGGGACGCGCCATGGAGGCGAAAGCGAATCACCACCGAACCAGCGCCTGCCTTGGCGCCAGGCATCATGCGCCTGATCGCCTCATCGCGAAAAATGGTTGCCGAAGACGGCCCTGGGCCGGATGGCAAAAAGGCTGTGGCTGGTTGCTGGGCGGCTGCCTGATTCATGATGCTTTTACTCCTCTCGATGCTGAAGTTGCAGTTGAAACTCATCGAGAGCAGCGGGCCGAAAGGGAGTGTCGCAATGGCCTGAAGAGAAAAATGCCCGCAGGCACGCCAGGTCAAGGCGTCCACTCATCTCTCGGAAGTCCGTCCACGACTGGACTCCGCAGGAATTGGCACCGTCACGGTGGCAATCAGCTTTGATTCAGGCTGATTGGCATCGCAGGTTGCCCCGACGTCTAAGGGCCTGTCCCTCGGTCGGTCTCGATGAGTTGTGCTTTTCAGCCTAGCCAGTCGGGGGTCAGATGGTCAACGAATTTGTTGTTATAAGGGCGATAGAAAGGTGAAAGGTGAGAGGGGAGAGGGGAGAGGGGAGAGGGAAGACGGGAGACGGGAGACGGGAGTGGTGGACGGGAGCGGCCGGTAACTCTCTTGACAACCGGGTCGGTCCCGCCGATACTGAATCGGCGCCGATTTGAACCAGCTTGCGGGCGCTTGATAAATTCAGCTAAAGCGGTCGGCCGAAAGGCCGCCCCCCTTTCGTTGAATCCAGTTTTTCCGCAAGCCTTTTTTCGGCGCGTGTTGTCAATCCGTGGAATCAGGTCATGAAACTGCAGCAACTTCGCTTTATCAACGCCGTCGCCGAAAGCGGCCTGAACATCACCAGCGCGGCGGAAGCCCTCTATACCTCGCAGCCTGGCATCAGCAAACAGATCAGACTGCTCGAAGAGGAGCTCGGGCTCAAACTTTTTGTACGCAAGGGCAAGCGAATTGAGGCCTTGACTCCGGCCGGCGAAAAAGTTGTCGCGCGGGCGGCCAGGGTGCTTATTGAGGTCAATGCAATCAAAGCGTTATCGGAGGAACTTCGAGGCGAAGTAAAGGGGCGATTGAGCCTGGCCACCACCCAGACCCAGGCGCGCTATGTTTTGCCGCCGGTGATTCACACCTTTCGCCAGCGTTTTCCGGATATCAATTTCGAGCTGCACCAGGGCACATCAGAGCAGATCGCCCAGATGATTGCCGAGCGCCAGGTCGATTTCGCCATGGCGACCGGCAGTATCGAACTGTTTGCCGACATCGTGAAACTGCCGGTTTATCGCTGGGATCGCGTGGT
>JBGTLI010000103.1:0-3487 GCA_041744195.1 Wenzhouxiangella sp. | reverse complement strand
TTCACCTTTCACCTTTCACCTTTCACCTTTCACCTTTCACCTTTCACCTTTCACCTTTCACCTTTCACCTTTCACCTTTCACCTTTCACCTTTCACCTTTCACCTTTCACCTTTCACCTTTCACCTTTCACCTTTCCCCCGCCCTTTCCCACCACCGCACAATCGCCTCCCGCCGCTCCGCCATCGGATCAGCCTGAATAAAGGCCTGGACTCTCTGCAGATAATCCGGATGACGGGACAGCAAGGTTTCCATCGCCGCACCACCCGGACCAAGCCCCAACGGTCCGAAGCTGGCATTACCCTCGTGGGCAACGTAAGCGCTGTCGCACAGTACATGACGCCAACCGGCCTTGATGGCCCGCATGCACCAGTCATTTTCCTCGCCGTAGCCGCGACCGAACGCGTCCTCGTCAAAGACGCCGATTTCATCCAGGCAGGACCGTCGGAAGTACATGCAGAAACCAACCCCGGTAGGCACTTCCGGGTAGATTGGCGAACCGGATTGACGGCAGGCGAGCGCCCAGCGTCCAGGGTCATCCGGCCAGGGGTTGGGCTGGCAAAACTGCGGGATGGAGGCAATCTCGCCATTGTTGGTCAAAGGCGTGATTGAGGCGATACGGCTGTCGGCGGCCGCGCACGCCTCAATCGCCTCCAGCCAGCCTGCGGTGACCTGCGTGTCGGAATTGAGAAGTACAACATCCTCCCTGCCGGTTACGGAAAAACCAAGGTTCGCCGTGCCAGTAAAGCCAAGGTTGGTGTCATTGCGGATTCGCACCCAGCCCGACGGCAGTTCCGCCATCAGCGCCTGAATATCAGGACTGGTCGATGCATCGTCAATGACGATGACCGGATGAGACGGCTCAAGCGAAGCCAGCGCGGCAAGACAACGGCGGGTTGCATCAGGCGCGTTGTGGACGGGTACAACGACAGCCGTCATTCCTGCCGCCATTGATGTTCAAGCCGGACCAGACCCAATTCCCGGCTGCGACCGGTCACCGTAAAGGAGACTTCGGCGGTGTCATAAACTCGCAAGCCTTCAGGATCCATGGCATGGCCACGCACCACATAGCCACCCGGCAACAGATCCAATGCGGGAAAGCGGATTCCGCCACCAAATTTCCCATCGTCGAGGCGGAGAATATCAACACCGTCATGGTCATTGGCTACTCCGTACACCGGCGTACCGTCGGCACGCACAATGCCAATGAGGATCACGGGTGCCCGGCCATCGGGTGAGCGCAAGCGAAAGGTCACCGTCAGGTCTTCGCCGATGGCGATACGCGGCTCACCAGCATCGCTGTTTTCGATTCGCAACGCATCGACAGCATAAAGCTCGGCGCTGGCATGGCCCTGGCTTCGCGAGGCGTCTTCAGCGCTGCGACGCTCGTGCCAGGCCAGGTAGGACTGGGTGACATCGAAAACATCGCCCTGGGCCCGGGCCCGTCCTCCTTCCAGCCAAAGCGCTTGCTGGCAAAGCTTTTGCACCTGATACATGTTGTGCGACACCATCAGCAGGGTTCCCCCCTGCTCCAGGTAGCTTTCGATCCAGCGAATGCACTTTTTCTGGAACGATTCGTCACCGACGGCCAGAACCTCATCGGTGATCAACAGGTCCGGCCGTACCGACGCGACGACCGCGAAACCCAGCCGAACAACCATTCCTGATGAATAGTGCTTGACCGGCTCATGGATCGATTCGCCGATATCGGCGAAGGCCAGAATATCGTCAAGTTTTTCGGCAATGCGCTGTCGACTCAAGCCGAGGAATGCCGCGTTCATGTGCAGGTTCTCAAGCCCGGTATACTCCGGATCGAAACCAGCACCCAGTTCCAGTAGCGCAGCGGTACTGCCCTGACGAGTGATCAAACCGCCGCTGGGCGCCAGCACGCCGGTAATGATTTTCAATAACGTGGACTTTCCGGCGCCATTGGCGCCAATAATACCCATTGACTGGCCCGGCCGAATCTCGAAACCGATATCGCGCAGTATGGACGTTCCGCCCGCGCATTGGCCGGTTGTCAAAATCTGCCAGAAAGCGCGCAGACGCTGACCGGACTTGACGGTGTGCGGATAGGTCTTGGCAACACCCTCAAGCTTGAGCAATGTCCCGGTCACAGGAAGTCCTCGAAACTGGGACTCAGACGGCGAAACAGACGCGCGCCTAGCCATAAGGTCAGCAGGGCGACGACCAGAAGGAACACGAACATCAGGTCAGGTAACCATTTCCCCAGAAACAACCCGGCCCGAATTTCTTCCATCCACCAAGCCATGGGGTTAAACCGGAGCCAGCGCGCCATACCTTCCGGAAGAAGCTCTGGCGCATAGAGAATGGGCGTCATGAAAAACCAGAACATGATCAGCGTCGGCAATATCTGCTCGAGGTCACGTACAAACACTTGCAAGGCAGACAGCATCAGCCCCAGACCGAGGGCGAAGAGATACAGACTGGCCAGAACCAGAAGCGCATACGGCAAGCCCTGCCAGGTCAAATCGCTACCCAGCAACTGAATGGCGACAAGGACAGCCGTGTAGCCAATCAGATGCAGGATGAACACGGCGGACTGACTCGACAGAACAAGCAGCTCCCGGGGCATGGCCACCTTGGAGATCAGCGACGAATGCTGCAGGATGGCCGTCGAACCCTTGAGCAGACTTTCCGAGAACGCGAGCCACGGCCACAGTGCCACCGCCAACCAGGCGATGAAAGGCATGTCCAGACCTTCGGGCACCCGGGCGCTGAAAATCACCCCGAAAACGAAGCCATAGACCGCCAGCAGCATCAGCGGCGTAACGATAAGCCACAGCCAGCCGCTACTCGAGTTGATCAGGCGATTGCGGATTTCCCGACGGGTCAGGTCAGGTAGCAGACTCCACCAATAGGAAGACACATGCGCCTTTGTTTTAGTCGTCGATCATGGTCCGTCCGACGTCACCCTCGGACACATCTTCAGCCAGCACAACGCCGTAGCGCGCAAGCAATGTCGCGACTGCCCCCTCGGCAAACTCGTGCGGTACGTCCTGGATATCGCGCAGCAGGCGTTCATACGCTACCGTTCGATGCCTTTCCCGCGCGATACTCATTGCGCGCTCACGCGCCTGTTCCCATGTCTGCGGCTGTCCTGGATGAACCGCTTCGAGCACCACAAGATGCCAGCCGAACTGGGAACGCACCGGGGGTGAAAGCTCACCCTGGCTCGTTCGGGCCAACAGGGCTGCGACCTGGGAAACCAGATTCGTCGGGTCGATACCCTCGAAAAAACCCTTATTTTCCGCTACCGAAGGATCATCGCTGTATTTAACAGCAACTTCGGAAAAGTCGGCGCCATTCGTGAGCGCTTTGTGGATCTCGATGATTCGCTCCATGGCCTCGATCTCGCTGCGTTGCGAGCCGGCCGCGACCAGGATATGACGGAAGTCGATTGTTTGCGGCGTCTGGAAGCGATCCGGATCGGTCAGGTACAACTCGCGAGCCCTGCTTGAATAATCG
>JBGTLI010000102.1:0-5917 GCA_041744195.1 Wenzhouxiangella sp. | reverse complement strand
CCAGGGGGAACAGGAGGGCGGCGGCGGCGATGCGCCAAACTGAACATTTCGTCATTGTCTGCCTTTACTCTGTGGCGTCGGAGGGCGGTGAGCGTCCAGTACCGGCCCGCAATTCATGGTAACGATCAACTTCCAGACCGCTAAACACCTCAACGGAACGGTCTGTCCATTGGACCTTGACCGTGCGCTCGGCTGATTGTTCCCCCAGGCCGAACAAGACCCGCGGATCATTGGCTGAAGCATAGGACCCATCGGCCCGCGAGCGCCGCAATGCCGGCTCAGCGTCGCTGTCCGGGTCCAGATCGAGCAAATAGGCAATGGCTCCGATCTGGTCGCGACGGCCCTCAGCGTCCAGCAGCCGCAGCCCAAGCCAATGGTTGGCGTTGTCAATCGAATTGATCAGAACCCGTGCCGGACCATTGTTGTTGACGATGACCATGTCGACCCGGCCATTGTTGTTCAGGTCACCGAAGGCGGCGCCACGACTGACCAGCGAGACCTCGAACGCGGCGCCGGCCTGATCCGTGACATCGGCAAAGCGGCGACTGCCATTGTCGGCGGGCTGATTGACGAATACCTGGTTGCGCTGGTGATAGGGAAACGGGTCGTCATCGGCCAGCAAATGGCGTTCCTTCATGACCGCGCCATTGACCGCAACCAGGTCGAGCCAGCCATCATTATCAATGTCCAGAAAGGCGGTTCCGAACCCGGTAGAACTTAAACTCGGAGTACCGAGCCCGAAGCGGGCGGTGCGGTCTTCGAACCAGCCATTGCCAATGTTGACATACAAGGTATTGGTTTCGGTGCGCATGTGGGTAATGAAAATATCTTCGAGCCCACTGCGATTGAAGTCGGCCGCATCCACTCCCATGCCCGCCTCACTGGAACCGGAAGCATTGACCGCGGCGCCAGCCAGAAAGGCGTCATCGGTGAACTTCAGGTTGCCATCATTGATCCAGAGAAAGTTCGGACTGCCGTCATTGGCCACATAAAGCTGTGACCGTCCCGAACGACTGAAATCGGCTGCAATCACGCCCAGGCCGTGCCCGCGTGCCGAACTGATTCCCGCCTGGTCACTAACATCTTTGAAGGTGCCATCGCCCTGGTTGATCAACAGCCGGTCCGACGCACCCCGGTAATTGGACGGCGAACAGTAGTCGGTCAGATCCAGGGCTGTCTGGCGGCACTCAATATGGTTGGCGAAGCTGTAATCGACGTAATTGGCGATGTAGAGATCCAGTAAACCATTATTGTTGAGGTCGGCGAAGCTGGCGCTGACGCTCCAGCGCTCGTCTCCGAGGCCGGCTGCCTGGGTGGATTCGGTAAAGGTGCCATCTCCATTGTTGCGCCACAGTTGATTGGCGCCGAAGTTCAGCACATAAATATCCGGGTATCCATTGTTGTTGATATCGCCGATGGCCACACCCATGCCATAACCGCGCGCATCGATTCCGGCTTCCTCGGTGACATCGGTAAAGCGCAACTGCCATTGGCCCGATTCATCCTGAACGGAGTCATTGCGAAACAGGCGATCTCCAGAGGCACGCTCACCGACATCCGGGCCGATCGCACCGCCCTGAACCAGGTAGATGTCCAGCAGGCCGTTGCCGTTGTAATCGAACAGCGCCACACCGCCGCCCATGATCTCGGGGAAATAGTACTTCCCGGTGGCGCCATTGTCGTAGTGAAAATTCAGCCCACTGGACTCGGTTACATCGACAAACCAGTCCTCGGCGCCAGCGGCTGAGCAAACCATGATGAGCGTGACCAGACCCGCCAGCCCACTGACGCGCGCCAACAGCCGGGACATTGCGACTGGCCGAGGTTGGCGCGTGCCCGCATGGACATTGCGACGACGACCGGCCCTGGCCGCAAGACTACATGTCATCAGCCCAGCTTTCGCCGCATTCCATGCAGCGCTTCCCGCAAGGCTTTCGGAACCTGCTTGCCATATTCATCCAGGTGGCTGTCGACCTCGGCAAGCTCGGCTCGCCAACCTTCGGCGTCGACTTCGAGCAGGGCTTCCAGGTCCGGGCGATCGTCGAGACCATCCAGGCGCAAGGCGTCCGTTGTCGGCAAGTGACCCACCGGGGTGGCCGTGGCCTGGCCGTTGCCCTGGCAGCGATCGAGAATCCATTCCAGGACCCGAAGGTTTTCACCGAACCCGGGCCACATAAAGCTGTTGTCTTCACCGCGCCTGAACCAGTTGACCTGGAATATTTTCGGCGGTTGGCTCAGACGCTCGCCAACGGCCAGCCAATGCCCCCAATAGTCCCCGAAGTGATAACCGCAAAAGGGCTTCATGGCCATTGGGTCGCGGCGAACCACGCCCACCTGGCCTGTCGCCGCGGCGGTGGTTTCCGAGGCCATGGCCGCACCCAGCAGCACCCCCTGCGTCCAGTCTTCGGCCTCCAGGACCAGCGGAATCAAGCTGGCCCGCCGCCCGCCAAAAACAATGGCATCGATGGGAACACCGGCCGGATTTTCGGCCTGATCGGAATAGCTCGGGCAGCGGGTGATCGAAGCGGTGAATCGGGAGTTGGGATGCGCCGCTGGCGCGTTGCGCGGGTCGAAGTCACGCCCCTGCCAGTCGCGGGCCGGCACTCTGTCGTCCAGGCCTTCCCACCAGGGCTGATTGTCGTCGGTCACTGCCACGTTGGTGAAAATCGCGCCCTTGTCCAGCATGGCCAGGGCATTGGGATTGGTGCCGGCCCCGGTGCCCGGCGCCACGCCGAAAAAGCCGGCCTCTGGATTGACCGCATAGAGGCGTCCATCGTCTCCGGGATGCAACCAGCAAATGTCGTCTCCCACGGTCCAGACCTTCCAGCCGGCTTCACGATAGGCTTGCGGCGGAATCAGCATGGCCAGATTGGTTTTGCCACAAGCCGACGGGAATGCCGCGGCGATATAGCGGACCTCACCGGCCGGGTTCTCGATGCCGACGATCAGCATGTGCTCGGCCAGCCAGCCTTCGGTACGGGCCTGGTAGCTGGCGATACGCAGGGCATGGCACTTCTTGCCCAGAAGTGCATTGCCACCATAGCCGGAGCCATAGCTCTGAATGCCCAACTCTTCGGGGAAATGCATGATGTAGCGTCGTTCCGGATCCAGCTCACCGGTCGAATGCAGCCCTCTGACAAAGAGCCCATCGCGCTCGATACGCTCCAGCGCGGCGCGGCCCATGCGCGTCATCAGGCGCATATTGACGACCACGTAGGGGCTGTCGGTAATTTCAACGCCGCAGCGCGACAGGGGCGAATCGATCGGACCCATGCAATACGGCACGACGTAAAGTGTGCGTCCAGCCATGCAACCCGAAAAAAGACCGTTCATCAAGGCATGCGCCTCGGCCGGCGCCATCCAGTTGTTGTTGGGTCCGGCGTCCTCTTCACGCTCGGTGCAGACAAAAGTCAGGTGCTCTACCCGGGCCACATCATTGGGAGCCGAGCGGTGCAGATAACATTCCGGGTGGGTGTCGGGGTTGAGCGCGAAAAGGTCACTCGAGGCGAGCATTTGATCGATCAGGCGACGGTTTTCGTTATCCGATCCGTCACACCAGTGGATTCGGTCGGGGCGCGTGCGTTCCGCAACCGCGGCGACCCACTCATTAAGAGTTTCAAGCTTGGAAGCCATGCAATCAGGTCCTGTCAGTACATGAAACAGCCAGCCAGATCACGCTGGCGGATGTTCAGGATCAAAGGTCTGGGAGCTTTCGCCAAAGCCATTATAACCTCATAATCGTGCCTCACGGCCAATCCAACGGCCCGCCAGGGCGCGTCATCTAGCCTGAATCGGTCGGAGGTGATAGATTGTGAAGCTCGAACCTGAACTGCCTGGATAACTGGTCATGGATCACCAGCATGAATACCTGCAACGCGGGGCAACCTGCGTACGCGGCCTCTACCCCCGCGAGCTGGTCGATGCCCTGGCCTATCAGCTCAGCCTGCAGGTCAAAGGCCGTGGCCAGGCGATGCTGGCCCCGCCGACCATTGGCAACAAGCCCTGCTACGAGGGCTACGGCTATCAGTCACCGGCGCTGTTGACTTTTCTCTGGGGTCTGACCCCGCGCGTGGCGTTGCTGGCCGGCGAGCCGGTTCTGCCGACCTACGCCTATTTTCGAACTTACCAGAAGGGTGATATCTGCCGGGTTCATTGTGACCGTCCAGCCTGCGAGCACTCAGTCTCGCTGACCGTGGCCTACTCGGACGATATTCCGTGGGCGCTCGAAGTGGGCAGCAAGCCGGTACCTGAGGACCAACGGGGCACAAAGCGGGGCAATGACGACTTTGGCGCCGACGAATCAATTGCGTTCAGCATGGCGCCCGGAGATGCCGTGTTCTATCATGGCGTGGAGTTCATGCACGGTCGAACCCACCCCAATCCGAACCGCTGGTCACTGCACTTGTTCATGCACTGGGTCAGCCGGGATGGTCAGTATGCCAGCCAGGCATTCGACGGCCAACCGGTCCATGGCAAAGTCGATTTCCAGTTTCCCGCGGAACCTCACCGCGCTGGCGTTCTCTAAATATTGATCCCGCAACCAGGAAAAAGATTGCTCATGAAACGCAAAAGCCTTGTTTTTATGGCGATCCTGGCGGGCATCATCATGCTTCCTTCGGCATTTGCCCAGGACTGGTTCGTCAGCCCGTCCCAACCGCACGGGCATGTCAGCGGCGCCATCGATCAACCGGCACGTGGCCTGTACCGGGTGGAAATCACCGAGATCAACGGCAAGCTGGTCGGTAGCGGACGCTCCGAAGGGGTTTGGCTAAAACCCGGCAACTACACGATCCAGGCCCGCAGGGCAAAAGTGCGCTCTGACTTCACCAGTGCGGTCGGGCGGTCGTCTTCACAGCGTCACAACTCGGCAAACAACACGGTCGAACTGACCGTGGAAGAAGGCAAAACCTATTACCTGGCGCTTGATACCTCGCCACGGCGCCGGGCCGATTGGCAAGTGGTGGTCTGGAAGGCCGAATAATCCCGCAAGAAAGACGAGATCGTTTGGTCACGATCTCGTCTTGTATGTTATCGAGAAAGCGGAAGATTTAGTCCGGCTTTCAGTCCGAAGACGTTGCCTCAGTCCGCCAGCCCGCGCCGATGGTGCGATCAAACAGGTCGAGTGCGGTGGAATAGAGCTTGACGTTGTTCTCGACATTGAAAAAGCCGTGCCCCTCACCGGCAACGAACAGCTTTTCGTGGCGCACGCCAGCCTTCTCCAGGGCAGCGGTCATGATGTGATATTGATCGAAGTGGGCCTGGCGGTCTTCCGCCCCATGGGCGATGAATACCTCGGCCTGAATACGGTCGGCATGGCGGCTGGGCGAATACTCGTGCAAGCGCGCCTGGTCCGATCCCAGGACACGCTCAAGGAAAGCCGGACCGAACGAGACACGCTCAGGGATATTGCCGACTTTCTTGAATTCCTCCAGATCGTAGACGCCGACAAATGCAAACACGCACTGGTACAGATCCGGTTCTCTGATCGCGCTCATCATGGCCGAGTAACCGCCATAGCTGGCGCCGGAGATACAAATTCGATCCGGATTGGCGATCCCCTGTTCAACAACCCAGCGCACCGCATCGGTGACATCATTTTGCATTACACTCCCCCACCGTCTGTATCCGGCACTTTCGAACTGAAAGCCGCGGCCACCCGAGCCGCGGAAATTGACCTGCAGCACGGCATAGCCGCGAGATGCCATGGCCTGTACCCAAGGGTGCCACGACCAGGAATCCCGGATGCCGTGCGGTCCGCCGTGGACTTCCACTACCAGTGTGTCTCGCGTCAATTACTTTGTCCGGTCGGCGACAATTAAAATGGCCGGTCGGTTAGAGTTTTTTCCTGCCTAGCACTTTTGTTCCTGTTTCTCCTTTTTCCTAGTGGATTGAGCTCGCTTTCGATAGCTTTCGCCGG
>JBGTLI010000101.1:0-8473 GCA_041744195.1 Wenzhouxiangella sp. | reverse complement strand
CTGTTGCAGACGCTGATCCAGGTCCAGATATTGATCGCGTTGACGACGACGCAGGTTTTCGATCTCGCGTTGCTGGGCTTCAACCATTCCGCGCAATTCCCGTACTTCTTCGAGCAACTCCTGAACCTGGTAGATCAGGTCGCCGGAAGCCTGGGCATTGGCAGGGTGGGGAGTGACGGCCAGAAGTCCGGCCGTCACCACCATTGGCAGCAGGTTGAAGATTCTGCCTGTCATCATCAGCGGGCGGTGTAGATGATCTCCGCGCGACGGTTGCGCTGCCAGCAATCTTCATTGCTGTCACGGCAAACCGGACGCTCTTCACCATAGCTGACGACCTCGACCTGACGGTCGGGAACGCCATTGGCCCGGAGCAACTCGTCAACCGAATTGCCGCGACGCTCACCCAGGCCGAGGTTGTACTCGCGCGAACCGCGCTCGTCGGCATGGCCTTCGAGGATGACACGAGCCGAAGGGTTGGCCCGCAGGTAGGCGCTGTGAGCCTCAAGCACCGGACGGAACTGAGCCCGAACGTTGGAGCGGTCGAACTCGAAGTAGACAACACGCTGGCTCAGCAGGCTGTCCGGATTGTCCAGGTTCCGTGCATCAGTGAAATTTCGCGGATCAAGGCGATCAGTTTCCACCCGTTCTGGCGGTGGCGGCGGCGGTGGCGGCTCTGGCGGAGCCTCGGGTGTAGTTTCACGCGCACAGGCCGCAATGAACGCAACCAGCAGTACGAGGGCAATAAAACGCAGTGCAATTTTCATCAAAATCTCCCGATTCCTATCAGGTAGGTATTATCTAGCGATGACGATTCATCGTTTGACTGATGAGCAATCATCGAATTATTGGCGACCAGGCCGGCTCCCGGACATCGCCTTCACTTACTACCAGTCGCTGTCTCACACGACCATCGGCAGAAACGGCTGCAAGCACACCCCTCCCTTCCAGGCGGGTTGCATACAGTACCATGCTGCCATTTGGCGCGAAACTGGGCGACTCGTCCAGCCGACCGTCAGATAATACACGTAATTGATCCCGTTCGCGATCATGGATTGCAATTCTGAAGTCATTATCGCCCGCACTGTGAACCAGGGCGAGGTAGCGATCGTCGGCGCCGATTGACGGGCGCGAGTTGTAGCGACCTTCGTGCGTGACGCGACTCACGTTATTTCCTTCATTATCCATAACATAGACTTGGGGCTGGCCGGCGCGATCGGAGGTGAAGAAAATGCGGCGTCCATCTTTCGACCAGGTCGGCTCGGTGTTGATCGACCAGTGGTGGGTCAACTGGCGGGGCCGCGCATTGCCTTCCAGATCAATAACCCAGATATCCGGGCTGCCGCCGCGCGACAGACCGACCGCCAGGTACCGGCCATCCGGTGACCAGGACGGGGCGCCATTGATGCCGCGATCAGAACTGACGACCCGGTTTTGACCAGTATAGAGGTCCTGCACGATCACGTTGGACCGCCCGGTGGCAAACGACACATAGGCCAGATGACGGCCGTCGGGTGACCAGGACGGCGAAAGGATGGGCTCGGAATTGCGCACGATGGCTTGCGGGTTGTGGCCATCGGCATCGGCTACGACCAGCTCGAACATTTCGTCCGCGCGGGTATTGCCAGTGACGACAACATAGGCAATTCGGGTTGCAAACGCGCCGGGAATGCCGATCAGGGCCTCGTAGACTGCGTCGGTGACCCGGTGGGCGCCAAAGCGCAAGTCGCCCGGGGCGACCGGAAGGGCCTGTGATAACAGTATTCGGCCGGTATGGACATCAAGCAGGTGGTACTCGATTTCCAGCCCAACGCCATCCGGGCTGTCGGTGACCCGGCCGATGACCAGGTGGTCGACCCTGAGCATGCGCCAACTGCCGAAACTGACCTCGGGCGGCCGGGTAGGCCGATCGATCATCTGCCGCTCCTGCATCGGGTCGAACAGGCCGGAGCGGCGCAGGTTGGCGCTGACAATCTCCGACACGGAAGCAGATGGAGTGGGTTGTTGCGAATCCCAGGCGAACGGTGCCACGGCAATGGGCATGGCCCCTTCAATACCGTCGACAATCTCGATTCGAAGCTGGGCAAAGGCCAGCGCCGGGGCCAGCAGGCACATCAGCGCCAGGACACGGATGACAGCCATGCCCGACACGCAAGTACGCTGCCGACTTGGGTGCCGATCAACCGTCATAGCGGAAGGTGAAAACCAGTTCTCTTTGAAATACACTCTCGTAACCTCGGTAGGGGAGCTCGCCCACTCTGCGCACCGCCGCTTCGATCGAGCGGCGTGTGGCATCATCGGCGTTGCAGGGTGAGACAATGGCGACATCAATTATTTCCCCGCCCGGGATCTGAAAGACCCGGACGTCACAGCGAACGCCAGGGCGCGTAGTCGGCGGACGATTCCACTCGCGTCTGACCAGCTCGGCGATGGTCAGACTGTATTCTTCGCCCAGCGTGGCCCGCCGCGCGTCGGCATCGGCCTGCTGCTGGGCCAGGCGCAGCCGTTCAGCTTCCTCGACAGCCCGGCGATCGGCTTCTTCTGCCGCCCGGCGTTCGGCAATTTCGGCCATCCGCTGTTCTTCCTCCTCGCGCCGGCGCTGGGCTTCCTCGCGCTGGGCGCGCAGTTCGGCCAGTTCGCGCAACTGCTCTTCCTCGACCCGACGGCGCTCTTCTTCCAGCAAGCGCTGCTGTTCCTCGCGTTGGCGGCGCTCATCGGCCAGGCGGTCACGCTCGGCCTGTTCGGCGCGCTGCTGCTCGAGTTCGCGCTGCCGCTGCTCATCAATTCGGCGCTGTTGTTCCTGGCGCGCCTCCTGCTCGGCCCGGCGCTGACGTTCGATTTCCTGTTGCCGGGCCTGCTCAGCTTCACGCTCGGCGCGCTCCTCGGCGCGACGCTGCTCGACAATTGGCCCCATGTCGACCAGGCTGACGCGCACCGGGGGCGGCTGCTGATCGAACGTCGGCCAGTCCCAGGTGCCCGCGATCATCAGCACCAGAAAGCCCAGATGCACCAGCACGGCCAGACCAAAGGCCTGAGCCAGGTCCTTGAATTCCTGCTTGCGCTCGCTATTGATCATGCCTGGCAACGAGGCTCCTGTGGCGTCATTCTTCTTCCGGGTCGCCAATCAACCCGACCGAGGGCACGCCGGCGCGCTGAAGATAGACCATGGCCGCGTAGATATGCTGGTAGGCCACCTCGCGATCGCCGCCCACCAGCACCTGCAGATCCGGGTTGCGCTCGGCAATAGCGGCGATTGTCATGACGAGCGTCTCCCCATCAATCAACTGGGGTTGGTCGCCGGTATCGAGGTAGAAATCTCCGTTACGCGCAACTGTGACCATCAGCGGGTCACCGGCATCGCTCAGCGGTTCGGCGCTGGCTTGCGGCAGGTCGATCTCGACGCCGAGATTCATCAACGGCGCCGTGATCATGAAGATCACCAGCAACACCAGCATGACGTCGATATAAGGCACCACGTTCATTTCCGACATGCGCCGGCGCCGACGCCGAATATATTGCTCGGACATGGTCTAATGTACCCCGTCACTAATATTGTAACTTTCAGAGCTCGCCTGCGCCGTCAGGGCAAGGCGCGACCCGCAGCGCAGGCAACGCAGGCTTTGCGATTTCGAGCTTGCTCGAAGAAGCGAAGCCGGAGTGCCGTTAAGCGCGTGAATGGCCCACCCCCTTTGCAAGGGGCGCAACGCAGCCCTGGCGGCGCAGGCGAGCTCCCGAAGGGCGAGCGAAAAGCGCTCATCCGCAGCGCAGGCAGCGTAGGCTTTGCGGTTTCGAGCTTGCTCGAAGAAGCGAAGCCGGAGTGCCGTAGCGCGTGTTATGGATCTTGGCAAGGGAACGACCCTTCCCGGCGATCCATAGCCTTGCGGCTCACCCCTTTGCGGCCCGCTGAATGTCACAATATTAGTGACGGGGTACATTAAGGCTTCTCGTACAGCCGACGCGCCTGGCGGTGCAGGATGGTCGCGAATTCTTCCTTGAAGTTGTCATAGCGCAGTTCCAGGCGCTCGACCTGGGTGGAAAACTTGTTGAACGCGATGACGGCAGGAATGGCGGCGAAAAGGCCCATGGCGGTGGCGATCAGCGCCTCGGCGATGCCGGGGGCAACCATGGCGATCGTGGCCTGGTGGGCGCCGGCCAGGCCGCGAAAGGAGTTCATGATCCCCCACACGGTGCCGAACAGGCCGACGTAGGGGCTGACCGACCCGACGGTGGCGAGGAAGCTCAGGTTGTTGTCCAGCCGCTCCATTTCCCGGGTCAGCGTCACCCGCATGGCGCGCTGGGCGCCACTGGTCAGCGTATCCGGGTGCAGGTGTTTTTCTTCGCGCAGGCGGGAAAACTCGCGAAAACCGGCTTCAAAGATCGATTCAATGCCTTCATGCCCGGCGCTGTTGCCAGCGACCTTGTCGTACAGGTTGCTCAGGTCGGCGCCCGACCAGAACTTCTCTTCAAATTCGCGGGCCCGCTTTTCGGCCCGGTTGATCACCTGACGCTTGCGAAAAATCACCATCCAGGACGCAATCGATGCCACGGCCAGCAGCACCATGACGCCCTGAACCAGCAGGCTGGCCTCGAGAACCAGCTCCCAGATTCCCATTTGAGAATTCATGAATCGTTTTCCATTCGTGTTTCCAGTTGATATTTTTTTATGGCCGCATAGATATCGGCCGGGGCCCGGGCCGGTCGAAAGGTATCGGCAGCCAGGCAAACGGCACGAACATCGGCGCGAGCCAGCAGTACTTTGCCCTTTGCCCGGTGTATGGTTTGTTTGAAGTGCACCGAGGCGGCCCGAACGTCTTCGACGGCAACGGAGACCTCAAGTTCATCTTCCAATCGCGCCGGTGCCAAAAAATGCGTATCCATGCGGCTGACGGCGAACAGACGATTGGCTTCATCACGCAGCTTTACCTGTGGAAAACCCAGTGCCAGCAGCCAGTCGGAGCGTCCTCGCTCGAAAAAATGGAGGTAGCGGGCGTGGTAAACCACCCCGCCGGCGTCGGTGTCTTCCCAGTAAACCCTGTATTTCATGAAAGGCCGTTCTTGTCGTCAGTATCGCTGTCAATGGCAGATGAAGAAAACAGGTCATTGCCACTGGCGCCGGCCGGCGGCTGCAGGCCAAAATGCCGCCAGCTCCTGGCCGTGGCCATGCGGCCGCGGGCAGTTCTGACCAGGTAGCCCTCCTGGATCAGGAATGGCTCGATCACATCTTCGATCGTGCCACGCTCTTCCGACAGCGATGCGGCCAGACTTTCGACGCCAACCGGCCCGCCGTTGAAGTGCTCGATCAAGACCTGTAGCAGGCGCCGGTCCATGGTGTCGAAACCACGCTGGTCGACCTGCATCATTTCCAGCGCCTCGCGGGCCACCGCATCGGTGATCCTGCCATCGGCGCGAACCTGGGCGAAGTCACGCACCCGTCGGAGCAGTCGATTGGCGATACGCGGCGTGCCACGGGCCCGACGGGCGATTTCGGCGGCACCCCCGGCTTCTGTTTCAATGCCAAGAATGCCGGCCGAGCGGGCGACGATTCGGGCCAACTCATCTGGCGCGTAGAATTCCAGGCGCTCGACGATGCCAAAACGATCCCGCAGCGGCGAGGTCAGCAGCCCCGCCCGGGTGGTGGCGCCGACCAGGGTGAACCGGGGCAGGTCGAGCTGGATCGAGCGTGCCGCCGGCCCTTCGCCGATGATGATGTCGATCCGATAGTCTTCCAACGCCGGATAGAGCACTTCCTCGACCACCGGACTCAGACGATGGATCTCGTCGACGAACAGGACATCGCCCGGCTCCAGGTTGGTCAGCAGCGCGGCCAGATCACCGGCGCGCTCAAGCACCGGGCCGGAGGTCTGGCGCAAATTGGTGCCCATTTCGGCGGCAATCACATGCGCCAGAGTCGTCTTGCCCAGACCCGGCGGGCCGAAAATCAGCACGTGATCCAGGGCCTCGTGACGCTTGCGGGCCGATTCCAGGTAGATACTTAATCGTTCCTTCATCACCGGCTGACCGATGTATTCGCTCAGGCGCGCCGGGCGCAGGCTGGCCTCGATGCGCGCCTCTTCGGGCTGGGTCGCCGGGTCGATCAGGCGGATATCTTCTTCCATGATTGCTTCTTCAGCCCTGCATCTTTTGCTTGAGCGCGGCCCGGATCAAGGTCGCGGCCGGCTGATTCTGATCGGCGACTGCACGCACCATCTTCAGTGCCTCAGCCGATGAATAACCAAGGGAGGTCAGCGCTGCCCGGGCTTCACTGGCCGCATCCGCCGGAATCGCTGTACTACCGCTGTCCGCAATGTCGGGCAGGCGACCCCGCATTTCCAGGATCAGGCGTTCTGCCGTTTTCTTACCGATACCGGGCAGACGGGTCAGCCCCTGGGCATCACCGGCCTCGACCATCAGTGCGAAATCATCGCCACTGACACCGGACAGGATCGCCAGGGCCAGACGCGGACCAACACCGGACACCTTCAACAATTCGCGAAACAGTTGCCGGTCTCCGGCACTGGCAAAGCCATACAGGGTCTGGGAGTCCTCCCGCACGACCATGTGAGTCAGTAAAGTTACGGGCTCGCCGGCCTGCGGCAGGCGGTCAAACACGCTCAAGGGCACTTCGGCTTCATAGCCTACCCCGCCGACATCAATGGTGACCAGGGGTGGCTGCCGGCCGATCACCGTGCCTTTGAGTTGAACAATCAACGCAGCACCACACCGGCTGGCAGCCGGCTGTTGGTTCGGGCGGTATTGAAATGGCACAGAGCGGCTGCCAGGGCGTCAGAGGCATCCTCGCCCACATCATGGTCAAGTTTCAGCAGGATTCTGGTCATGTGCTGTACTTGCTCCTTGGCGGCACCACCCCGGCCGACGATGGCCTGCTTGATCGCCCGCGGGGCATATTCATGAATTTCCAGACCGGCGGCGACAGCGGCGCAAATCGCCGCGCCGCGCGCCTGACCCAGCTTGATGGCCGCCTGCGGGTTGCGGCTCATGAATACCGTCTCCACCACGGCGACCTGCGGACGATATGTTTCGATAATGACCCGCAGCCGTTCGAATATCATGCCAAGCCGCTCCGGCATTGGCCCGCCGCCGAGCCGCAAGGCTTCGGCGTGGATGACACGCTCGTTCTCGATGATGCCCACGCCGGTAATTCGCGAACCGGGATCGAGGCCGAGAATCCTCACCGGGACCCGGCAATGCCTTCCAGCATGTCAGTCATAGGCTTCCGATGGAATATCGGCATTCGACCACACATCCTGGGTATCGTCGAGTTCCTCCAGCACATCAAGAAATTTCAACAGTTTTTGCCCAGCCTCGACATCCACCGGCATCAGGGTGTCGGCACGTTCGGTGATTTCGGCTTCGTCCGGCTGCAAATTCACGGCCTTTAATGCGTCACGAACGGTCTCGAAACTCTCCGGCGTGGTCAGCACCTCGATGCTGCCGTCGGCATCGCTGACAATATCCTCGGCCCCGGCTTCAAGCCCGACTTCCATGATCCTTTCTTCGCTGGCGCCCGGAGCAAAGGTAATCACGCCCTTTTTTGCGAACATGTAGGCGACGGATCCATCGGTGCCAAGGTTGCCGCCGTGCTTGGAGAAGGCGTGCCGAACCGCGGCGACCGTGCGGTTGCGATTATCGCTCAGGCAGTCGACCATGACAGCCACCCCGCCAGGTGCATAACCCTCGTATCGAATCTCCTCATAGCTGACGCCTTCGAGATCGCCGGTCGCCTTCTTGATCGCGCGCTCGATATTGTCCTTGGGCACATTGGCCGCATTGGCCTTGTCCATGGCCAGGCGCAGCCGCGGGTTGGCATCGGGGTCTCCGCCGCTTTCCCGTGCCGCCACGCTGATTTCCCGAACCAGCCGGGTAAAAATCTTGCCACGCTTGCTGTCCTGCGCCTTCTTTCGGTGCTGGATATTGGCCCATTTACTGTGACCAGCCATCTTGAGGGTCTCTCCCGGAATTTAATTGTCGGGATTTTAACCGATGGACAACCCGGCTGCCGGAACATGGTACATGGATCAAATATTTGCGATACACCCATTCAGCCCATCTTCAGGCTCAAGGGCCTACAATAAACGCAGGCTTGGATCGAAGAATTGGAAAAACCATGCGTCATGTCATACTCGTCTTGCTCCTTATCTTGGCAACCCGCGCCGCGGCAACCGGTGAAATCAACGTACTGACCGACCTGAATTCGCCTTTCCCGCCAGGCTGCGTTGCGCTGTCTTTGCCGGAACAGCCATTTTCCGCCGCCAACGAGTTGTGGGATGAGGTGGTTTTGGCGCCCAGCGTCGGCAGCACCTTCAATGACACTGAAGTCCGGGTGCAGATCTGGCGCGTCGGCTGCCATGATGAGGGTTTTTCTGTCGTTATGGTCCGCCTGACCCAGCTCAGCGGGCAGTTTGCAGTCCTCGTTCCGCAGGTTTTTGCCGATGCCGGCACGGTCGACTTTCCCATG
>JBGTLI010000100.1:0-9177 GCA_041744195.1 Wenzhouxiangella sp. | reverse complement strand
TCGTCGACGCAAAAGACAACCGCCTGTTCTGGAGGGTTGAGATACAAGCCAACAACATCATGAAGCTTCTCCTCAAACAGTGGGTCGTTACTGACTTTAAACTGGCGATGCAGGTGCGGCCTAAGTCCCGCCTCTCGCCAGACAGTTGCGACGAACTGATGACTGGTGCCCAACTCCGAAGCCAGGCCGCGAGTCGACCAGTGGGTCGCATTCACCGGCTTCTCCGTCGTCGTCTTCTTGATAATCAAGGATCGAAGCTTTGCTTGATCAGATGTCTTCTTGCCGCCATGGTTGGCGCCTCGGGGTCGGTCCTTCTCAATGCCAGAATACCCCTCTTGCGCGTACCGGTTCCGCCACCTCCCTACATGGGCGTCAGGCCGCCCTGGAAGTGTTCCTTGGCGACCCAGACGTTCCGATTGACACCAACCACCTGGAGCGTGCGCTCAGACCGATTCCAATGGGGCGTAAAAATTGGCTCTTTAGCTGGTCCGAGGTTGGCGCGCAGCATATCGGCATCATCCAGAGCCTGCTTGTGACCTGCCGACTGCACGAGGTCAATCCCTACACCTACTTGGTTGATGTGCTGCAACGAATCGATCAGCACCCGGCCAGCCGGGTCGACGAGCTGGTACCCCGGGTATGGAAGGAGAAGTTCGCCAGCAATCCGCTTGTATCAGACTTGCAGAAAGCTAGTCAATAACGGTCTGGAATGACCGGTTACTCTTCTGATTGTGTCGTAACAACTGAAGAGACCCTCTCGGGGGCTTCTAGTCAAGTTCCCCGAGGGGGATTACTTGCCTTCCCTCAAAGATTTTGATCAGAAAAGACCCTAAAAACATCAGATTGTGTGGTCATGCTTCGCGCTGTATCATACACTTGGCGCCCTACCCGAGCCCAAATTCACCCATAGATTCTGCTGACGAGCCAAATCAACTTCCCCCATAAGGTGCTTTCGCCGATTCAACAAGCTCAATAGAGCAATCAAATCGAAATGATACCAAGCATCACAGCGGTTCGAGCCCGGAATTTTATGCAATGTTGGGGATTACTGTCGCACGCAGGTGATCGGACCATCAGTGTTCGTGTTGCCAACAAGTTCCAAGTTTTCCGGTTCTCCTCTCACGTTAATTCCAGAACAGGTGGTATGGCCGGAACTATTATTTCCGCTTGTGAGAAGGTTGTAAGCGAATCTTCCGGAGCCATTTAGATCCTCGTGAAATATGACAGAGCCAAAACGTGATGCAGAAATATGATTGTCTTCGGCCCGAAAATTTTCCGAGCCTGCCACAATGTCAAGCCCCCAACCATCAGCCGCATGTACTCTGGTTCTTGATACCTCGCAAGAGTCGCAATTCACGAAATAGATTCCAGATGCTCCAGAATGCATAACGAAGGTATCGAGGACTCTCACATTGTTGGAATTATAGGCTGCCAGTTCTCCATCGCCGCCTGGTTTGAAGCCATCAGCCTGTCCTTCCCAGTTCCCCCATCGTACCAATATGTTCTCGCTGCCGGTTATCCAGAGGTGCGGGTCTGATCCACTTGTTCCTCCCGCGGATTCGTTGTCAGGGTCGCCATTGTTTGAAGCCCAAATGTTCTGCAGCCGTACGTTGGTAGACTCAACCACTCCGATAGAAATTTTGAAGTAATCAATGCTAACTGACCAAATGCTAATGTCGTCTGTACGATATGCGAGTATTCCGTAAGTTCGATCCTTCTGAAGGCCATTATGTCCAACAAGGGAAAACCCGTGCATAGTCACTCCCTCTCCTCGGATGCTAAAGGCCCGCGAACCTGACCCGAGCACGACAGTTTCGCCGATGCCACTACCTGAGATTGTCACGTTATTAGCCAAAACTAAAATTTGATTGGCATAATAGTTCGCTGCACCTAAACACATTTTTTGACCATCATGTAGTGAATTCACATACACCCCCAAATCACTGCCTGGCGGGGGAGTGATATCGCAAGAGTACGCTGGATTTGTCGCTTGCCATGCGGAAAAAACTAATAAAGCCAAATATTTCAAAACAGGGCACTTCATGTGAACCTCTAACTTGTTATTCATAGTCATAGCTCAACAGCTAGGGAAGAAAGCCACGACATGAAGTATAGGTAGATGCCAAGCTTGCGCTCGGGACTCTTAATAGGCTGAAGTATGGGTGGTGGTTTTCAAGGTGTCAAGCCAAATATGGCAAAAAAGGTTACTGTCAGGCTTGGTATAAGCGGCGTGCCTATTGATTTCGTTTTCTCTGTTGATGAATTTCGCGCCGGCAATGACGTCACTCAGTTTTCTGAGCCTCGAAGTCGTCGTCTCTGATTCTGTGGGGGAGTTGGTTGGCCCTGGCCGTGCCGTGCTTGCCATTCGGGCCAGCCGCTGAAGCCACCCTTGACGGTCATGATCCGTCTATCAAGCCCGGCTTCGGCAGACCTACATAGCTGGAAGGCTTGTTCGACGGGGTCCAGGCCGGTTTCACCGGCAATTCATTGTTTATTGTTTCTGATGTGATCCGGCGCAAAGGCCATCAGCGCTAGCCGGAAGCTCGGCATCCTGTGCAGCGCTTCTGGGACTTGGGCTTCTACAATGTGCGTGGCCTTTCACCGGAGAAGGCACTGCGAATACCGGAATGACCCTTAGAACGGCTTTCAGGAAACCTGGCTTTCCAGCACCATGAACATTCTCTCGTCGTGTTCCTGAGAGTAGGGATCGGAATCTACTGTTTCACCTGCATTGTAACTAGCCAGAATCTTCCAGCCGGTGCGCGTGACCAGCCGTTCCAGACCGGCTGGCGAAAAGATCCAGTAATTGGTTGAATCGTTGTTGCATTCGGTTGGATCGAGCAGGTAGGCCATCGGCGCCTTGTGCATCGGAACTTCCCGGTCGGCAGCAAATCGGGCCACCCGAGTGCTCATGAAACAGTAACGGCTGTGCTGGGCGAGTTTTTCCAGCGCGAAGTACGGATTCTTCAGGTGATAGAGGATGCCGAGGAAGAAAACCAGGTTGTAGTGCTCGGAGGGGAGGGTGAACTGGCTGTCCAGATCGATTTCGTTGATGCTGACCCGGGAGTCGTTGAGCCGATCCTTCATTGCCCGCGCCCCAGTCAGACCGTTCCAGTTCGCCTGTGGCCAGTCGATCAGGTCTACATCGAGTCCGAGGGATGCGAATAAAAAAGACAGGTCCCCGTCGGCCGCGCCGATATCTGCGATGCGGCCTGATTGCATGTTTTCCAGAAAGTCAGCGGGTACTTCCCGGATCATGGTGCGCAGGTGCCACAGGTTGGCCAGAATGTCATAGGCATACCAGGTTCGATTGGTGGCCGGCGGTTTGTCCTTCAGGATTGCCAGCCTGGCCTTGAAGGTGGCTGCGCGTTCCAGCAGGCCGTCGAACTCTTTCCAGGGGTCAATGTAAGGCATCGGTTGTCATTGTTTTCCAAGCTAGGATTGAGTCTCTTTTTTTGCATTCTTCCTGTTGCGAGGGCATGATAAAGCCCCGAGCAGCGGAAGGCAATGAACGCGCCGCCGGGTTGTCGCAGTTACCGTCTGAATCCGTGAAGGATGCGACTCAGGACCGGATAGCCGACAATCTTTTGCTGTCCAATGTCTGATACGACATCCGAGGTTCTGTTCAGTGTTGCATGCAATGCATTTGCCAAATAATCAATATAATCAATTCACCCTGACCTTGAAGCTGTTCGCGTTCGTTTTGTTGCTTGGCCTCTGGAAGGTGGGGGCGAGCAATGAGGGCGCCGCCCTGCTTGTAGGCGATTTCGCCGACCTGCATTGCAATAGCGAGCGACCATTCGAGGGCACAGTGCTGTGGGATCTTGGAGATCAGTTCGAGGGTCAGGTGCAGTTGCGTATCGGTTCGGCGACTGGCAACCTGTTTGTAGCCAGCGATGATGCTGCCGGTGAGGCCCGTACAGGGAAATGGGTTGTTCCGGGAATGAAGTTCGTGCTTCTGGACCAGGCCGATGGGACGATTTTGGCTGAATACGTTGTTGAACTCCCCCCCTGTGAGGATCAGGCCGTTGTGGCGGCCGATGCATCCGAAACCAGAACACACGATGGATCCGAAACGAGAACACAGGAAGGGCCGGCATCGCCACCCGCTGTCAGGGCTCCATCTAGGCCGGTATCCCCACCCCAGCCGCCGCGTCCAGAAGACCTGGCACGAACCGAGCTTGATGACCGCGCTACCCTGGAACTCAGTCCGCCACGCCTGAGGTACTGTGGTTTGCCGGTTGACCGCGCCAGCGTCACTGTCCGTTGGGACATTGCTGAGCTGGGCATTGATCGAGCCCAAATCTACGTCAACTCGCTCGATGGTCAGCTCTTTGCATCCGGCGGGACTGCGGGTGAACGAATTACCGGCGACTGGGTAACCAACGGGATGCGCTTCCTGCTGTTCGTCCCCGAACTCGGGCGGGTCGTCGCCAAGAGCGAGTTTCGGATCCTACCCTGCAATGTGGTTGATTATCCTGACTGAGGTTCAGGGGGAAATGGATCAGCCGCTTCGATCAGAGCAGAATGAACTTCCCGATGGTCAACGTCTCTCCAGAGGGATGATCATGAATGCGAAGGACATGTTCACCAACTTCCATCTCGGCATAGTGTCGGACGCGGGCTGTCACCACGCCGCTACCCACGGTCGTCGGCAATAAAACGTCGTCCAGCATCAGTTGGGCACTTTCAGGCGCGCAGCGAATGCGGACCCAGATTGCTGCGTTTCCATCGGGCTGCTGGTTGAAGGCTTCACCCTGCACGGCGTGATCCGGGCCCCAGCGCTCTACCGGGCAAAATACGGTTGAAAGGCTGCCGTCGTCCAGAGTGGCGAAAGGGGGTCGGGAGCGAACGGTCAGGTGGCCGACGCGCTGGGCCAGGTTACGTGCGGTGTCCACCATGAGCAGAGTATGGATGCCGGGTTCGGCGACGACTTGTTCCATGTGCTCGGGCTCGAGACTGGCCGTGACCACGCCACGCTGGAAGTGTGTCCGCAGTTCAACGCCATCAAGTACCAGGCGGACCGTGCCTGGGACCGGTTTGTTGACCCGCACCCAAAAGGCACCCCGGCCGCTTCCTGTCGGGTTAAAGATATCGCCTTCGATGGTTTCCTGAGGACCCCAGTGGTCTATATCGGCAAAATCCTGAAAGCTGAGTTCCGGCCGTTCATGGCGTTGGGGTTGGCTGAGGCCCCGCTCCCGGGCCGCCAGAGCCAGCAACATGCACTCGGTACGGGCCAGTTGCCAGCCGCTGATCTCGATCTGGTCCCCAACGCTCAGGTCTTGAGCGATGTGCTCGGACAGTGCTTCTCCCAGACCCGGTCCTGCCATGTTGGCCAACCTGGATCGCAGTTCCTTGGACAGGTCCGCCTGTGGGAATTCCGAGCCGCAGATGGGAGCGACGAAGTCGATGCCTTCCAGGTTTCCGGCTAGCTCTCTCAAGGCATCCTCGGCGTTGTCGGCATTGACCGGCACAGACAGCGCGGGGATAGACTGCGGCTCACATCCAGCTAGCAGGCCTAATTGCAGGCTGACAAGTGAAAGGCCGCCAATCTTTAACAGGGTGCGACGCTGCATCATGAACCTCCTAGACGTCGATGCAGATGTTCAGCTAGGCGAGCCGCCATGGCTACGATAGTCAGGGTCGGATTTGCATAACCGGCTGCCGGATAAATTGAACTACCTGCAATATAAAGATTCTCGCGATCCCAGATGCGTCCATCGGCATTGACCACGCCATATTCTGGATCGGCGGACATTCGCGTAGTTCCCATGTGGTGATACCCGACACCAACATGGTCGCCTTCGGCTGGTGGTTGCTTTCGTTCCCACTTGATGCGAGCCTGGCCGGCGCCGCCGAGGGCATTCATCCAACGCTCGAATAGCTCGATCACCGGCCCGAAATCCTCAATCGGTAGATGCCAGTGAAGGTGAGTGCGCCTCAGCCCGAGGGAATCGCGCTCGTTCGACAAGCTGATTCTGCTCTCAGGATGTGGCTTGGGTGCATTAATCATGCCGATGCGGTAGTGACCGCCTTCGACGCCACCGCTAATCGGATTGCCCCAAAAGGCCGGTGGCAAGATATCGTCCGGCGTCGCAGCCGAGACCGTCAAGCAACAATTCGGTCCCGGAGCGTTCACATCCGGAGCCATCACTACCATAAGATCCTCGTCGAGTTGCCCGCGCTCGTATTGCAGGCCGGCATCTGTCAGCATCAGGCCCGGAGTGAAGCCGAAATGGTCCATGAAGCAGCGTCCAACCAGCTCAGACTGGTTACCCGGCACGGCATTTTGGTTGAGTAAAAAGCGAGCGTTTTCGACCCCGCCCATGGCGATCACGAAATGCTGGGCTCGAATCTGGCAGGAGCGACCATTGACTGTGGTTGCCCGGGCCGAACGCACAGTACTGTCGGATTGTTCGAGTTCGACCAAATTAAGGTTGACGCGGCAATCAATGTTGTCATTACTGGCCAGATCGTCACGGTAGCGAGAACCAAACCGTGTCGGCGGGCTGAAGCGGAACAGGCCGTGTCGAAACCCGGTGCCGTCCAAGTCGAGCAGCCGGGCACGGGATTCCAGGCCCATGCTTTCAGGGGCATAGTCGCTACTGCCAACCTCGCACCAATCGGCAGCCTGCTGATACCACGGCTGCAATTCGCTGACCAGGAACGGCCAGCCAGGCAGATCGCCTGCGGTATCCGTAAAGTCGCGTTCGTCGAACGGGCGTACCCAGCCGCCCCAATGATTGGAGGTTCCACCCAGCCAGCGAAGGCGAGACCCGGTTAGGGGGTAGCTTCGGCCACTGGTGGTGTTGTCGTAGCTCGATACTCCATCGCCTGGAGAATCCAGGCCACCACCTTCGATCAATAATACGCGGTGCCCGCGTCTGGCCAGGTCCAGTGCCAGCACGATGCCGGCTGGTCCTGCCCCGGCAATGGCAATTTCGGCTTCCAGTGTTGCAGGTAGCCGCTCGAGCGCGTCGATGATCATGCTGCCCAAAGCTCATTTCTTGACAGCGGGTGAGTATACCGAAGGAGAGTGCTTAGGCGGCTATTGCCGGAGTCTGCCAAAAACTGCCATGAGCCAACTTAATTTCCGATACGGTCTGTAACGGCGAGTTCTACGCCCGCCACCCGCGACTTCTATTACGGCCTGCAACACGGGTACCGATCTTCCTGCATTCGTTGAACGGCCGGATGTTGGTAAAAGGTACCGTCGCGGGAGGGCCGCTCATCGGAGAATGGGTAACCAAGGGGATACTGCTTTTGCTTTACTGGTCGGAAACGGGCAAAATCGAGGCCTTGTACGAATTCAGGATCTTGCTCTGCGACGTGGATTGAGTATCCGGATGAACCCAAGTTCGACATGCCTGAAAAAGGGCGTAGTCGGATCAGAAACAATACGGGCTGCATATTCCCTATAGATTTGGAAGTCTCGTGAGTATCGACAATCACTGGATGGGCCTGGCTCTCGAGCAGGCTGCAGCGGCTGAGCGGCTGGGCGAGGTGCCGATCGGCGCGGTTCTGGTAGCCGGCGGCGTTGTGGTCGGAAGTGGATTCAATCGGGTCATTACCGACCACGACCCGAGCGCCCACGCCGAGATCGTGGCGCTGCGTGATGCTGCTGGCCGACAGGGCAATTACCGCCTGCCGGGCACGACACTCTACGTGACCCTGGAGCCTTGCAGTATGTGTGCCGGTGCAATCGTCAACGCTCGCGTCCAGCGTGTGGTTTACGCTGCCGATGATCCTAAGGCCGGCGCTCATCACTCGGTCTTCGCCATCCTCGATCATCCCCGCCTGAACCATCGCTGTGAAGTTACAAAGGGGGTGTTGGCAACGGAGGCCGCTGACATGCTGCGAACTTTCTTCCGCGCCTGCCGCGCTCGCAATTAGCCTTCGGGCAG
Organism: Wenzhouxiangella sp.; assembly: GCA_041744195.1. Taxonomy (GTDB): domain Bacteria; phylum Pseudomonadota; class Gammaproteobacteria; order Xanthomonadales; family Wenzhouxiangellaceae; genus Wenzhouxiangella. The sequence goes on along the minus strand of JBGTLI010000100.1, from coordinate 1,273 downwards.
GCTTGTGGGCCATGCGTCAAATTAGGTAACGCTCAGAGCCACTGTGCTGACGCGAATCAAGACGCGTTTCGCAGGGAATGGCAGCGTCCTTGCCAAGAAACGCAACGCTGAGTCGCGCCAGCACAGTGGCTCCCGAAGGGCCGGCGCACAAACGCCGTGGGCTGCGTTGCGCTCGCTTGAATTGGCGACGGCCAGTCCTTCGCTCGCGCGCCTTGCCCACGACGCTTGTGCGACGGCTGAGCGTTACCTAATTTGCCGCATGGCCCACTAGGGGGTTCCGACGCGAGACTTTGCTGCGCGGGGCTGTACGATAGTGCTAGTATTCGAGGTTTGCCGTTCTCAATTAACGTTCTCAAGTAAAGGATTTTGTGTGAAGACGATTTTTACTGCAATAGTGGCTATTGTTGGGGTGTTTGCCCTGACAGCCTGCACCGACCCACAGCCAGCACCGCAATCGGACACCCCCAGTGGCTCCGAGGTGACCGAAGCTGAAACTGAAACGAGCGCCCGCGACACGGACAACCCGTTGCTGGCCGAAAGTCCGCTGCCGTACGGCATGCCGCCGTTCGACCGCATCAAGGATGAGCATTTTGGCCCGGCCATCGAGCAGGGTATGTCCGAGCATCAGGCCGAAGTCTCGGCCATTGCCGACAACCCGGAACCGCCGACATTTGAAAACACCATTGTCGAGCTGGAGCGTGCCGGCCAGACCCTGAGCAACGTCATGCGCGTGTTCGGCAACCTGTCGGGCGCCAACACCAACCCGAACCTGCAGGCCATCCAGCGCGAGATGGCGCCGAAGCTGTCGGCCCATTCGGATTCGATCAACCTCAATTCGGCGCTGTTTGCCCGCATCGAAGCGTTGTACGACCAGCGCGAAGAACTGGGCCTGGATGCCGAGTCGCTGCGCCTGCTTGAGCGCTACCATCGCCAGTTCGTGCGCGCTGGCGCCCAGTTGGATGACGAGCAAAAGGATGAACTGCGCGCCATCAATACCGAGCTGGCTCAGCTTGGCACCGAATTCAGTCAGAAGGTGTTGGCCGAGGTCAATGATTCGGCTGTTGTATTCGATAATGTCGAAGCGCTGGCCGGCCTGAGCGATGCCCGCATCCAGACAGCCGCCCGTGAAGCCGAAGAGCGCGGCCTGGAAGAAGGGCATTACGTTATCACGCTGCTCAACACCAGCGGCCAGCCGCCGCTGGCCTCGATGGAAAATCGCGAGGCCCGCGAGCGGGTCCATACCGCATCTCTCATCCGTGGCAGCCGCGGCAAC
>JBGTLI010000099.1:0-20411 GCA_041744195.1 Wenzhouxiangella sp. | reverse complement strand
CAGGCGCCCCGACAGTCAGCGCCGTCGGAGCGCTCCGCACCGTCAGCGCAGCGGCCAGCCGCGACCGCCCCGAGTCGTTCGGGCAATAATGAACGACGCCGCAGGGACTAATGCCACGCGGCTGGCTCACAGCCTGTGGCGGCGGTCCCATTGAAGACAAAGCTTTGGACTGAAATTGCGTGAACGTGAAAAACCGCTGGCCTGATGCTGGCGGTTTTTTTTATGATGGTGCCGGGGGGGGGAATCGAACCCCCACTCTGTTACCAGAACCGGATTTTGAGTCCGGCGCGTCTACCAGTTCCGCCACCCCGGCAAGTCAAAAAAGGTGGGCTTTGTCGCCGTTCTCAGCTGGAGCTGAATCTGGCGCTGCGCTAATCTTGTGCAGGCTTCCGCAAAAGTGGAAACTTGATCGGCGTAAGGTGCGCGTATCGTAGCACCATTTGCCGGTTTGTTCAGCTCCAGAATGCATTGGGCTGAAGTCCGTGCTGCAGTGGCCAGGAGCACTTTACCGCCAACTTCGCCCCTCTGGAATCAGGGGTGGATCAAAATAGCCAAGGCAGCAGGAGTCGGGCGAGCCGATCTGAAATCAGACCGCGCCCTCGCTTACTCGTGCATTTGCGATTGGAAGTAATTCTGTTCACCCACCTTGTCAATCAACGCAAGCTGGGTTTCCAGCCAGTCGACATGCTCTTCCTCGTCATCAAGAATTTTCTGCAGCATGTCACGGGTGACATAATCACGGGCCTGTTCGGCATAGTGAACAGCATCGCGGTAAACGGGCAGCGCCTCCAGTTCCAGCGCCAGATCACCTTCCAGCGCCTCGCGCGGATTTTCGGCGATGCGTAGCCGACCCAGTTCCTGCAGGTTGGGCAAACCCTTGAGCAAAAGGATGCGTTTGATGATGTGGTCAGCGTGTTCCATCTCCTCAATGGATTCGTCATATTCCTTCTTGGCCAGGCGCAAAAACCCCCAGTCTTCAAACATTCGCGAGTGCAGGAAATATTGATTGATGGCAGTCAGCTCGGCCTTCAGGGCCAGGTTGAGCCACTCAATCATTTTTCGATCACCTTTCATATGCCTGGTACCTTGGATTCGAAGCTTTAAATGGTATCAAATGCGTCAAGCGGGGGCAGGAACGCGTTCAGGCCGTCAGACGAATGGGCAGAACTGGCGCCCGATCAATCTGGGCCTGCTCAGCTTCGACCAGTGATTCGGCGAATTCATGGCAGCTGCCACAATTCTCGGCGCAGCCCGTAACTGCCTGAATTTCAGGGAAAGAATAACCTTCCCTGGCCAAGGCTCGGACCATGTCTTCTTTCAGCGCGTTGCATACACAAACATACATGTAACAAATGTTACCGTATTGAGAATGATTGTCAATACCATTCGTGTTCTGTGCGTCATCCAGGTCAGTTGGTGTCCAGGTTCAGTTCCCTGGAGTGGCGCTGATACCAGTCTGATTCAATCGGGGAGAAGACACAGCACTGATCCATTTCGCCGGCGTAAATGTGGATCGTTACCGCCGGGCGCGTCTGGTCGGGGTTTGCAATGGTGTGATATTCATGTGGTGGAATCAGGCTGCCGGCGCTGCCTACGCCAGTGCGCATGACCGTGCGGCGTTCAAGGCGATAGCGGTCATCCTGGCGTTCCATGAGTTCATACTGCGCGACCTCGATTTCGCCATGCCAGACCGCCTCCACACACCACATTCCGGCGTGATCGTGGACCGGTGTCGACTGGCGAGGCCCCCAGGTCATGGCGAGTATGGAATACCCCAGGTTGTCATCCTGGTGCACCAGGCGGCGGCTGTAGTGATCCGTCTGGTGCTCGAAGACACAGGCTGGCAGGCTGATCCGGTCATCCTGCATCAGTTCGCACAGGCAGTCACGCAAGCAGTCGGTGATGGCTTTGGGGCAGTCGCCACCGACGGCCTTGCTCACCTTTTCGATCATGATGTCCTTGCCCTGAAATTCAAGACTCATTCAAGCCACTCCCTGATCGGCGTTCCGAAGGCATCAAAGTCTACCAGAAAGGCATCGTGGCCCTGGACCGAGGGTAGCGCATGGTAGCTGACCTCGGAGCCCGTCGATTCAAGTGCACTGGCGAGATCCTGCTGCTGAAAGAGGGGGAAAAGAATATCCGTTTCCACGCCCAACACCAGAGCATGACCATCAAAACTCCGCGCGAAAAGGCTCTTGAGGCTTTCGTCGCTGTCGCAGGCGTCAAACATGTCCATGGCGCGCGAGAGATAAAGGTAGCAGCACGGATCGAATTGACCGACAAACTTTCGCGCGTGAGTTTCCAGGTAGGACTCGATTTCAAAGCGCATGCCGAACATGGTGGCGGGGAAATAATCCTGACGTCGGCGGCCGAAGCGTTGACGCCATTCGGTGGCTGAGCGGTAGGTGATCATGCCCAGCTTGCGCGCCAGGCGCATGCCGACTTCAGGCCAGTCGTCCTCGGTATAGGCGCCGTCACGAAAATTGCGGTCGGTGACGATCGCTTCGCGCTGCAGGGACCGGATCGCGATTGCAAACGGTGTGGCCGAGCAGGCTGTAGAGATCAGCGCGACCCGGCGCGCTGTTTTTGGAAATTGTTTCAACCAGGCCATGGTAGTCAGTCCGCCCATTGAGGGGCCCACGATGGCGTGCAGCATGGTGATGCCAAGATGGTCGACAACAAGGCGCGTGGCCCGTGCGATGTCTTCGATGGCCAGATCAGGGAAATGCAATCGCCACGGTTTGCCGGTCGAGGGGTTGATGCTGGCCGGTCCGGTTGACCCCTTGCACGAACCGAGCGAGTTGACACACAGAACATAAAAGCGATCCGTGTCGATAGGCTTGCCGGGGCCGATCATCTCTTCCCACCAACCAGGTTCGGGATCCTGGCTGCTGGAGGCGGCATGAGCGCCGGGCGACAGGCCGGTAAAGACCAGAATAGCGTTGGACTTGGTCTTGTTGAGTCGACCCCAACTCTCCCAGGCCAGGCGCAGGCCGGGCAACTTTTCGCCGCGGTAGAGCGGAAAGGGTTCGCTGATGTCCAGGTAACGAGTGGCTGGTCCCATTGGTATTAATTGGGCCTTTTAAAATAACAAGTTTACCGTAACGGCTGGATTCGGTTGATCGGTTTTCGCCCGTACACGGGTTGGAGTAAAATGCGGGCATGACTATTCCTGATCATCTGCTCGATATTCTTTGCTGCCCGGTCAGTCGTGAGCCTTTGCTGCCCTTGTCTCGGGATAAGCTCAAGAAGCTGAACACGGCCATCGCTTCCGGGGAAGTACTCTACGTTGATCACGAGCCGGTCGGCTCCACCCTGAAGGCGGCTCTGATGACCCGCGATCAGAAGGTGATCTACGGCATCGAGGATGGGGTTCCGGTTTTGCTGCCCGAGCGCGGGATTGGCACGACTCAGTTCAAAGACCCTCTTTGAAGCCGGACCCGGGCGCCATCGCTCGCCAGGTCGCTGCTGCGCTGGCTGAGGATATTGGCTCTGGCGACGCCAGTGCAGCCCTGATTGCCCCGGACGTTTCGGCCCAGGCGACGCTGATGACGCGACAGGCGGGCGTTCTTGCCGGCAGCGACTGGGTCAACGCAGCCTTCCAACAGGTTTTTGCAGACTGCAGCCTGACCTGGCAGGCACGAGATGGTCAGCGGCTGGAGGCAGGGCAGGTCCTGTGCCGGATTTCCGGTCCAGCCCATGCCCTTTTGACGGCCGAGCGTACCGCGCTTAATTTTCTTCAACTCCTGTCCGGCGTTGCCACCCGCACGGCCGCCTACGTCGCCGCAGTGGCCGGCACCGGTGCGCGCATCCTCGATACCCGCAAGTCCGTGCCCGGATTGCGCCTGGCTCAGAAATATGCCGTGGTGATTGGCGGCGGGCATAACCATCGGTTGGGTCTGTACGACATGGTCATGCTCAAGGAAAATCATATCCTTGCCGCCGGTGGTATTGAGCCGGCGGTCCAACTGGCGCGCACATGCTTTCCGACCCTGCCGGTCGAGGTCGAGGTCGAAAACCTGGCTGAGTTCGACCAGGCCATTGCAGCCAGGGCCGATCGCATCATGCTTGACAATTTCAGCCTCGAAAATCTACATCGGGCCGTCGGAATCGGAAAAGGCAAGGCGATACTGGAAGCTTCGGGTGGGATCAACCTGTCCTCGGTGCGCTCGATTGCCGAATCAGGCGTTGACGACATCTCAGTGGGTGAGCTGACCAAGCGCATCGACCCGCTCGACCTCTCCCTCCGATTCAACTAGGCCAACCAGCCAACCAGCCAACCAGCCAACCATTTTCCTGCTACCATTCCCTCTTTTTCCTGCGCGGAGATGGCCATGGAAACCTCCCCACTGGTTGGGATCATCATGGGGTCGCAGAGCGACTGGGAGACGATGCGCCATGCCGCCAAAATGCTGGAAAGCCTGGGCATTCGGCACGAGATCCGGGTGGTCTCGGCCCATCGTACGCCGGACAGAATGTTCGAGTATGCCGAGACCGCTGCAGATCGAGGGCTTCGAGTCATCATAGCCGGCGCCGGGGGTGCAGCCCACCTGCCCGGCATGGTGGCCTCGAAATCCATGCTGCCGGTCATCGGCGTACCGGTGCAGTCGCGAACGCTCAATGGCTTGGATTCGCTGCTATCTATCGTCCAGATGCCCGGTGGCGTGCCGGTCGGCACCATGGCGATTGGCAAGGCGGGCGCCGTCAACGCTGCTCTCTTGGCGGCGGCTATGCTGGGTACTCAGGATAAGGACATCCGTGAGCGCTACCAGGCCTGGCGTGAGCGCCAGACTGAGTCAGTTCTGCAAAACGACATTCCCGGTCAACAATGAAAATTGGCATTCTCGGTGGTGGGCAGCTGGCGCGCATGATGGCGGCTGCCGGTATTCCCCTTGGACTCGACTTCGTTTTTCTTGATCCGGCCAGGGACGCTTGTGCTGAGCGCTATGGCAAGTTGTTGGTGGCTGACTGGGCTGAGGCTCTGAATCAGCCTGAGCTCCAGACGTGTCAGCGTCTGACCTGCGATTTTGAGAATGTGCCGGCAGATATCCTGGCAAGCCTGGCTCGCCAGAGCATTGTCCGCCCAGGCCCGGGTGCGTTCGCCTCGGCCCAGGATCGGCTGGTGGAGAAAACGCTTTTCGAGCAGCTTGAGATTCCGGTGCCGTCGTTTGCCACAGTCTCCTCACGGCCCGAGTTGCTGGCCGCGATCGAGCGCATCGGGCTGCCGGCTGTGCTGAAAACCCGCAGGCTGGGCTATGACGGCAAGGGCCAGTACGTCCTGCGTTCCATGGAAGATCTCGAACCGGCCTGGGCCGGGCTGGGCGGGCGCGACCTGATCCTGGAAGGCTGGGTTCGCTACAGTCATGAGTGTGCAATTACCGCGGTGCGATCGGCCGCCGGCGAGATGGTCTTTTATCCCTTGAGCTGGACGGTCCATGACCAGGGCATTCTTAAACTGGCGCTGGCCCCGGCACCGGTAGAGCAGTCGGTCGATGATTCAGCCCGGGCGATGGTTCGTCGTCTGATGGATCAACTGGACTACGTCGGGTGCCTGACGCTGGAGTTGTTTCTCACCGACGAGGGCTTGCTGGCCAATGAATTCGCCCCACGCGTGCACAACTCCGCGCACTGGACCATCGAAGGCAGCCTGACTTCGCAGTTCGAAAATCATTTGCGTGCCGTCTGCGATCTGCCGCTGGGTGGCACAGGCATGCGTGGGCAGGCATTGATGTTCAACTGGATCGGGTCCATGCCGGACGCCAGCCGCCTGCTGGCCGTGCCCGGTTTGCGCTGGCACGATTACGGCAAGAAGCCAAGGGTAGGGCGCAAAGTCGGCCATGCCACCCTGATTGCCGACGATCCTGCGCAGCTACGTGAGCGTGCTGACAGGCTGGCGCCGCTGCTTGAGCCTCAGATGGCGTCGCTGCTGATGGGTGAAATGACACCCCCGGGTTGATCGGCGGGAAACAACACCAGATGCTGAGCATCAAGCTCGACGCCGATCGAGGCATTGACCTCGAAGTCATCATGGCTGGGAAAGAGCGCAGTCAATTCTTCTCCGCCCTCAAGGCGCAGGCGATAAAGGATATCAGCGCCCTGGAATTGCCGGGCAACCACCCGAGCGCGCCGGCCGGATGGGTTGGGCCGGATGTCGTCGGGTCGAATCAACAGAGCGACCTCCTCGCCGCGCGGCCGGACTTCCGGTAGCGGCGAACGGCCCAGGGCATGGACTAAAGCGTCACCCTGAACTGCGGCCACAAGGTAGCTGCCGCGGCCGGTAAAGGCCGCGACATAGCGTGAGGCGGGCCGATGATAGAGCTGGTACGGTGAGTCCCATTGCAGCATCCGGCCATCCTTGAGCAGACCAATACGATCGGCCAGGGCGAAGGCTTCCTGCTGATCGTGCGTAACGAGCAGCGTGGTCGTGCCGCGAGCCTTGAGCATGCCACGAACCTCTTCCCCCATCCTTCGGCGCAGGCGCGTGTCGAGGTTGGAGAAGGGTTCATCCATCAGGAGTACAGAAGGCTCAGGCGCCAAAGCGCGGGCCAGTGCGACCCGCTGTTGCTGTCCACCGGAAAGTTCGTGCGGAAAGCGTTCGTCCAGCCCACTCAGGCCGGTCAGTTCAAGCAGGCTCCGAATTCGGCCTCGTCGCTCGTCGGCCGATAGCCGGCGCAGACCAAAGCTGACGTTGCCAGCCACGGTCAAGTGAGGAAACAGGGCGTGGTCCTGGAACACCATGCCGACACTGCGTTTCTCGGGAGGCGTCAAGCGTTTTGGTGAACTGACCAGGCGGCCACCGACATGGATTTCACCCTCGTCGATGGACTCGAACCCGGCAACCGCCCTTAAAGCCGTGGTCTTGCCGCATCCGGAAGCGCCCAGCAAACAGCCGATTTCGCCCTCATCCAGAGCAAAATTTAAGCCCCGAATGACCGGCATGTCACCATAGCCCAGGTGGATGTTGTCAACGACCAGGGTCATGACCCGAAGCGTTCGCGAATGATGGTGACCACGGTGTCGACGATCCGGGTGACCTGGTCGGGTTCAATGATCAGCGGCGGCAGCAGACGGATCGTGTTGGCACGCGTGACATTGATGATCAGGCCATGGGCCAGGGCGGCATCCTTCAATTCACTCACCGGTTCGGTCAGTTCGATGCCGATCATCAAGCCGCGGCCGCGAACTTCCACCACGCCGGGCTGATTATCCAGCCTCTCGCGCAGGCGCTGGAGCATCTCGGCCCCAACCTTTTCGGTCCGGGCTGGTATGGCTTGCTCCTCCATGATGGCGATAACTTCCAGGCCGACCCGGCATGCCAGCGGATTGCCGCCGAAAGTGGACCCGTGCGAGCCGGGCGTGAGCAGATCGGCGACGCCGGCGCGGGCCAGGCAGGCTCCAATCGGCACGCCATTGCCCAGGGCCTTGGCGACAGTCATGACATCGGGCAATAGCCCAGGCTCATGCTGAAAGGCAAACCAGCGTCCGGTTCGGCCCATTCCAGTCTGGATTTCATCCAGCACCAGCAGAGCCAGATGTTCGTCACAGGCCGCCCGCAGGCCTGGCAGGTAGCCTTGCGGCGGGATCCTGACGCCGCCTTCCCCCTGAATAGGTTCGACCAATACAGCGACGATGTCGGGGTAATTGACCAAGGCCTGTCTGGCCGCATCCAGATCACCAAATGGAACCCGGATAAAGCCATCGACCAGCGGCCCGAAGCCAGTCTGAATCGAGACGTTGCCGGAGGCGCTCAGGGCCGCCATGCTGCGACCGTGGAAACTGTCGCTGGTGACCAGGACCCTGGGCTGGGCGATGCTGAGGTGATGGGCATAGCGTCGGGCCAGTTTCAGCGCGCATTCAATGGCCTCGACACCGGAGTTGGTGATAAAGGCCCGGTTCAGCCCGCTGATGCGACACAGTTCGCCGGCCAGGGCTTCCTGCTGGGGGATTTCAACGATATTGGCTGTATGCAGCAGGGTCGTTGCCTGATCGGCGATGACTCGGGCCAGGCGAGGGTGCGCGTGGCCCAGACTGCACACGGCAATGCCGCTGACCGCATCAAGATAGCGCCGGCCATCAGCCTCGAACAACCAGGCGCCTTCCCCCCGGACCGGACTGAGCGGCATCCGGGCATACGTGTTGAACAGATGAGACATTAGCTTTTGTCTTCCCGATGCCGCTCAGCCTTTCACTAGCCTTTGAGGTTGGATTCGACGAATGACCAGTTGACCAGGTTCCAGAAGGCCTCCAGGTATTTTGGCCGCGCGTTGCGATAATCGATGTAGTAGGCATGCTCCCAGACATCGCAGGTCAGCAGAGGGACGGATTGGCCGGTCAGCGGGTTCTGGGCGTTGGAGGTCGAGATGATGTCCAGTTTGCCATCCGGGTTCTGTACCAGCCACGCCCAGCCGGAGCCGAAGGTGGCAATGGCTGTGTCGGTGAACTTTGATTTGAAGCCCGAAAAGCTGCCGAAATCACGATTGATCATGTCGGCAACTTTGCCGCCAGGTTCACCGCCGCCGTCCGGACTCAGACAATGCCAGTAGAAGGTGTGATTCCATACCTGGGCGGCGTTGTTGAACACCCCGCCGTCTGAATTGCGGATGATTTCTTCCAGTGACTGGTTGGCCTTGTCAGTCCCCTCGACCAGGCCATTGAGTTTGTCGACATAGGTCTGGTGATGCTTGCCGTGGTGGTATTCAAGGGTTTCAGCCGAAATGTGTGGCTCGAGTGCATTCTTCGGGTACGGAAGGTCGGGGAGGGAAAAAGCCATGGTCTACTCCTTGTGAAATTAAAAACTGACTGAGAATTGGCAATCGACAATCTACAATCGACGATATCAGATATGGTCTATTGGCTAATCGAGTTCAAGGGGCTGCTCAGTAAAGGCTGCGGCTACAACCTTCTTCTTCCAGTTCCTCAAGGTGACGCCAGCGGTTGACGATGTTGCAGAAAAGGGCAGCCGTGCGTTCGGTATCGTAGGCGGCCGAATGGGCCTGCGACTTGTCCCAGTCCAGTCCCGCGGCATCGACGGCCCGGGCAAGGACGGTCTGGCCGTAGGCCAGGCCACCCAGGGTGGCGGTATCGAAACAGCTGAAAGGATGAAACGGATTGCGCTTATAGCCCACGCGCGCGATGGCCGCGTTCAGGAACGACAGATCAAAAAAAGCATTGTGACCGACCAGCACCGCGCGCTTGCAGCCCGAATCACGCAAGGCCTGGCGGACCGGTTGCATCAAGTCGCGCAACGCGATCTCCTCGCTCACCGACGGACGCAAGGGGTGATTGGGACGTATGCCGTTGAACTCCAGCGCCGCCTGTTCGATATTGGCGCCTTCAAACGGAGCAACATGGCGCATCATGACCGTCCCTGGCTGGAGCCAGCCATCTTCATCCATTTCGATAATGCAGACTGCCAGTTCCAGCAGGGCATCAGTGGCCGCATTGAAGCCGCCGGTCTCGACATCGACAACGACGGGAAGAAACCCGCGGAATCTTTTTGAAATTTCCATCATCAGAGAAGAACAGATTCAGTGTTAAAGTCCAACAGCCTGCCATCATACTGTGTTGAAGCCAAAGGAGTTGCGCCAGTGTTCCCAATCCGTCTGATTCTTTCGTCCATGCTATTGCTCGCTGCATTGACTTGCCAGGCCCAGGTGTTCTGGTCGGTAACAGACGCGCAAGGCGGGCAGAACTGGTTACTCGGCACGGTCCACAGTGAGGATCCGAGGTTGCTCGATTTCCCGCCGGAACTGATGGAGGCGCTGCGCCAGTCCGAGCGGGTCGCGCTGGAGCTGGTGCCGGATGGGTCAATGCTGGCGCGATTGACCGAGGCCATGCATTATGACGAGGGTGTGTTGCATGAGGTGCTGAGGCCGGAGCTCTACGCCCGAGTTGTCGAACTGCTTGAGCAGGATTACGGCATGGGCGAGCCGGCGGTTCGCCGCATGCGTCCGTGGGCCGTGGCGATGACCCTGTCGCTGCCACCGCCGCAAACCGGTTTGTTCATGGATCTGGCGCTGTCATTTCGGGCCAGCGCCATGGGCAAGGACGTCATTGCGCTGGAAACACTCGATGAACAACTAAACTTCTTTGAAGCTATGGGCGAGGCCGGTCAAATCGAGCTTGTGCGCCAGGCGGTGGCTGACCATGGTCAAGTACCAGAGCTGTTCGAAGAACTCATCACGACTTATCTGAACGGTAACCTGGATGAACTGCAGGAGCTGTCTCGAGCTCAGATCGCCCAGTTGGGCCAGGAAGTCGCGCAGCATTTTGAACAGGTGGGGCTGGTTGATCGCAATCATGTCATGATCGAGCGGGCCATGCCTTATCTTCGTGAAAGTGGCCTGATTATTGCCGTCGGGGCCTTGCATCTGCCGGGCAAGGATGGATTGATTGAATTGCTCAGGGCCCAGGGCTTTACGGTCGAGGGTATTTACTGAGGCTGCAACCGGCCAGGTGTCACGGCTCGGTGTGGGGTGATTGGGCCTTTACGCTTTATTTGGGACGCCATCCGCGTTCAGGTTCTTGTTCTTCCATCGGCACAGATCCAGAACAGGGCAGTGCGCGCATTTCGGCGAGCGAGCGCGGCAAGTGTAGCGGCCATGCAGGATCAGCCAGTGATGAGCATGACGGAGATAGTCAGCGGGCACGCGCCGCAGCAATGACTTTTCGACAGCCAGCGGCGTTTTGCCCGGCGCCAGGCCGGTGCGGTTGGAGACGCGAAAAATGTGAGTGTCTACCGCCATGGTCGACTGGCCAAAGGCCGTATTGAGCACGACGTTGGCGGTCTTGCGCCCCACGCCCGGAAGCGCTTCCAGGTCGGCCCGGTTATCCGGCACCTCGCCGTCGTGACGCTCGATCAGCAGACGACAGGCGGCGATCACGTTTTTCGCCTTGGTGTTGAATAATCCGATGGTCTTGATGTAGTGCTTCAGGCCGTCCTCGCCCAGGGCCAGGATCCTTTCCGGTGTATTGGCGACCGGAAACAACCGGCTGGTTGCCTTGTTGACGCCGACATCGGTTGCTTGGGCCGACAGGGTGACCGCGACCAGCAACTCAAACGGCGTCGTGTAGTTCAGTTCCGTTTCCGGGTTCGGATTGATGTCGGCCAGACGGCGAAAGAATTCCTTGCGCTCGCTGAGTTTCACGAGGGGACGGGCTCGGATCTTGGACGTTGAACCGGTTCGGGGCGCGGCCGGGAGATCAGGTGCTGGCGCAAGGCCACCATCAGTCCAAGGCCGATAAAGGCGCCCGGCGGCAAAACGGCCAGCAGCAGGCCCCAGCTTTCAGGCAGCAGGTGAATGGTCATATCGGCAGCCCAGGGCCCGAGTAGCAAGTCGAAGTCGGCGAACAGGGTGCCCTGGCCGATGATTTCGCGCCCCGCACCCAAGGCGATCAAAACCAGCGCGAATCCAACCCCTTGGGCCAGTCCATCGTGGACCGCGGGCAGCAATGGCTGACGTGAGGCGAAGGCCTCGGCGCGGGCCAGAATGGTGCAATTAGTGACAATCAGTGGCACAAAAATGCCCAGCGTGCGGCTCAGGTCATGCAACCAGGCCTGCAGGCTCAGATCGACGACTGTCACCGTGGTGGCGATGATCAGCACGAAGGCCGGGATGCGGACCTCCGGTTGCAGCGTGCCGCGCAGGATCGACACGGCGGCATTCGAGCAGACCAGCACGAAGATGGTCGCAAGCCCCAGTCCCAGGCCGTTGACGGCTGTGTTGGTTACCGCCAGCAGTGGGCAAAGCCCGAGCAATTGCACCAGGCCGGCGTTGTTGTTCCAAAGGCCCTGGCGCCAGATTTCCGCGTGTGCTGTCTGCAGTCCCGGTTTCATGGCCATAGCTTAATCGACCCCTCTCAGGGTGTCAGTCGCGGCGTCAGATGACCGGTCCCAGATATCATCGCCGTGGTCGATCAGTGCCTTTAGCGCGCGCCGGACGGTATCAATCACGGCGCTGGCGGTGATGGTGGCATTGGTCATGGAGTCGAATTCGCCGCCGCGGCGATCGGGCGCCCAGGCTTCGGGCGGCGGGTCTTGAAGGCTGCGGCCATCAAACTGGTTGATCCAGTCGCTGCGGCGCGCTTCGATGCGATCGCCCAGACCGGGTGTCTCCCGATGATCCAGCACCCGAACGCCGATAACGGTGCCGTCCGGTTGCGCCGCGACCAGCAGCCGGATGTCACCGCTGTAGCCACGGGGCGTGGTCAGGTCGATGATCGCGGCGGTTGGCTCGTTGTTGAGCCGAGCTCGATAGATCCGGGCAGGGCGGGGGAGATTGGGTACATTGAGTTCGATCCAGTCGGCGACCAATTCGTTATCGAAACTGCCTTCTGGCAGCAGCTGGGTCAGCACCGCCAGGGCGCGGCGGTCCTGTTCCAGTGTGATTCGATCGCGGGTGATGTGGTTCAGGCCCGCCAGAATGGCGGCGGATGCCAGGCCAATCAGCGCCAGCGTCAGGGCGGTTCTTGTGCGTGGCGGCAACTTCATCGCCTGTGGCCGTAGGTTCTTGGCCGCGTGTAGCGGTCAATCAGCGGAGCGATCATGTTCATCAACAGGATGGCGAAAGCCACACCGTCGGGAAAGCCGCCAAAGCGTCGGATGCCCAGGGTAATGATGGCAACGCCGGCGCCGAAGATCAGCTTCCCCCTCATCGTGCTGCAGCCGGAGACCGGGTCAGTGGCGATAAAGAATGCGGCCAGGACCAGGGCGCCCGAGAAGACGTGCTGAGCCGGCGACGGGTGGATGTCCGGTCCGAGCAGCCACATGGGCGCCGAGACAATGATGACGGTGAGCATGACCGCGATCGGGACATGCCACGAGATGACCCGTTTATACACCAACCACAGCCCGCCAATTGCGTACCAGTTGGCAATCCATTCCCAGCCCAGGCCGCCAAAATCACCGAACATCGGATGGTCGCGGATTTCGACCACCGAGAAGTTATCCTGCACGCCGGTACGCAGGGCGTCGAGTGGTGTGGCCTGGCTGATGGCATCCCAGGCCAATCCGGCCGGCAACTGGCCGGTCACGATGGCGTAGGCGGTTTCGCCCAGGCCAGGCAGGCCGGGCGAGAGCTGGCGCGGGGTGAGCCAGTTGCTCAGGTCGATGGGGAAAGCGATGATGACCGCGGCAAACCCGACCATGGCCGGGTTGAACAGGTTGTAGCCCAGCCCGCCATACAGGTGCTTGGCGATCACAATCGCAAACAACATGCCGACCGCCGCAATCCACCAGGGCGCCAGCGGCGGCATGCACAGGGCAAACAGGACGCCGGTGACCACGGCGCTGTAATCGCTCAAAAACAGCTTGATTGGCCGTTGGCGGGCCTTGAGCATCGCGGCTTCGAACACCAGGGCAAATCCGACCGCGAGCGCGATCTGGAAGAAAATCCCCCAGCCGAAATACCACCAGTGGGCGAGTACTGCCGGCACAAGTGAATATAAAACCTGGCGCATCACACCGCCGACCGTACTGGTCGGTGGCAGGTGCGGCGCACCGGCAAGTTCGAACGTTCGGGCCGCGGTCATTGCTTTTTCTGCCGCGCACGCTCGATGGCGGCTTCGATCTCGCTTTTGGCCTCGTTCGGCGCCTGGAGCTTTTCCCGGCGCCGCTCGCGGCGCGCCTCGCGCTCGGACTGCTCACGGGCCAGGCGTTGCTCGCGACTCTCGAAGCGCCGGCGGGCCAGTGTGGCGCGGCGCTGGTCCAGATCCTTCAGGCGCAGCTCGCCCTTGCCATGACGATAGTAATCGACCAGTGGAATATGGCTGGGGCATACCTGGGCGCAGCAGCCGCATTCGATACAGTCGAACAGGTCGAGTTCGTCGGCCAGTTCATGCTGATCGCTGGCGATGGCCTTGAACAGCATCTGCGGCAGCAGGCTGGCTGGGCAAACCCGGACACATTCGCCGCAGTTGATGCACGGCAGGGTGGGTTGGCTATGCTGTAATTGCTCCGTGACCAGGGCCAGAATGCAGTTGCTGCCCTTGGCGATCGGGATATCGTCGCTGGCCAGGGCAATCCCGGTCATCGGGCCGCCGAGAATCAGGCGATCGACGTCATCGGTGTAACCGCCGGCCTGTTCGATCAGGTGTGAGATCGGCGTGCCGATCCGCGCCACCAGGTTGCGCGGGTTCCGGATGCCCGGGCCGGTGACCGTGACGACTCGTCCAATGAGGGGCGAGCCCTCAATGACCGCATCTCGGGCGGCGACGGCGGTGGCCACGTTGTGGCATACCAGCCCCAAATCCTGCGGCAGGCCATCATGCGGCACCTCGCGACCGGTCAGTACCTGGATCAACTGGCGCTCGCCGCCTTCAGGGTAGATCGTGGTGACCTTGATCACGCGGATCGTGTCATCAGGATCGAGTTCGCGCCGTGCTCGAGTCAGCGCCGTTGCCACCGCACCCATCTGGTCCTCAATGCCGATGACCACGCGTCCGGCCCCGATGGCCCGGGCCAGGATCAGTGCGCCTTCGATCACGGCTTCCGGGCGCGAGCGCATCAGCATTTCGTCGCAGGAAATCCACGGCTCGCACTCGGCGCCATTGAGGATCAGGGTATCCAGCGCCGGCCAGTCGCCGCGCAGCTTGGCCGCGGTCGGAAACATGGCGCCACCCAGGCCCGCCAGGCCCTGTTCGCGCAGGTGATCAATGATGACCTGCGGGTCGGCTGTCGGCCAGTTGCCGAGCGGCAGAGGATCAGCTGCCTGGTCCGACCGGTCTGAAACCAGTTCCAGGCAGGGGTGGGTACGACCGGGCGGCCAGCTCGACGGCCAGTCGACCACGCCGGCGATGGTGCCGGAGGTGGAGGCATGAACGACAACCTGGAAATCGTGTTCGGCCCGGGTCAGCGGCTGCCCTTTCAATACCGCCTCACCCGCGGCAACCAGGAGTTCGCCCTGCTCGCCGCGACTGCGGCCCAGGGGAATGTAGAGCCGGTCAGGCAGGGTGGCGGCCGCCAGCGATGTTTCGCACGAAATCTTCTTGTTATGACGGAGCCTGAGGCCGCCAGGGAAGCTGAACAATCGTTCGCCGGGAAGGGGGTCAGTCACGAGGCGCGCACCCGGATTGGCAGGATGTGTGGGGCGGGCCAGACGTAGAACGGTTCCGGTCGATTGACCAGATCAATGCAGTCGACCGGGCAAGGTGCCAGGCACAACTCGCAGCCGGTGCATTCATCGGCAATGACGGTGTGCATCTGGCGGGCCGCGCCGATGATCGCGTCGACTGGGCAGGCCTGGATGCACAGGGTACAGCCGATGCAGCGATCCTCATCGATCAGGGCCACGATCGGCGGCTTGTGTAGGCCGCGCGCTTCATCCAGCGGCCTGGCTTCAGTGCCCAGCAGGTCGGCCAGGGCCTGGACGCCGGCCTGGCCACCCGGCGGGCACTGGTTGATGTCGGCATCTCCTGCGGCAATGGCTTGGGCGTAAGGCCTGCAACCGGGGTAACCGCATTGTGCGCACTGGGTCTGTGGCAGGACGGCGTTGATCTGCTCGACCACGGAATTCTCATCGGGCTGGAAGCGCTGGCCCAGCCACAGCAGGACAATGCCGATCAGCAGCGACATCAGGGCCAGGGTGAGTAACGCGGCGACCATGCCTACAACCTTGCGAAGCCGGTAAAGCCCATGAATGCCAGGGCCATCAGTCCGGCTGTGATCAGCCCGATCGGCGCGCCCTGGAAACTCGCCGGCACATCGGCCATGACCAGGCGCTCACGCGCGGCGGCCAGCGCGACCAGGACGCCCCCGAAACCGAGGGCGGCGCCAAAGCCGTAGAGCGCGGACTCGAGCAGGCTATGCTGTTCGCGCACGTTCAGCAGCGCAACACCGAGCACCGCGCAGTTGCTGGTGATCAGCGGCAGGTAGATGCCAAGTACGCGGTGCAGCAGGGGGGCCGAATGGCGCATGAACAACTCGGTCAGTTGAACCAGGGCGGCGATCACCAGGATGAACGCCACGGTCGAAAGATACATCAGTCCCAGCGGCTGCAGGATCCAGCTGGTCAGCATGAAACTGGCAACCGAGGCCAGGGTGAGGACGAACGCCGTGGCCAGTGACATGCCGATGGCCGACTCGACATTGCTCGATGTGCCGAGAAACGGACACAAGCCCAGAAATTTGATCAGTACGAAATTATTGACCAGGGCTGCCGAGACTATGATGAGGAACAGGTCCATTTTGTATAGGGGGAAAGGTGTAAAGGTAAAAGGTGAAAGGGTACGGCTCCCTATATCCTTTTACCTTTTACCTCTTACCTCTCAACTGATTTTCATTCCAGGCTCGGCGCCGAAGTCCGGGCTGAGCAGGAAGGGTGTGCCGCCGGATTCGCTGGCGGCCAGAACCATGCCTTCGGAGATGCCGAAGCGCATCTTGCGTGGC
This sequence comes from Wenzhouxiangella sp., assembly GCA_041744195.1. Classification (GTDB taxonomy): domain Bacteria; phylum Pseudomonadota; class Gammaproteobacteria; order Xanthomonadales; family Wenzhouxiangellaceae; genus Wenzhouxiangella. The sequence continues at coordinate 4,027 of JBGTLI010000099.1, read as the reverse complement.
GCGAGGTTGGCGACGACGACGGTCAGGCGTCCTTCCAGTTCGGCCGGGTCGTAGTGGCCACGGATACCGGCGAAGACCTGGCGGGTCGAAGCGCCAAGATCGAGTTCCAGCCGGAGCAGTTTGTCGGCCCCTTCGACCAGTTCGGCCTTGATGATTCGGGCCACGCGCAAGTCGACTTTTGCAAAATCCGGAAATTCGATCACGCTGCTCTCCTCTGGTTCCTGGGCCGGGACGATGGGGTCCGGTCCGGCGGTCCGGTCGGTCTGCTCCAGTGAGTCGCGGCTGGCTTCCAGTACCCGGTCCATCTGTTCAGGCTCGACCCGCTTGATCAGCGGCTTGAACTTGTTGATGCGATGATCGAGTAGCGGCTCGCCGATGGCATCGAAGTCCTCCAGTGGCGTGTCAAGAAACTCTGCCGCAGCCGCAGCCGTATGTGGAATCACTGGCGCCAGCCAGGTCATCATGGCGCGGAACATGTTGATGCCCTGGGTGCAGATTGCCAAGACCTCGGCTTCGCGTCCCGCTTCCTTAGCCAGAACCCAGGGCTTGTGTTCATCGATATAGCGGTTGGCCTCGTCGGCCAGAGCCATGATTCGGCGCACCGCCATCTGGAAATTCCGGCTCTCGAACTCCGCGGCGATGGTTTCGTGGGCGTCGATGAAGCGCTGGTAAAGCGCCGGGTCGGGCAGTTTGCCGGCCAGGCGGCCCTGGCCGAATTTGTGCACGAAGCCGGCCGAGCGGCTGGCGATATTGACCAGCTTGCCGACCAGGTCCGAATTGACCCGGGCCCGAAAGTCATCCAGGCTCAGATCGATATCGGCCAGACCCGAGCCGAGCTTTGCGGCGAAATAGTAGCGCAGGTAGTCGGGGCCGAGTTCGTCCAGCCAGGTGCGGGCCTTGATGAAGGTGCCGCGCGACTTGGACATCTTGGCGCCGTTGACCGTCAGGAAACCATGGGCATGGACGTTGGTCGGGCGGCGCAGGCTGGCACCTTCGAGCATCGCGGGCCAGAAAAGGCAGTGGAAGTAGATGATGTCCTTGCCAATGAAATGGTGCATCTCGGTATCGGTGCCGGGCTTGAGCCATTCCTCGAAGTCCAGCCCCTCGCGTTCACAGATCGCCTTGAAGCTGGCCAGGTAGCCGACCGGCGCATCCAGCCAGACGTAGAAGTACTTGTCGGTCTCCCCGGGGATGGGGAAACCGAAGTAGGGCGCATCGCGGGTCACATCCCAGTCACGCAGGCGCTCGCCGAACCATTCTTCGAGCTTGTTGGCGACTTCGTCCTGCAGCGCGCCGGAACGGACCCAGGCGCGAAGGCTTTCCCTGAACTTTTCCAGCGTGACAAAGAAGTGCTCGGTTTTCTTCAATACCGGGGTTGCGCCCGAGATCACCGAGCGCGGATCAACCAGTTCGGTAGGATCGTAAGTCGCGCCGCAGGCCTCGCAGGAATCGCCGTACTGGTCCTCGGCGCCACAACGCGGACAACGGCCGCGGATGAATCGGTCGGGCAGGAACATGTTGCCGTCGGGGTCATAGAACTGCTCGATGGTGCGCGTGGTCACCGCGCCACCGGCCTTGAGGCGGTCCCAGATGCGCTCGACCAGTTCGCGGTTGGCCGGATCATGAGTGGAAGAGAAGTTGTCGTGCGACAAACCGAAATCGGCGAAGTCACGCTGGTGTTCGGCGCTCGTCTCCTCGATCAGCTGTTCCGGGCTGATGCCGCGCTTGCGGGCATGAAGCATGATCGGGGTGCCATGGGCGTCGTCAGCCCAGGCAAACCAGACCTCGTGACCACGCGCACGCTGGAATCGCGCCCAGATATCCGTCTGAATATATTCAAGCATGTGGCCCAGGTGAATCGAGCCGTTGGCGTAAGGCAGGGCGGCAGTGACAAGGATGCGTCGCTTGGCGGTCATGAGTAGCTTGATTCTGTCTTGTGAGTGGGTGGCAATAAGCCCGCTATTATCGCATGCGCGCCCTTGGCTTGAGACTGGCTTCGGTACAATGGCGCAATGATCATTACGCCTGCAAGGAAACCTGTTTCATGACCAACGAGTCCGAAGCCCAGTTGAAGCAAATCGTTGCCGCCCTGCATGACCCGCATACCGGCCAGGCACTGGGTGAGTCGGTTCGTGCCCTGGCGGTGCGCGAGGGCAGGGCGGCGGTCGAAATCCGGCTTGGCTACCCGGCGGCCGGCTGGCGCGATACCCTGGCTGATGTGGTCAGAAACGCCCTGGTCGCGACAGGCGAGGTCTCTGCAGTCACGGTGGATGTGACCTGGGAAATCCCCCAGCACGCGGTGCAGAACGGCCTGAACCCGCTGGAAGGCGTGCGCAACGTGATCGCGGTGGCCTCTGGAAAGGGTGGTGTGGGCAAATCCACTGTGGCGGCCAACCTCGCCCTGGCGCTGCAGGCCGAGGGCGCGACGGTTGGCGTTCTGGATGCCGATGTCTATGGGCCAAGTCAGCCACGCATGCTCGGATTGAAAGGCGGGCCGCAAACCACCGAAAACCGTCGCATCCTGCCCATGATGGCTCACGGCCTGCAGACCATGTCCATTGGTGTGCTGGTCAAGACCGATCAGGCCATGATCTGGCGCGGGCCCATGGCGACTCAGGCCCTGCAGCAGATGGTCGCCGAAACCTTGTGGAGTAATCTGGACTACCTGATCGTCGATCTGCCCCCAGGGACCGGCGATATTCAGCTCACCCTGGCCCAACGCATCCCGGTGGCCGGGGTGCTGACAGTCACCACCCCGCAGGAAGTGGCGGTGGACGATGTCAGGCGGGCGGTGGCGATGTTCGGCAAGGTGCGGATTCCCGTGCTTGGCGTGGTCGAGAACATGAGCACGCATATCTGTTCAAACTGTGGGCACGAGGAAGCGGTCTTCGGCACTGGTGGGGGGCAGCGCATCGCGGCTGAGGCCGGCCTTGCCATGCTTGGCCACATCCCATTGGACGCCAGCCTCGGGCGATCCACCGACGTAGGCCTTCCCATTGTTGCCGCCGATGCCGAAGACCCCGTCAGTTTGCGGTTTCGGGAAATTGCCCGTCGCGTGGCGGCCCGGCTGTCGCTGCAGTCGCGCAATCAGAGCATTCGGATGCCGAAGATCAGGATCGTCGAGTAAGCTCGACTTTCTTGCCGTGATTATCTGGGTTAATCTGCGGTTCGCTTTATCGAGGGAACGATTTTGAGTATCAAACCGGATCGCTGGATTCGAACCATGGCCGAACGTCATGGCATGATTGAACCGTTCGAGCCGGGCCAGGTCCGCCAGGCCGCCGATGGCCGCAAACTGGTGTCCTATGGCACGTCAAGCTATGGCTACGACGGGCGCTGTTCCGACGAATTCAAGATTTTCACCAATATCAACAGTGCGGTCGTGGATCCGAAGAATTTCGATTCCAACAGCTTTGTTGATTTCAAGGGCGATACCTGCATCATTCCGCCCAATTCGTTCGCCCTGGCGCGGACCGTCGAATACTTCCGTATTCCGCGCAACGTACTGACCATCTGCCTCGGCAAGTCGACCTACGCCCGCTGCGGGATCATCGTCAACGTGACCCCGCTGGAGCCGGAATGGGAAGGGCACGTGACCCTGGAATTTTCCAACACCACGCCGCTGCCGGCCCGGATCTATGCCAACGAGGGGGTCGCCCAGTTTCTGTTCCTGGAATCGGATGAGGAATGCGAGACCTCGTATGCGGATCGAGCAGGAAAGTACATGGGCCAGCGCGGGGTGACGTTGCCGAGGGCTTGAAGAAGGGCGGGGGGAAGGTAAAAGGTAAGGCGGAGGACGGGAGACGGAAGACGGAAGACGGAAGACGGAAGACGGAAGACGGAAGACGGAAGACGGAAGACGGAAGACTTTGCGGCTGGTTGGCTAGTTGGACTGCCCCCGAGAAAGTAGACACCTTTTTGAAATTTCTCATGGAGGTGTTTATGCAAAGCAAAAATCGTCGTGTTTTCTCTCAGGAGTTCAAGCAGAAAGCTGTTCGGGCGTCTTTGGAATCCCCAGAGTCGGTCG
>JBGTLI010000098.1:0-4102 GCA_041744195.1 Wenzhouxiangella sp. | reverse complement strand
TTGAACGTCAGGCCAAGGATCAGCACCCGGGCGCCGGGTTGGTAGACTGACGATCGGGCCATCAGCCGCAGGACTTCACCAGCAACAAACTGGCCCATGGCGTCATTGACACGGCGGCCCGACAGGATGACTGCCGGGTGGTGGCCGACAGCCTGCGCCTTGTGAGTCAGGTAATAAGGATCGACGCCGATGCAGTGGCCACCGACCAAACCGGGTCGGAATGGCAGGAAATTCCACTTGGTACCCGCTGCTTCCAGGACACTGCAGGTATCGAGCCCGAGGCGGGCGAACAGGATCGCCAACTCGTTGACCAGCGCGATGTTGAGGTCACGCTGGGTATTTTCGATTACCTTGGCCGCTTCAGCGACCCGGATCGAGGCTGCTCGATAAGTGCCGGCATGAATGATGGAGGCGTACAGTTCGTCAACCAGGTCGGCAATCGCCGGTGTGGAGCCTGAGGTCACTTTGACAATATCGGACAATCGGTGCTTGCGGTCGCCGGGATTGATGCGCTCCGGGCTGTAACCGCAATAAAACCCGTGCCCATTGTCTGAATCGACTCCGTGGATGTAGCGCAGGCCGGACTCTCGTTCCAGAATCGGCACGCAGTCCTCTTCGGTCGCACCCGGGTAGACAGTGGACTCGTAGATCACAATATCACCGTCCTTGAGTACGCTGCCGACCAGCTTTGATGCGCCGAGAAGGGGTCCGAGGTCAGGCCGTTTGGCAAGATCGATCGGTGTCGGTACCGTGACGATGAATATCCGGCATTGCGACAGGTCGTCGATCTGGTCGCTGACGGTCAACTTGCTGGCGGCAGCCAATTCCTCCGCGTCGACTTCGCGTGTGCTGTCATGGCCGCGGCGCAGCTCGGCGATTCGAGTGGCCTTGATGTCAAAGCCGACCGTACGATAATGCTGGCCGAAATTCACGGCCAGCGGCAGCCCGACATAACCCAGGCCAATGACGGCGATTGCGGCGTCGCCGTTTTTGAGTTGGTCGAGAATGTTCTTGGGCATCGTCGGCCTCCAGTCAGCAGTCATAGTAATCGCGGTACCATGCAACAAAGCGTTCCACGCCCTGCTCGACACTCACCGTTGGCCGATAGCCAACGGCTGTATGCAGTTCACTGACATCGGCTTCGGTGTCAGGCACATCGCCGGGCTGGAGCGGCAGCAGGTCCATGCTGGCCTTGCGACCCAGGCAACTTTCAAGAACCTCGATATAGCGCAACAACGCGACTGGCTGCTCATTGCCGATGTTGAACAGGCGGTAGGGGATATTGCTCGTCGCCGGATCCGGACTCTGGCTTTGCCATGATGGACTGGCTGTCGCCGGCTGGTCGAGAACCCGGACGATGCCCTCGACGATATCATCGATATAGGTGAAGCTTCGCCGGTGGTGACCATGGTTGAAGACCTTGATTGGCTCATTGGCCAGAATGGCGCGGGTAAACAGAAACAGCGCCATATCGGGCCGTCCCCAGGGGCCATAAACGGTAAAGAAGCGCAGGCCCGTGGCCGGTATGCCATACAGGTGCGCGTAACTGTGGGCCATCATCTCGTTGGCTTTCTTGGTCGCCGCATACAGGGTTAGCGGGTGTTCGGTGCTCTGATGCTCGGAAAAAGGCATTGCGGTATTGGCGCCATAAACCGACGAGGTGGAGGCAAACACCAGGTGCTCGACCGGATGGTGGCGGCAACCTTCGAGGATGTGCAGGAACCCGGCGACATTGCTGCCGGTGTAGGCATGCGGATTGGTTGCCGCATAACGGACTCCGGCTTGTGCCGCCAGGTGAACGACCCGGGCCGGCTTGTGCCGGGCAAACACCGATTCGATGGCTTGGCGATCAACCAGGTCGGCGTGGACATGCTGGTAACGGTCGGACTGGTTCAGTCTCGCCAGCCGGGCCTTTTTCAGGTTGACGTCGTAATAGTCGCTCAGATTGTCGAGGCCAACCACTTGTTGGCCGCGCTGGATCAGCGCGTGGGCGACATGCGAGCCGATAAATCCGGCCGTACCGGTGACCAGCACGGGCCGTTTGTCGGCTGCCGAGGCGGGTTGATTCATTGCGTGTGTCCCGAATTACCTACTGTGCCACTAGTGTAACCCCGCTTGCCCAGAATTGCCTTCGATCAGTCGCGTTCAGTTTCACCCCAATCAACCGCCGACTGTCCGAATGAGTTCGTTACCCCGCTAATGGCCCACTAGGAACTGGTTGACCAATACAGTCAGTTCATCGGTGCGTTCGGCCAGCAGTGCCTCGTCGGCTCGGGTCTCGATATTCAGACGAATCACCGGTTCGGTGTTCGAAGCCCTCAGGTTGAAGCGCCATTCCCGAAACTCGAGGCTGATGCCGTCGGTCTTGTCGATGATTGGCTGCAGGCTACTGTAATTGGCCAGGATATGCTCGATGACGGTATCGGTGTCACTGACCTCGAAGTTCAATTCGCCGCTGCAGGGATAGGCGCGGATCCTTTCGTCGACCAGTTCGGCCAGCGAGCGGCCGGTATCCGAGACGATTTCAGCCAGCAACAGCCAGGGCAACATACCGCTGTCGCAAAAAGAGAAATCGCGAAAGTAGTGATGCGCCGACATCTCGCCACCATAAAGCGCGTTCTCGAGCCGCATGCGTTCCTTGATAAAGGCATGGCCGCTCTTGTTGATCAACGGAATGCCCCCGGCCTTGTGAACCAGGTCCAGCGTGTTCCACGTCAGGCGCGGATCAAGAACGATCTTCTCACCAGGCTGCTTTTCGAGCAGACGGGCGGCAAACAGACCAACCAGGTAATAGCCCTCGATAAATCGCCCATCGCCGTCAAAGAAAAAGCAGCGATCAAAATCGCCGTCCCAGGCCACGCCGAAGTCGGCTCCGTGCTCGCGCACCATCTGGGCGGTCAGGGCACGGTTTTCCGTCAGCAAGGGGTTGGGTACTCCGTTTGGAAAGGCGCCATCGGGCGTGTGATGCAGACGGACCACTTCCAGCGGCAGATGGGCTGCCAGTGCATCGAAAGTCGGGCCGGCGCAGCCGTTGCCCGCATTGACCACCAGCTTCAGGGGCTTGATGCGGTCGCGGTCGATCGCGGCAAGCATGCGATGGAGATATTCGTCGTTCAGATCCACCTCCCGATCCGATCCGCTGGCGACTTGATCCGATGTGTCCAATCCCTGCACAAGTAGTGCTTCAATGTCCTTGAGGCCGGTGTCGGCGCTGATCGGGATGGCCTGCTCGCGCACCATCTTCATTCCGTTGTAGTCGGCCGGATTATGGCTGGCGGTGACCATGATGCCGCCACCCATGCCGGAGCGTGACGCGGCATGGTAGACCAGCTCGGTTCCACATAACCCGAGTTGGTCAGTATCGATGCCAGCGCTGTTCAGCCCGCGGGTAAGGGCGCTGGCAATGCCCGGGCTGGAAAGTCGCATGTCCTGGCCAATCGCGACCCGGCCTGCGGGCTGAACGACGGCGGCATAGGCCTGGCCAATGCGGGTGGCCAGCTCTTCGTTGAGCGAATCCGGCACCCGACCACGCAGGTCGTAGGCTTTGAACGGGCTATTGGGTAATCTCTGCATGCTGAAGGTCTGCTGCCATGTGAAAATAATCAGGCTCGCCGGATGCTGGCCTCGTTCAACTCGACCCGACGTTCATGTTGCAGCAACTTGAGCAGAACAATGACGCGCTCCTCGCTGCTGCGGGATTGAAACAGCGCCCGGTAGCCGGCGCAGGGGCCGTCAATGATTTCGACCGGGTCGTTGGCGCGAAAATCGATGGCGCCCGACAGGCAGATGATACCGTCTTCGCAACAGCGTGCGCGCAACATTTCAATGACTGGATCGGGAACGACAGGTGTTTCCAGTCCCAGGCGCACGAGTCCGATGGTGCCGCGAGTGGAACGGATTGGCCCCCAATCCTCGCCCTGGCGACTCAATCGCACGAACAGGTACCGTGGAAACATGGACTCGATCTGGGTGCGCCGCCGGCCGCGCAGCGTGATGCGGACACGTGTCCTGGGTCGGAATATCTCGAAGCCCTGATTCAGAAGGTTTTCTTCGGCCGTGGCATCCTGGCGTGGTTTGCAGAACACAGCATGCCAGTAACGAA
>JBGTLI010000097.1:0-1575 GCA_041744195.1 Wenzhouxiangella sp. | reverse complement strand
GACCATCCTAACCGCCCTGGTCGCGGCCCCCCTGACCTCGCTCAACCCGACCATCGGCGCCGGTATGGTCACCGGCGCCGTCGAAGCCTGGCTGCGCAAACCGCGCGTGGGTGACTTCGAAACCTTGCGCGACGACGTCGTCAATATCTCCGGCTGGTTCAAGAACCGGGTCAGCCACGTCTTCGTTGTTTTCTTCCTGTCCAACCTCGGCTCGGCCGCCGGCACCTGGATTGCAGGCTTCAGGATGGTGCAGCAGTTGATGTAGCGCCCGCTGGGGATTTTGGCGGGTTGGTCGGCGTTAGTGTCTGGGCCCGGAAATCCGCGCCCCGGCGCCGAAGCCGATCCATACTGCCCCAATCCAGCCAAGAACAGACAAAACAAGATAGCCAACGACCTCACCCCATGCTTGCTGGTACACCATCAGGCCCATCTCCAGACTGACAAAGGAGAAAGTCGTCAGACCGCCACAAAAGCCGGCGATCAAAAACGCCCGGTGTTCCAGTTTCAACGGCCAACAGCCCTGGCTGGAAGAGACGGCGACCAGAAAGCCGATCAGTGCCGAGCCGGCCACATTGACCAACAGCGTCGGCCAGGGAAAGCCGCTGCCTCCCCAGCTTTGCCAGGCGATGGATGCAGCAAAGCGCAGCAGACTGCCCAGTGCCCCGCCGGTGGCGACCCAGAGATAGGTGCTGATGCGATAATCGCTGCTCACCACAGGTGCAGCGCTCCGAACATCCGGCCTGCCACGGCCATTCCAGCCAGCACCAGTAAAATGCCACCGATCAGAGTCGTGGTCAGGTAGCCCAGTGCAGCCCGGCTTCGGCCCTGCTGGACCAGCAACAGTGATTCAATGCTCAGGGTCGAAACGGTTGTGTAGCTGCCCAGCAAGCCATAGGTCAGCAGGAAATAGAGGGGTTCGCCAGGCACGATGCTGAATAGCGCCAGCAGGCCACCGTAGACCAGGCCGATCAGCAGCGCGCCACTCAGGTTGACCAGCAAGGTGCCAAACGGGTAAGCCCCGCCGAAGCGTCGTAGCATCCATTGGGAAACCGCCACCCGCGCAACCGCTCCGATCGCGCCGCCGACAAGCACCATGGCCAGCAGCGGCAAATGCGTCATCAGAGCGAATCGATAGCAAATTCCAGCTCAGGCAGGCCCTGGATTCGGGCAACGACCCGATCCTCAGGTTGCAAGCTGGCAACGCCGGCCGGGGTGCCGGTAAAAACAGCATCACCGGCATTGAGGGTGAACTGCTTCGATAACCGCGCCAGTAACTCGGGAACGGACCAGATCATCTGGCCAAGGTTGGCCTGCTGGCGCACCATGCCGTTGACCTGGAGCTCAATGGAATGGCCGCCAGCCGGTTGCCACTGGTCGGCGATCATGATCGCACCGACCGGCGCCGACTGGTCGAAGCCCTTGGCGACTTCCCACGGCTGGCCTGCTTTTTTCAGGCTCGCCTGGACGTCGCGACGGGTCAGGTCCACGCCTACGGCATAGCCGAAAACCTTGTCCGGCCAATCCGGTGCGGGCACATCACGGCCACCGTCGGCCAGAAAAACCACCAGTTCGACC
>JBGTLI010000096.1:0-26426 GCA_041744195.1 Wenzhouxiangella sp. | reverse complement strand
CCCACACAGGGCATGGTGGGATTCAAATGGAAGGAAACGCGCACCATGATGGGCAAGACCGCCACGGAAATCATGTGGGTCACCGATGCGAACGAGCCGGAATTCTATACCGTCCGGGCCGAAAGCCATGGCGCCATCTATACTTCGCGCATCGAGCTCAAGGAGATTCCAGAGGGTACGGAGCTGACCATGGATTTCGATGGCAAACCGATTACCCTGACGGCGAAAGTATTCTCATTCCTCCTCGGTTTTCTGTTCGTTAGCGCCACGAAAAAGGCCCTGAAGAAGGATCTGGAGGATATCAAGGCCGCGGCAGAGGGTGTGCTCTGATACTTTTTACCCCAGTCGGAGGTCAGTGGTCAGTAGAGACGGTTCGCTGAGTTCACACTGATCGGCACGCCGTGTTGCCTTCCGCCATAAAGGGCGAAGCTCAAGACTGGTCAGCACTAAACCACCGATGGCGCATCTGTCTCCTTTTCAATCGACTGAGATTCTTCAAACTCATCTGTAGTCTCACGCTTCTTATATTTCGGAGGTGGCGCGACCCACGGGGTCAAGTGTTGTCCGACCTCTCGATAGAACGCACTGAATGCCCGCTCGACGTCCTCGACCAGGGTTTTTGCCCCACGGAATCGGCCAGCGAGATCAATGACCCGGCGCACTTCAAGGCTCGTTGGAAGTTCGTTGACCCCTTCGGGTATTAGATCTTCCGGATGTTCCAGGGCTTGCTCCAGGCTCAAGGTGGTGTTCGGAGTTCTTCTGGGCCAGGAGCATCCGATAAGCACACCTTTCAGCTCCTTGCCACGCAATTGGCGCGTCAGCCAGTTCACGGCGGCGGTCGGCTTCTTCTTGTCTGCCGGCGGGTCGAGCCTGATGGACAGGCTGATCGTGCGACGTCGCAAATCTGCCTCCAGATGGATTTGGCCGGCAGCGTTCGGGATCTGGAAATCGTTTTCGAGACGGCACCGATTGATCAGCGTATTGACATGATCATCAAGGCGGGCTTCAGGACTATTGGCAAACTTTCGTGGCAGGACCGTTGACACCCGTTTGCCGATTCTTGTGCTCAATGTCAACCCGAGATATCGACTAAGTTGATACCAATCACTGATTGAATCCAAGAGTATCGGGTCATTTTTCCGCAAAGATTCAGCGTTCTGAACTTTGGCACAAACTTCCTTCCAGGCCGGCCCCATTCGGTCGAATGGACGGACGCCCGATTGTTCATGCTTCAGGAAGCGGATCAATTCCTCAAGCACAATGGCCTGCTCTCGATCCTTGACCGAATCGGCCTCAGCCAGCAATTGAGCATTGCTGAGCAAAGAGAGCCAGGAGAAATGATAAAGGCCGATCGAGCGCAGTTTCTTTTTGTCGACCTTTGTCGGGTGGTGGCTCGGGATCGTTGCGAACTGATTCGAAATTGTGATCAAGGCGTCCGCGCCCACCTCTTTGGCCACATCCAGGTACTTCTCCAGTTGCTCGGGGTTGAGCTCGTCCCCCTTGATCTTGGCCTCGACCAATGCCACCCATTCCTTGCGGGAAGTATCGACTACCAGCAGCCCATCAGGCCGCGGCAGGCTGGACCTGGTTTGCTTCGGCCGCTTGAAGCAAACCTCCGTCCAGGCGGACAAGCGAGACCGCGCAGATGACGGAGCGCCCACTTCCTCCAGCATGACTCTCGCGTACTCCGGAACGATCCGAAATACCGCCAAGAGCGCGGAGACCGCCGCAATTTCCTTCTGCCCTGCGGCACAAACCGGAATCAATCGAGCCCGTTCACCGGACTCAATAAGATCGACAATCGAGGATCTGGCCATGTTCCTAACCCCTTTTTGATGAATTCAGCGGCTTCAAATCAGGTAGCGCTCTATGGAGTATGCCCCGGCTGGATGGAGAAAGCCAGCCGGGGCTTGTGGGGGGGTCATGGATGTGCTGGGTTTTACGGACTTTCGGGGCGATGGCGGTGTATCCGGATCGGGACGCCTTACTCACGGACTATCCGGATTTGGAGCCGGAAGACATCTGCTTAGCTCATAAATTAGCCACGCGACTTCAATTCCCCCAAAACCTCCGCAAAACTCTCCAACGCAGCCTCTAGGTTCTCAGTGATTTCTGCCGCCAGGACTTCTGGTTCCGGAAGGCTGTCGATGTCTTCCAGGCTGTCGTCTTTGAGCCAGAAGAGGTCGAGGTTGAGTTTGTCGCGTTTGAGCAGGTCTTCGATAGGGAAGCGGCGGAAGCGGTCGGTTTCTTTGCGTTTTTTGTAGCAGTGGACGAAGTCGTTTAGGTCTTCGGGGGCCAGTTTTTTGGTTTTGAGGGTCTTGTGGACGTTGGTCCGGTAGTCATAGACCCATAGGGCCTTGGTCTGGACTTGTTTGGCCGGGGCTTTCTTGTCGAAGAACAGGACGTTGGCCTTGACGCCGGGGCTGTACCAGATGCCGGTGGGCAGGCGGAGCAGGGTGTGGAAGTTGAAGGTTTCGAGCAGGCGTCTGCGAATGCCTTCGCCGGCGCGACCAGCTTCGAACAGGACGTTGTCCGGCAGGACGACGCCGGCGCGGCCGCCGACCTTGAGGGCGGTCATGATGTGCTGGAGGAAGTTGAACTGCTTGTTCGAGGTGGTGAACTTGAAGTCCTCGCGCTCGTAGTTCTCCTGCTCGGTGGTGACCTGGCCGTCTTCGCCGACGACGCGGTAGCTGGATTTCTTGCCGAAGGGCGGATTGGTCAGGACGATATCGTATCGGTCGGTGCCGGCGCTGGACAGCGCGTCGCCCTGGTGGACAGGGCTGCCGCCGTTACCCAGGCCATGCAGATAGAGGTTCATGGCGCACAGGCGTACGACTTCGTCGACGATGTCGATGCCGATGAAGGCTTCGTTCCGCAGCCCGGCCAGTTTATCGCGGTCCTGGGTCTGGCCTTTCATGTGATCGTAGGCGGCCAGCAGGAAACCGCCGGTGCCGCAGGCGGGGTCGACCTACGGTTTCACCGATCTTGGGGTTGATGCATTGGACCATGGCCTCGATGACCGGGCGTGGGGTAAAGTACTGGCCGGCGCCCGAGCGCACTTCCGATGCGTTCTTCTCCAGCAGACCTTCGTAGATTTCCCCCTCGACGTCGACATTGAGTCCCACCCAGGGGCCTTCCTTGTCGATCAGCGAGACGACGCGCTTGAGCTTGGCCGGGTCGGATAGCTTGTTCTGGGCCTTGCGGAAGATGGTTCCGATCAAGCCTGGCTTCTTCCCCAGCGCATCGAGTGCGTCGCGGTAGTGTTCGAACAAGCGGTCACCATCCTTGCTGACAAGATGGTTCCATTTCCATTTGGCCGGAATGGGCGAGGGCTCGCCCAGCAGATCTTCGCGCTCCTGATCCATCTTGAGAAACAGCAGATAGGTGATCTGCTCGATGTAGTCGCCATAGGAAACACCCTGATCGCGTAAGACGTGGGCGTAGTTTCAGACTTTCTGAACCAGGGCGCGGTGGTTGCCATTGTTGCTCATGCAGTCAGTACCTGGGCGGGTGTTATGTCAATTCGGGATGATTCTTGCGCAACCAAGCCTGGACATCCTCATGAAGCGCTTCGGCAGCAATAATGCACTCGTTCAGAGCGCGCTCGGATACCGGGTCGCCGATATAGTCGGATACGTTTCGCTGCTTGCGCAGTGCGTCAAGAACGATCATGCGGTCACGTTCCAGCCCGATGGTTCGCGTCAAGGCCTGCAGCATGGTCATGTGATGGCCGGGTCGACTGGTCAGGGTGCGAAAGCCGTTGGCCTGGAGTGCAGCGTTCGCCAGTTGCATGATAGCCTTGTAGGCGGCATCAAATCTATTTTCCTGGCTGATCGCTTCGACGCGGGCATCAGCCAGGTTGCGCCTGGCGGCTTCCAGCAATCGACCAATGATCTCAGGGTCAGGATCGATGCGCTCCAGCGTGTTACCGACCAGGTTATCTAACGTCATTGGTTTCCCTCCAGCAAGTCAATCCGTGGCTTATCGAGCACCTCTCGGACAAACCTGTTGCCCGACTTCACCAGTTGCTCCCATTCGCCATTGCTATAGACACGGGGATTGATTTCCCTCTCCAGTGCTTCCTGGGCGGAGTACAGCGCCTGTGCCACTTCCGACAACGTGACCTCACCGATGACAAGCAGGTCGATGTCGCTGTCCGTTCCGGCCTTGCCGCTTGCCGTGGAACCATACAGGAAAGCCTGCTTGATTCGGTCGGACAACGGTTCGAGGGCGGACCGAATAAAAGTGGCCAGTCCGAGTGTCTTGCGAGCGATCGACGAAAGCTCCTGATGGATCGGGCAGGCCGGGTTGGCCTGGTAGTGGTGCTGATTGCCAATTTTTGTGCGAGTCAGGATGCCGGCGTCGACCATGCGGTCGAGTTCGCGCTTGATGGTTGCCACGCCCATGCCCGTCCGGCGCAGAATCTCCTTGAAGTAGAAGCTGCGCTTCGGTTGGCCGTAAAGCAGCCCCAGGAGGCGTCGCTGGGTGGTCGTGAACAAAGCGTCTGTCACGGGTTCCGGAATGTCGTTCATAGATCGTGAACTATAGTTCACTAAATTGGAACTTTCAAGATCAGCTAGACAGCCTGGATCCCAGCCGATCATGCCTTGAACCTGGACTTTTTCCGAAGGCATAAAATCAAAGGCTGTTTCGCCCCGCTTGCGCTGATGTGCGAGATACTTTTGGCATACGCCCCAAAAGTACCCAAAAGCGACGTTTTTGCCTGGTGATGGCGCCCGCCGGAGGCGGGTCCCCTGTGCTTCTCGCGCCAGACGGCGGTCGCTCAACTCTCTCCGCTTCGCTGCGTTCAGACACACGCTCCCTTGTTTCCGACTGGCGCTGCGATGCTCGGCGCCATCAAGGGCGGAAGGTCAGAAGCCTACAGTCAACGGCGAACTTCAAAGGCTGAGATTCTAAGGCTCAAGCTAGGCTACAGGGTGAGGCGGTGAATCCTCGGAAAGAAGGGACCATCCCCGCTCGCGCGGGGGAGACGACCCAACTAATTCTCCCCAGCTCTCGGCAAAGGGACCATCCCCGCTCCCGCGGGGGAGACACAGCCGCCACACTTGAAGTGCCCTTCGAGATGGGACCATCCCCGCTCGCGCGGGGGAGACAAGACCAGCATCCACCATGCCGGTGGCGCGGAGGGACCATCCCCGCTCGCGCGGGGGAGACCCATCACAGCTCACCATTCGCGCGTGATCCATGGGACCATCCCCGCTCGCGCGGGGGAGACCTGCTCCCAGCCCCGCCAGGCCGGCCACTTCCGGGACCATCCCCGCTCGCGCGGGGGAGACTCAGCAAAAAGACCGACACGCGACCCAATCTGGGGACCATCCCCGCTCGCGCGGGGGAGACCTACTACTACGTAGGCTTGGATGAGGTGATCGGGGACCATCCCCGCTCGCGCGGGGGAGACTTCACCGAACGTGTGTTGGCCGAGTTCGACAGGGGACCATCCCCGCTCGCGCGGGGGAGACTCCTCAGCGCGGTGTTGGCTGACCTCATCTTTGGGACCATCCCCGCTCGCGCGGGGGAGACGCCCGAACCTCCCCGTCCCATGATCGGACGACGGGACCATCCCCGCTCGCGCGGGGGAGACCCATTTATTTGCGCAGTCAGGATAGAAAAACCGGGACCATCCCCGCTCGCGCGGGGGAGACGGTATTGCTCCCGACTGAACAGATCCATCACCGGGACCATCCCCGCTCGCGCGGGGGAGACGGAAATTAGGCATCCAGCCGCCGGCGCGATAACGGACCATCCCCGCTCGCGCGGGGGAGACTGCACCTTGTAGCCGCCATAAACCGCCCAGTCGGCACCATCCCCGCTCGCGCGGGGGAGACATTTTCCGGAGCTTATCGGTAAACCGCTCAAAGGGACCATCCCCGCTCGCGCGGGGGAGACCAACATCACTATCCACTTTCCAGCGATGTCAGGGGACCATCCCCGCTCGCGCGGGGGAGACCAGGGTTCAGGGATCGTTTCAGGAGCGATTATGGGACCATCCCCGCTCGCGCGGGGGAGACCTGGCACGCAACTCCGCGTCCAGGATTCCGAGGGGACCATCCCCGCTCGCGCGGGGGAGACCAGAACAATGGCCAGGGTGACGCGCCCAAGCAGGGACCATCCCCGCTCGCGCGGGGGAGACGTGTTGCGCAGTTCCAGGTTGATCCACATCTGGGGACCATCCCCGCTCGCGCGGGGGAGACTGGATAGTGATGTTGGACAGAGACTCCCTGAAGGGACCATCCCCGCTCGCGCGGGGGAGACATGCCGCTTTGCCCGCCGGCGTCTTCGGTCCGGGGACCATCCCCGCTCGCGCGGGGGAGACCGCAGCGCTACATCCGAGAACTACAGGAAAGAGGGACCATCCCCGCTCGCGCGGGGGAGACGCCGAAGCTGGTGGCGTTGAGAAAGCCGACCAGGGACCATCCCCGCTCGCGCGGGGGAGACGCCCGGAAGGCGGCGCCTGTATCCCCCGTGCTGGGACCATCCCCGCTCGCGCGGGGGAGACCAGGAGCGGATGGCGATGATGCGGTCATAGACGGGACCATCCCCGCTCGCGCGGGGGAGACGCCGGGGCGACGATGACGTAGTTGCCAGCACCGGGACCATCCCCGCTCGCGCGGGGGAGACCCTCGGCAGCGAGGAAGCGGTTTAGGTCGATGGGGACCATCCCCGCTCGCGCGGGGGAGACATGAACAGCATGTTCAGCGCCGCCCTGATTAAGGGACCATCCCCGCTCGCGCGGGGGAGACCGAACGTCAGGGCCGCTTCGTTGAATTGGCCGGGGACCATCCCCGCTCGCGCGGGGGAGACTCTATGAAGCAAAGTGCTGATGTTAATGTATTTTCAAAGAATGAGTCCTGATCTAGACCAAAAGATCAGCTAGTCGACTGTTCGCCGAACAAGTACCATGCCATCGATCTCTACCAATTCGCGCGCCGGCTCTCCCAAATAGAGCAAACCCTGCCCACCCGCCGCTTCATTGTCGCGCCAGGTTATGATGATAGATCCCCGTTGAAGATAGTTATGCCAATCCGAAAGGACTTGCCACACCCGTTCTCGAACTGCTTTTGACATCCGAGGGCTGGTATATACGCCAGGAGCAATTTCGAGCATGACTGAGTGCAGAAAGCCACGATATCGATCCTCGACGTCGCGAGTCACAATCACGCACATGCTCATTCGCTTGAAGTCTCCGGCACTTCGGGTCCCGAAAGAAGTTCCTTGATGCGATCAATCATCATTGGAATCAGCTTTTGCTTCCGAAATTCCCTTGCGGCTCGCTTTCGAACCATACGATCGATTGGATCCTGAAAATTGGTCTGGGCTTCTTTCGCGACGGCGAAAGCGATGGGCAGAGTAACCGAGTCACGGTAGAGGTCAGCAACATCCAGCACGAAAGATTGGTCGGAATCTTCGTGAATGAAACCCAGTTGCGGTAGTGCGGAAACCGCTGCTACCGCAATCGTTGCGGCTGCCTGAACGGCCGTTGCAGCATGGTTGATGGCCTGGTTAGCGTCATCGGCTGATGTTGGCTTGCTTCGATCATATCGCCGCCCTTTCCAGCGTATACCGAACTGTTCGGCCAGCACTTTATAGCTTTTCTTCATGCGCGCACCTTCAATACCTCGAAGCACGGCAATGTCGCGATGTGGCAGAACCTCTCCCAGTCGCCATGCGTACATGCGGCGGGCAATGTCGAGGCGCTTTTTAGGGGCAGCCCAAAGCTCTGCCTGGCGCCGAGCATAATCAGACCGGTCCGGACCTAGCGGTGGCGCGGTATAGCATCGCACGCCGTCTTCGCCGACGGCAGCCAGCAGCGTACCGTGACGGGCGAGAAGTCTCAGGGCATCGTGACTGACCGTGCTGCCGGGCCCCAGAAGGATCATCGATACGGCTTGGTGCGGGATCCTGTAACTGCCTCTATCCAGGCTGCCGCCGGCCGTCACGAATCGCAAGCAACCATCTTCTACGCTCAACGCACCACGGTCCAGCCAGAGCAGCCCGTGTCGATTGACGTGCGGAATCCGTGCCTTCTCAAGTCCCAGGCGACCCTTGAGCATGGTTAGTCCAGCACCCCCGGTTGGGCGACGATCAGGCAGCCAAAGCCAAACGCGCGATGCCTGCCCAGCCCCCGAGTCAAAAGTGTGGTGAATGCGGCAGGTTGTTGAATGACCAGACGGCCGACCATCCACGCCTCAGGACCTTCGATCAATTTCGGCGATCGCTCGCCTCCCTGATTGCGACGAAGTATGCGTGTTCGGTGGAAACTCGTCATCTGGACCTGCTGCAGGCGACAAGCGTTCTCGCGCCCCAGCTCTCGTTCCAGCCACCCAGCATAGACTTGCTCGCGGTCGACGTCTGGATTGTCGATGGTTGCATGCACCGCCGCGTCCATTTCGTCGATCTTGCCTGACCTGGCAAAACGGCGGGTTCGTACAATAGGGCGGCATCGCACTTCAAAGCTGAGGATCTGGCCTGTGCTCCAATCCTTCGGCATCTTCGTCAATTTCATCCGATCCAGCGCCAGGGCCGCTAGCGCAAGCTCATCCAGTTCGGGTTTCGCCTGTAGTTGGCTCAGACTCGCTGTGGTGTAGCCCAGCAGGAAATTCGAGCGCAGTTTGTTTCGGTCAACAAACGGTCGGGGAGCCATGTCGCCGAAAGCAGCGGTCAGAAGCGCGTGCCAAGCATACCCGGCATCGGGGGCGTCTGATGTGGGCTTCAATCCCAGGCGTCGTTCCTGAAGGGTTGCCCAGCGGCCAAAGGCTTCTCTGTCCGGATCGAACTGAATCAATGAAAGGTCACTCACTTTTCATCTCCCATAGACTGCGCTGCCAGTACTCGGTACCCTGGTGGACATCGTTAATCCAGTCACGTCGGCCAGACAGGCGAATCAGATCAGCATTTTCGTTGTGCTCACTTTGTCGATACAGCCAGACCTTCTCGGCGGCGGGTGTATCGCTTAACGGCACTTGTTCCAGAGCTTCAACAAGTGAGTCCGCCTCGACGATGTCGACCAGAAGCGGCTCACTGGGCAGGCAGGGCTTGCGACCGATAAAGAGTGG
Organism: Wenzhouxiangella sp.; assembly: GCA_041744195.1. Taxonomy (GTDB): domain Bacteria; phylum Pseudomonadota; class Gammaproteobacteria; order Xanthomonadales; family Wenzhouxiangellaceae; genus Wenzhouxiangella. The sequence goes on along the minus strand of JBGTLI010000096.1, from coordinate 17,352 downwards.
CCGTGCCGGGGCATTTAAGGCGGCCGCGCACTCGGCCGGTGTCGGCGGGTCGGCTTCCGGCTCAAGATGGACTGCAACCATGACTGAAGCGTCAGCATGGTATTGGCGGTAGCGAATGTGCGGGCTGTCATAGGTTTTCGCACCGCCATCCCGCCCCGCGGGTTCGCCGCGGGTAGTCCATGCCTTGTCGTCCTTGGCTAGCTGGGCGGTCTGAAAGTCCTGCACGATATGGCCGCGCCGGTCGGCCCGGACTGCGTAGCGCAATCTGGTTTGCAGCGCTTGCAAGCGTTTCCCTTCGCTGCGCTTGTAACCCAGCGCGTTGCCCAGCAGCCCGGTCAGCAGGGACGCTGATGGCAGTTGATCCGTCTGTCCGACGTTGTCAATAGCGACTCCACCAAATGCCATCAAGGGCGCTTCAAGTCGCAAGAGCAGCACTTTCATGTTTCTGACGCTCCAACCTCGCTGCCGGCAAAACGTGCCAGTTCATCCAGGCTGACGGCTTCACAGTCCGGGATCATGGCGTCAAGGACCGAAAGCTGATGGCGCCGCTCGCCTGTCTGGTAGGCCTTGTCCATTCGGGTCAGATGGTTGGCCAAGGCATTCACGGCGGCTTCTGCTGGGTCCTGATCGCGAGTTCTGAGTGCTTGGCGAAACGCGTTGGCAAGTGTTCGTGGCTGCCGATCACCGGCTTCGATCAGGATGAATTCGGCGTAGCTGTACGGTGCTGTCGAACCCTTTTTCGCGCCTGGGGAAACATCGGCAATCAGATGCACCAGGTGTTCTACCACTCTTGCTGCTGATTCGGCATCGTCTGCCAGGTTTGCAATCAGCAGAGGCACGTCGACGACCGTGTAGCCGTAGTAGAGCCCGCTGGCAAGTTCCATGTCAAAAACACCGGCCGCGCCAGCATCGCTGTCCTTGTCTTCACGCTTCAGGTCATCGACGACGGCCATGAAATCGAGCTCGCGTTCGATGGCATGGACGCTTAGAGCATGAGCCACGTGAATCGCGGCATCCCGGTTGGATTCTGGGTCGGAAGTAACCATACGTCCGAACAGGGCTGTTTCCAGGCCAGCGCCGTGTTTGAGCGCGCGCAGGTTGCCCCGCTCTTCTTTGAAGAAAGTCTTCAGTGTTTCAGTGACCGCACTGGGGTCGCCTTGTTCCAGCGCTTCGCGAGTGCGCTTGATCAGGTAAGTGACCTCCGGATCACCAAAGAATAAGGCCTGGCGCTGTTTGATGTCTCCCGCCTTGCTGCCGTACAGGTTTTCGACGAGAACGGTCTTGGCTGCGTCAAGGGCCTCCTGACTGGGCTCGAGACCTGCTGCAGCACCCGGCAGAATCTTTCTTTCGATGACTTCCTTGGATCGTGAGCCCGTTGGTATGCCGACGTTGGCAAGTGCCCAGGGATGCGCCTTGCTGGCTTCTACCGAGCCTTGTCCGGCAACTCGCCAGTGCCGTTTCAGGCACTGTGAGGAAATTCGTGATCGCACCGAGCCGCCAAACGGGATTCGTTTGGGCGTCCGGCGTCATCGCGGTTTAGAAGGGTGGCCGGGTACGAGGCCAGCCAGTGAATCTGAATAAAACGACTGATCATGATGCTTTCCTCTTTTCAGTGTTTGTCTGGTTCTGGAAACGCGTGTAGCTCAGGGCGACATCGAGCCTGGTCTTTTCCAGCTTGTCTGGCGAGGCGTTTGCAGCCAGTGCCAGTCTGGCCAGCGGTGTGAAATCCATGCCGGGGACATCAGTGCAGCCAGCAAAGCGACGCGCAAGTCTTGGCAGGAGTTGTTGAAGCGTATTGAAGTCGGCACTGAGCAACTGCTTGAGCCGGTTTTCGCTGAAATTCATGGCCACCAGTCCTTGCCCCACGGGTTTACTTGAGTCGTGTCGCCAGCGGGCCAATGCCATGGTGTGTACGATCAACAACCATGCCGGCATCTGACCTGGATGAAGTTTGTCCAAATCCATTCCTGCATCTGCCATGGCTCTGAACGCGGCAGTGGCCGATGCGCCGGGATGTGCCGGGTCCATCCGGCGAAGGGCTGCATTGATGCCAGTCTGGCCGGGGCGATCCGGGTAGGCCATGCGCCGTTTCAGTCCAGCGATGATTTCATACGTTTTCACTCTCTACCTCCTTGGTTTCGGGGCGGGTCAGCGGCAGAAATTTCCAAAGGCCACCACGCAGTCGGCCCCAGGCGCGCGCCTCTGCCAGAATGCGCGACTCGCTGGGCGCTGGCAGGGCTCGACACGCTTCCTCGAAAACTTGCTTGCAGATATCCGCGAGGAACAGGCTCCAAGTTCGAGCTGCCTCATCGTCATCCAACTTGTTGGCAAAACTGGCATCGAGTTGCTGAAAAAACTGCTGGTCGACCTCGGCATCGAATTGGCGAATCCACGAACTGGTTCTAGGTCCATTGGCTGGATGCTGCCAACTTGGTTCAGCCCTGCCCTGGATGCGCTGGATCAGTGCTGGTCGCAGGGCCTTGCCGGCTACGATGCCGGCCATCTCCTGAAATGACTTTGCTCGTTGAACGAATGCTGAGGCTTCGTCGCTAACGCCCAATTTCAGGCGCGACACTGTGCGGGATGACAGCAGAATCCGACGCTGGTGCGCACCTTCGGTCTTTCCCTGCCCTCTGGCAATCCCTGCAGCGACCAGGTACAACGACCCCGAACCTTCTTCACTCTCCGATCCCGGCCGTGCCAGGAGCGGCTGAATGTATTCGGCCGGATCGAGCAGGCGAACCATGCGCCGGTAGCCGAAGCCGTCGGAGCTGAGCGTAAATGCCTTGGAGGCATTCTTGTCGATAGGCATCCACGGGCAGCCCACGTTGCCGGTCGCCTCCTTGGCGTTGACACGAGCAACTTTGGAGCCAGCTGTCTTGGCATGGAGCCTGTCACCGTCGGCGATCAGGCGGACCCGTCGGCAGATTTCTATCGCCAGTGGGTGAAAGGCTGTCAGTGCAAGGCTCTTCTTTCCGTCCCAAGGCAGGAGCCAAAGCAGGGGCTGCAACCCGCGATCAGTACCGACGACCGCTTCGGCATACCATTCATCCCAGTGACGTAGTAGGGTCTGCACGTCACGCATGACCTGGCGTCCAGGTCCCAGCTCTGCTGCATGACAGCGCACCATAGAGCGGGAGCCGTAGCCACGGTTCATTCTTGCAATTCCGTAGTTGCCCGAGCCTAGGGAACCCCCGGTCGTTTGCAGCGAGACTAAAGCATAAAGCCATTGCTCAGCGCTGCTGTTGGGCATTCGATTAGCCTTCATTTCGTGATTTTTCGATGTGACCAACGTGTCGATGGAGTCTGCCGACTCTCTTTCGTGCTTGTAATCGACTTCCAAACCTTTCGGGCAAGGGGGCTGAAGAAACGCCGGTTGTTGCCAGTCGCCAACGACCAGTTGCCAGGGCTGGTCATTTTGAAAGTTCGGCGTCAGGCTGCGCAGGGCCTGCTGCCAGGACTCCGTTCCATCAATCGTGTCGCTCAGGATTGACCGATGGGCTAGGGTGGCTAACTGCGCCAGAAACATGTGCCAGGCTGGGTACTGATGCGGGCGCAGCATGGGCCAGTCGGTGATTTGGTCGCGGACGCAAAGATCGAACAGCTCGGGCAGGGAAACGCGACGGTTCGGCCCGCCGGAATAGGCCACGGAAATTAGTTCGTCGGTCAAGAGGTTCATCTTGGCGGACTCGACAATAAGTCTTCTCTATACCCTAAATACATTGTTTTTTCCCTTGTACTCTCACTCTTCAAGAATTCCGCGACAGACCCAGTCTGCTGTAGTGGTATGTTCCGCCGGTGGTTTCCAGTACAAGCGCTTCATCAGATTCGCATTGCGACACCACCAGCGCTTCTTCAGTGCCTGTTAGCATCCAGTGAGGAATAGCCAGCTCTTTCAGTTCTCTCCCGAATGGCGATTCCCATTCATCCAACAACTCAAGGCGAACCGCCGCAATACCCAGCCGTGTTTGTATGCGACGTTCGTTATCGGGAAAATCACTGTCATCCCACGGCTGGTTCCAACGGCACAGGACGCTGCCGCTTGCCTGCCGCCCCGCAATGTATGTGCCAACCGCATCGCTCCATACCTGAGTCCACTCACCGCCGCGTTTATCAGCGAGCAGTTGGAGCCGTACCGGATCAGTGGCGAACTCGACAAGCTCGCGATTCTGCTCGGGAATGGTCAACTGTTGGTTTTGCTCAAGTAGGGTCCAGGTGGTGTCCAGTGAGGGGAGGTTTTCGTAGGCCCGCTCCGGGCCCATGCCGTGACGGGAACGACCGCGAGGCAGGTAGGTCAGCAGTTCACGAGTCGATGGAGTAAGCACGACAACGCTGGCCTGTTCGAATCCAGCCGGGCGAGTTCGGGGGTGATGGCGGTGCAGCCGGCCAATGCGCTGCAGCAGTACGTCGATGGGTGCCAGGTCTGTGATTAGGAGGTCAGCATCGATGTCCAACGACTGTTCCAAGGTCTGAGTGCCTACAAGAATGCGGCCCTGGCTGGGAGATTCTTTGCCAAAGCTCGTCTCGACCGCGCGGTCGAGAACGCGCCGGTCGGCAGCCGCATAACGACCGTGGTGGAGGCAGACAACCCCTTCTTCAGGGCCGGCTCTAAAGAGAATCGGATCGTCTGTGCCCAGGAGTGCCTCGATAGCGTTTTGGGTTTCAATGGCTGCGTTGACGGTGTTGCGTACCACGAGCACGCGTGCGCCTCGGCGAGCGGCGTCCACTGCTCGTTCAGCGATGGGAGCCGGTTCGTCCAACCAGTCCTGGCAGTCGACATGAATCGTTTTGGAGCGATCGGAACGCGCGAGGCCAAGCTCCCCGCCCTGATGCGTAATGCTGGGGTATGGGGCCTTTTGTGGTTGATCATGATGTCGAGCATGATCATTTCGACTCAACAGACGGTCTCTGGTGGCCAGGCCAAGTGTTGCAGAAAGCAGCAAGGCATGTCCGCCAGCCCGCTGATGACGCTGAAGCACGTTTTCCAGAATCCGGGCCATGTAGGCGTCGCTGGCATGAACTTCGTCAATCACCAGCAGGCTGCGCAAGGCGGCGAAACCGCGCAGGTGAGCGTGTCGGGTCTGTAAACCAGAAAGCAGCAGTTGGTCGATGGTACCGACCGCACAACAAGCCGCCAGGTAACGCTTGGTGTTTTCCGCCACCCAGCGCTTGTAAAGAATGGCGTCATCCTTGCCGTCTGGCCACAGGACCTCGAAGTTTGGAAGTACACCTTTGGCTTCGACCCCGTCCACATGCCAGTAGCCGGGTAGCGCCAGCAAAACGTTTGGTCTGAGGGCTTCATCTGGGAATAATCGCTGAATGAATGCTCGCACTCGCTCTTCGATCTGGACTGCCGAAACTCGCGTGGGCAGTAGGAAGGCAAGCGAGTCAACTTCACCTTGTTCGAACAGGCTCTTGAAACGCCAAAGCGCGGCCTCAGTTTTCCCGCTTCCTGTCTCCGATTCAGCAATGACGAGCGGTCCGAGTTCCTCGCCACCCAAGCTTTCCTGTAAGGCGGTAGGCTCAAAAGGTTGACCTTGATGGTCACGGAAAATGTCGCCGAAATCTGGTGAGCGACGCTGCAGGTCTTTACGAATATCCTCCACGTCTACGCACATGGCACGCAACAAGTGAGCGGCTCGCTCGACTGCTTTCGGCCACCGTTCAAGTCCGTTTGACAAATTGTAGGGAAAGGCATGGGCTCGACTATCGGAGCCAATCCAGTCGGCCAGCGATACCAGGCCGGAAAAGCCATGAACAAATTCTGGTTGCTGCGGCAGCGGTTCCGCATCCTTGGTAAAAGCGAGCGGGAACAGAGTCCGGGCTGCTGTGCCCATCGCTTCGAGATTTGTCCACGGGTCGTAACCAGCTGCTGCCGACCAGGTCATATGGAGTTGAGGAACAGGATGCTTGCTGATGCTTCGCAGGGTAAGGGGTTGGCCGTGGTGGGAAACTGCGGCTAGCCACAGGTCGGTTCCGCCCCAACAGTCAATGTCGGCGATGCAAACGATGTTTGCCAGTCGATGCAATCGATCTGAATGATGAAGCAGGGCACCGATGATGGCAGTGTGACCACACTCCATTCCATGCCTGTCGATTCCGGCTGTAGCCAATAGCGCTTTTCGTGTTTCCTTCTCAAGAGCCTTGGATTGAAATCCGGTGCAGGTCTTGCCCAGGTCATGCAAAAAACTCAGCAAAACCAGCCTTTCAAAATCGATTCTACTCAGTTCTCTCCGAGCCAATAACTCCAGGCGACGCCGTATGGTTGGTAGCTGCATCAATCGCTGGACAACGGCAGCAACGTCAATGGAGTGCTCGAGTAAACCCAGCTTGCCGGTTAGGCGTCCAGACTCATCCCTGTCCAGTTTCCCCCAGGCTAAATTACTCAACATGGCAGACCCTGCTCACAAATCTTCCCCAGTTCTGAAAATCCTTGGATTTAGCTGCAGGTCCCGAGCTGCTGCGCGAGTGTTTTTCCGGTTTCACGTACACAACAGCACCCGCCCTTTCGGCGCCGCTGCATGGACGGCGCTCTTTCGTTCGTTTGCCCGCAGGCTGCACTGGCCTGGGGCGCGGTTTGCTGGATTGGGTGGGGTGTTCTTGTGGTAGCGCCCTCTTGATGACGATCCTAGCATGTGCTCGACGGCAGGCCAAGCCGAATTTGTCAATGCGAATGTTGTTTGTCACTTGAGATACACCAGATCAAGTATTTCGCCGTCTTCGGCATACAGGATGTACTCCCCATAACCCAGGTCGGCAACGTAGCGGGCCGGTTTGCGGAAGCGCTGGCCGTGGTCGCGGATTTCCTCCGGGATGGTTGGGTCGTCGATGCTGAGGATGGGCTCGTCATTGGTTGGTGGGGACGTGGCCGGATCGAGGGTAGATTGGGGATTGCAGGTGGTCATTGCTCGGCCATATGCTTCGAGTTGGTGGGTTTTTCACTTGGTTTTAGCAGGTGGCGGGATCATTTTCTGATCCATATCCTCTTCACCTTCATAAATCCTCAGCGTGCGGTGCAGTTGTTCCATGAGGCTTCGTCGCAGCGAGGCGGGGCTGACGACCTCGACGTCCGGCCCGAAGCGCAGGAGGTCCATGATCAGTTCAGTGGGGTCTTCGTAAGGGAGGGTCAGTTCCCATCGACCGTCATCCAGCCAGCGACCGGTCTGGTCAAGGTGCCAGGCTTCCTCGGCAATCCAGCGGGCACGCCTGGTCGAGAAACGGATGACAGCGGTGTGTTTTCCGGCGCCGGAGAAAATGCCGTAGGACCGGGAGCCTTGTTCCAGTTCCGACTGGCTCGTATCGCGCGCTGGCTGTTTGAGTGTCTCGATCGACCGTATGCGTTCGAGGGCAAAACAGCGCAATGCATGGCGACTGTGGCACCAGGCGTCCAGATACCAGTTGTCGCGGTAGTGGGTCAGGCGCTGGGGTGAGATGACGCGCTGGCTCGTGTGGTCGTTGCCACGAGCGTGGTAGGCGATCTGCAGTCGGCGCCGGCGCACCAGCGCATCGCAGACCTGACGAAACCGGTGCTTGTCGACGTGCCGGCGACTACTGCCGGCAATTCTGATTCGATGCAGGATTTGGCCGCGTCCGGCATGGCGCTTCTGCAAAATTGCCACGATGCGTTCCTTGAGCGGCCTGATTTCTTCGCTGAGGATGCCAGGCTCGACCTGGCTGAGCATATGATGGCTGGTCAACAGGGCCTGAAGCTCTGAGGCATTGAACCACAACCCGGGCAGTTCATGCATGCCGTCCCGACCCGCCTTGTTCAGCAGATAACCTCGGCCTCGAACGGTTTCTATCGGCGCACCGAATTCCTCGCGAATCTTGTGGATGGTGCGCTTGACCGTCGGTTGCGAGCATTCCAGACGCTCGGCCAGGGCCTGCAAGGAAATCGGCGTGCGCCGGTCACGCAGAATCCGGTAAAGGTCGTAAATGCGGTCAAACTTGTTCACGATTACTCTCTCGTACCGGTGGATTTAGTGGCCAGTGTGGTGACCACGCGATTGCTAGCAATCATTTCCCCACACGTTTGCAGATTGTGCGTCGTAGAAATAGATGTCCAATGCCCTCGGCCTTCCACGACGACGGGCAGCCCTCTCGTACCTGTGCTGAGACATGGCCGAGGCTCTCTCAATAATGGATTTGTTGTATGGCTCATCCGGGTTTCCAAAGAGGCTGACATAAACGCGGGAAATCCGGCCTCGTTCTAGCACCCGAATGATGTGAGCGTCACTGCCCCCGAACGACATGCCATGAACGATCAACGAGCCGTTAATGCTGCCAATACTCGCTATTCCACGATGCAGGTAGCCATGATGTTTGATGCGGGCGAGCTTCTCCTCAGATGTTCCTTCCGAAACGAAGAGAGGAAACTTCGATTCTGCGAGCGCAGCTCGAATTTGTTCAATCAGGCGGACTCCTGTTCGTGACCAAGTGTACTTTTGAAGCTGTGATCCAGAATCAAACAGATGCAAGGCGCCGTGCAGGTAGTAGATTTTTTGATCATAGCTCTGGTCGACCTCCCAGGCCACGTAGTCTTCCTCTCCGCCATCGGGATGTCTAAATCCATCGTCGCATTGAAGCTCGGGCTCGATTTCGTCCTGCATAAATGCCCAGTACAGCAAAAGGTCATAGTTCAACGTGTAGATCCTTTTGAAATTGGCAAGAAACGCTTTGCAGGCCGCATAGGAATCTGGCTCGACATCTCCCGGCCAACCGGGATGGCTTCCTGCGATCGCGTTGACAAGAACCTCTCGCAGTTGGTTCGCATCGGCAGCCATCTGTGCGGCGGTTTCCTGCTCTTTCGGAAGATATACTGACGCCAGTCTCGAAGCTACTTTAAGCGCGCGAATCACCTCTTCAAAATCGGTTGTCTCAAGCGCCCGAAAAGTTTCTCGGCAATGTTCGCTGAGTCCCAGAAAATCCGCCCGATCGACGAGCGCACTGTATGAGAAAATGTCGTCAAAGCAAGCTCGACTGAAACCATTACCCAGCAACCCGTGTACCAGGCGCTCCTCATTCGCATGGGCAATGGCATCGCTCCAAGACATTACCGTTACGGACATTTAAGCCTTCCCAATTGTCGCAATGCGACTTCCATATATGCCAAAGAAGGAAATATTGAGGCTTGCGATTCAATCCTGGCATTGAAAGCTCTTGGCGGGGCAAACAAGGAATCACAACTGCTGTTGCCGGTTCTTCCAATTCTGAGTTTTTCTCACCTTTCCGCCCCCTTATGTTCCTAGGGTCAGCTTAGACGAACTCGGATGAGGGCGCAAATGACAAAAACAACCTGGCAACCCGAGCCGCGAAGGTCGCGACGACGGCGACGCCGACTCCCAACGTCGCGACGGCCGCCGCGGTCCGCCATGCAGGTGGCAGTGGGCGGTAAAGGTCCGCAAGCGAGGCCAAGACGCTATCGGGGGTGCGGCCCGCCAGAGGTCGCTTTGGGCCCGCGGCCCGGCTCGCCGCATTATCTCGCGCATAGTTCCGACGCCGCGAGCCATCGGCACGAGTCGACGTGTGCTCTGATCCTCGGGCGGTTGCCGGCCATTGGAGATTGCTTCCAGCGCCCGCGCGAGACCTCGCCCGTCCCCCGCCCATAGCGACCGGAAGACAATGGTCCCGGTACGATCCGTCAGATATGCAGCGTTCGGCTTTTCCTCGAGCCGCCGATGGAGGGAACCATGGAGGTCATCGACCGCGATGGTCCAGGGCAGTTGGTCGCGAGCCTTTAGCGCGCCGGCGGCGGCCCGCTTCTCAGATCGCCGGATTTCAACTGGCCGCCGTCCACTGTCGGCAGATTGAACTTCGGCAGCCGATCGCCCGGTCTGGGCCCGCGTTCTCCGAAGTGCATGTCCTCGACAATGATTCCCGGCGAGATATGTTCATAGGCGTAGCGTGAAGTGCTCATGTCTATATCCTGATGCTCAGGCGGCGGTGCCGCGGATCGGGTAATCCTTCTCCTGGATGAATTTCAGGCCGTTCAGGACGCCCTGAAGGTCGGGACGGGCGAAGGGAGCGTTCGAAATGTCCACAATCTGCAAGACCCCGTCGGGATTGGTGACGAAGAGCCCCGGCTCGGCGAAGGGGCGGTCGGTCTCCTGTGGCGAGCGTGGCTCGGAGATGTAGAGACCGAGTTCACGCATCTGCTCCAATTGAAGCTCGCAGGCGACGGGAAATTGCCAACCCTCCTCCTCGGCTTCCTCCCGGGCGCGCTCACGCGGATCGCTTGAGACCGCGATGACCTCGGCGCTGGCATCCCTGAATTCGTTCAGCAGGCCGTCGAGCGTCTTGAGGTACTTGCGGCAGAGCGGGCAGTGACGCCCGCGGTAGACGACAACAACCTGCCATCCGCCCCCGCCAAGCTGCGCCTCACCCCCATCCGTCAAGGGCAAGGTCATCATGGGCATCGGATTTCCCGGAGTCGGCTTATGTTCGGCGAGCATCGACATTCTCCATTCTTGCTTCGTGGTTCGGTCTCGGGGGGCAATCCCTTTGGTTAGGATCACCCAAGCAGAAAAGTTGGGCGCACCAATGTGATCCTCTACTGTTCTGCAGCACATACCCTGAGACAGCGGGATAGCGCCGAGATTCCGTTTCATTCGATCACCTACCGATCACGTGAGCCTGCACCGAGGCCGCGAGGTATTCAAGCTCCAGGCCCTGCCGGACAGCGGCCGGGCCGACGGGCCGGGCGACGCGCCCGGCAACGTGGCCGGTATGCCAGCCTCGTTACCCAAACGATGCGGATGCGCTGCTTCTCATTACGACTCTTCAATCTGTTCGGGCTTATTCAATAGATCAGGAATATCATCCTGGATAATGCTCCAGACCGTGTCGTCATCAATTCCGAGGTAGGCATGAATCAGACGATTGCGCGAGGCAATGACGAGTCGCCAGGGAACCTCCGGATGAGCAGCGCGAACAGACTCGGGAAGATTCGTTGCTGCTTCCCCAATGAGTTCAAGATTACGCAACGTGGCATCCTAGGTTCGACGATCAGCGATGAAGGCTGACTGATCAAGGCCATTAGTGTAGATCTGAACCTGATGAGCGAAATCGATCATGTCGTCCACGTAAAAGCGCCATTCGCGACTGGGACGCTTGCTATCAGACATGAACCGCCTCGTTTTCAATATAGGGTCGGAGTTCCGGTCGCAGCGCTTTCTCGGTCACCAGATCAACTGGATATCCGAGCAGATCTTCCAGGTGGAATTGAACGCCGAAATAGCGTTTTGAGGTAGCGGGGCCGTCGAACTTGACCAGGATGTCCACGTCGCTGCCTCTGTCTGCGTCGTTTCGGCTGATAGAGCCGAAGAGCGCGAGGTCAGTTACGCCGTATTGGCGAGCGAGAAACGGCTTTTCCCGCTCCAGAAGACGCAGAACTACGGACTTCTCCGGAGATTTTCTTGAGGCCGATTTCATGAGGTTTTCACCGTGGCTGCGTCAGTACACATGCCATTTTGCCACTATCCTGGCTCACATGAAACGGATCTCTCCTCTCGGCTCAATCCAGCAGTCGCGGCCACTGGAGTTATGCAGCTGAGATTAACGCCTTCTCGGTGCTCGATGGCAGATCGACGGTTACGAAAAGCTCTTTTGGATATAGATAATCCTCTCCGGACTCGTCTTTGAATCTAAGCTGGCCCAGGCTCTGCACTTGGTCGTGCAGGGCGTGGGCGTAGTTGCAGACTTTTGGGCAGAGTGTGGCGCTTGCCCCTGGTCAGTCCGGCTCAACCAGAACTACTTTGGGGAAGTAGGTCTTGTAGCGATTTACATCGGCGGTGGCGAGTGGGAACTCGGCAATCTGGGCGTGCGCGCCAATGAAGAAGTCGGGCAGGGGCATGGAGGAAAACTGTTTGCCGGTTTCGCTCACGCGGCGCTTTCGATACTTGCGAAATGCAGCAGCGCAGACTGGGGCAGCGGATGCGGGGAGGCTGGCGATTTCAACACCCCACGACAGAATTCGACCGGCGACATCGTCGGGTCGGGCGTCGCCGACGCACAGCTCTGCCAGCACTACCGGATTGACCATCGCGCCCGCACCAGCCACGGCTTCGGCAATCACTCTCCTGGCCCAGTGGGAAAAGGGTGATTCAGTCTCGAATGCGTAAATCAAGACGTTGGTATCAAGCAGGATCACGGTTCACGTGTTTGCTGGCGAAGTTCTTCCCAGCGCAGGCGCGGGTCAAGCGGGTTGGCTTCCATGGCGGCCAGTACTTCGGCGGCCAAATGCGGGCCTGCACCGACCTGGCGGACCAGTTTTTCAAGGATGTACTTGCCTTCCGACGTTTTTTGCACATCGAACACGTCGCCGGGTTGCGCCCCCGGTAGCGGTACGCGGCGTTTCTGATCGGCGGTTACAGTGCTCATGGTGGGAGTATCCCACTCTCCGACTCCCCGGTCAATGGGCTGCACATGCCGGTGGTCTTAGCCAAACTTTTTCTGCCATGGATCAATGACCTTCACTCCGGCGGCCTTGAAGGGGCCGGTATTGACGGCTGTGCGTGTTACAGTTGTAATACGTATGATATTTCTGGAGGAGATTTCAATGAGCCACCTGAGCGTTCGGCTGTCAGATGAGGTGCAGCGACGGTTGGACGAAGAGGCCAGCCTGACTGGCCAGAATCGCTCCGACCTGGTTCGCGAGGCCGTGGGTGAATACCTGACGCGCCGTGAGCGCGATCGTCTGATCGAAGAAATGAAGCAGGCTGCGCGCGCCCTGGCGGCGGATCCGGAAGCGGTCAGGGAATCCCGGGAATCCACCGAGGAAGGTATTGAGGATTGGATCGAGGGCATTGAACGCGAAGAGCGTGCCGGTAGCGGCAATCCGGATGAAAAGTGGTGGGAGTGATGCGGCGTGGCGAGATCTGGGTGGCCAGCTTCCGGCCCTGGCGTGGTCGCGAGGTTGGCAAGGTCAGACCTTGCCTGATCATGCAGGCCGACATTCTGACCGGCGAAGACTTCGACACCGTGCTTGCGCTCCCGCTGACCTCGCAGTATTGGCCCAACACAGCGGCAATGCGGATCGAGCTGACTCCCCGACAGCGCCTGAAAAAGCGCTCATGGGTCATGGTCGAGAAGATGCGGGCGCTGGACCGTGCGGTGTTTAGTGAAGGGCCGCTGGCCGAACTCACCCAGGACGAAATGGCCGTGATAGAGATGCGATTGCGCGTCGCGTTGGGAATGAGCTGAGCGTGCAGCATTGGATTGCCGGTTTGTGCTGAGATTTGGGATGTGACGATGCCAATATGCGGCAGGTTGCCGGGTAGCATCCATGTAACGAGATCTCCGGGCTTGTATGTGCCGGATGCGCGTTGTCATGTCAGACTCGCCAATAGCAATCTTCAATCTTGTGTGGGCTTGTGTCGTGCGCTTGCTATTGAGAACGCGCTGAACAGCGCAATGGCAATGTGGATGTTGATTCTTGCGATGCGTTTCATGATGTCGCGCCTTTTCAGCCCATTTCCTAGCCGACAAAGCCCTGCTGTTCGACGGTCGGAGTCACGCCCAACGTCTGGTTGGTAATTGCCGCCTCCAGGGGGCCGGCGGCGAAGAACAGCCAGCGGTAGTAGGCGGCGCGCTGGTTGGCCGGCGGAGCCAGGCCGACATCGGGAAATACATCGGCCAGATAGGTGCAGATCGCTGCGCATTCGGTCACCACCTGGCCATCGTGTTCAATGGCGGGTACCTTGACCATCGGGTTGATGAGGCGGTACTCATCGACCCGCATGGCGGGGCCGAAATCAAGCACACGGATGTCGTACTCGGCGCCACATTCTTCAAGCATCCAGCGTACGATCCGGCCGCGCGATTTCGGGTGGGTATACAGGACAAGTGACATGGCAACCTCGACCAGAACGCAGGGATCAATAGTCTACGCCTGAACCCGGCGCAAGTGGAATCCTCAGTTCTCCCACCTGATTGGTTGACGGGCGATCAAGTGTAGGTAATGGGCTCTGGCTTGCGTAGTCTGCTCCCAGACAGAACCATGTGGCAAGCTCTCATCCGTCCGGTATTGAGATACGTTCACGGAGTAGTTTGCGAAGGCTTGAATCAATTTCCAGCCATGAAGTAGGTAGACCGGCAGCCAGGGGCTGCCGGTCTGATGCTTTGAGCAACCTGTCCGGTCAATAAATTGGACAACTGAAGGGATCATCGCAGGCTGGGCAATCGGCCTGGGCACTGCCCCAGCCGGATTGACCGCACGAATCGGTGATCTGCACGGAAAAGTAATTGAAACCGTTGGACGGGCAGCCATTGACCGAACTGTAGTCGGCCCAGGCTTGGCTGAAGCTGCTACCCCATTGCGGTGCATCGCCCCAGTAGCTCCATTGATAAGTGTACGGTGCTACACCACCGCCGCTCGACGATGCCCAACAGTCAATCTGAGACGCGCCAACGAAATTATTCCAGCAATTGACAGACGCAGAAGGTGCGGCGCCGGTATGGCCGTTGTGAGTCAGTACAGTGACACCGAGAGCCGACGCATAGTTGATCGCCATATAGAACTTGTCCGGACTGTTTGAAAAACCACCGGTATGAATGCCGTATGCAAAGTTTTCGACAAACCATGGGCCACCACTGTCACCACCAGCGCTCAATGGCGTCGGTTGACCCAAAATGGGCTCTACACGAATAAACGTGCTACTGCAGCTTTGAACGAAGGAAGGGCAAACATTCTTGGCCTTGATTTTGCCGCACCGATACGGTGTGGTTTTTCCATGCCTGCAGACAATCGCACCGATCGGCTGCTGATTGCGGTGCACGGTCCCATCGACCGTCCGAATTCCCATGCCTGAATCGAATTCGTTAGGTACGGTCATGTTGCAAGCACGGCTGTGCCACTGGACATCCTCGCTACCAGATTGCTTTTCGCTGCGGAACGGCAATGACTGCCCAGTATCAAGATAGGTTTGGCTGTTGCCGCAATGCGCCGCGGTCAAAACACCGACTTGACCAGTCGAGTTGTGCCTGACAGTAAAGCCAGTTGAGCAGGTTGACAGCGGGCGACCACCTCGCAGTGGTTGCTCCGGGTACGCAAGTGCGTCAACTGCAATCAACTGCAACGTCTCGGCATGTTGCACACGCAGCGTGTCCAGGCTAGCCTCAAGAGCTGGCAAATCAGTGGTCATCAGTTCAACATGATTGGCGCGGATATTAATGTCGGAATCGACGTCAATTTTGGCCATGCGCGCCTCAAGCACCACCTTCTCCTGCAGGGCTTCCAGTTCGCGTAAACTGGCATCAAACCGGTCGACACGGAACTTGACTTCACCTGCCAGTTCTCGGCTCAGTTGGTCAACCATCGCACCACCGAGCAGAGTGTTAGTGAACCGGACTTCGACCGCGAAGTCGGGTTCGTGCTCGATCCATAAACCCGCGAAAATATCCTCGGCGACTTCCATCAACGTGGCTTCCAGCTTGCCGATATCCCGTTGCAAGTCCAGACGTCTGGCCGCTTCGGCTTGAGTTATCCCTTTGGCTGCAGCAATCACAGCGATATCGGACCCGGGTCTGGATGACTCGTTACCCATGCTCTGTACATTTGTTGTGAATGTCATCACGGCCAAAACCGCGATTACGGAACCAAACCACAACAGTCGGTTGCATTGCGTTTTCATCGTTAGTTCCTCACTAGTTGATTGGAAAGGCGATCCAGTACAGGCATTACAGACGTTGACTTCCTTCGGTTGATCTGCCGCCGCATTGGCTGGCGTGCCGCCTGATCCGGAATTTCCGCCACGATTTCTCCTTAGGAAGATGTCATCCAACGTCTGTTCTGAAATTTCGAATTCCGCTCGCGCTTTCAGTCGGGGGTCGGGCACGGCAACGGCCAGAGTCACCGGTAAGCGATGCTTTAAGAGCGGGTAGAAAATCAAGTCGGGGGCAACAAGCGCCACGGACGCGTTCATGACAGGCGCCGTAGGAGATATAGACACGACGGCCATCGCGTTGCAGTTCCCTTTCCACGCACTGACGCTTGCCGTTGTAGGCGGTGGCAAATAGCAGGAGATTCAACATCGCAAGACGCTCCCTCACCAATAGACATATGATGCTAGAGCCCGAAACGGATAAAGTCAACTACATTGAGTGGTAATTAAATCAATAACTTGACGCCAGTCACAGGAATGATTGCGAACTGTGTGTCGCGCCATCCTTGGGCTAAAGTTCAGTTTCGAGATAGCTCCACCGGTACCAGCTTAAAAATGCTGTGCCGCTTATCTGACGCCATGGGTTAAGGAAGCATGAGCGACTTATTATGCTGCTGGTCACTACTTGGCAAGGGATTGCATGAATACGTCATCGAACGACTGCCCGTCGGCAAGGCGCCCGAGATCATCATAGAAGCGAGTCGCGTCGATCAGTGGCGCAACTGCCATGCGGGCAGCCTGGTAGTTTTCCCGAATGTTTCCGGAGAAAAAGTCGCGGGCTTTGACCAGACTTTGCACTGCGATGATCTGCTCATCCGGTAGTTCAATGTTCTCGGGAAGATATGGTTCTCGATGGTCCACCGTGAGTGCGGCCCCTTCGTCGAACCAGACTGGCACTTCCATCAAGAAACGCCAAAAACCGACGCGGTGCTGGATCTCGGCATGCAGCCATTCATGGGCAATGACATCGATGTTCTGGCCATCGGGACCGAGGATGATGCATGAACGCCACGGTGTTCGATGCATGGAAGCGGTATTGTTGGCGCCCCATTTGCCGGCCGTTCTGGAGTTTGAGGTGACAAGGATTCTTGGTCTGGATTCAGGCGTTCCATAAATCTCTGCTATGCGCTGCGATGCCGCGGCAACACGGCGTATCAAGGTTTCCAGGTTTTCCGAATCGATGTCGTTTGCCATGAAAATTTGTTCATCGATCCGGTCATGGGCCAGATGGGGAAGGCTTTCGCAGGCGATTGTATATCGGAACAAAAAGGCGCTGGAGCCCAGGAAAAGCAATAGACCGAGAATGGTCGCGGTGATGATTCTGCGGGCTGCTAGGTTGTTGCTGGTTGACATGCAGATAGCATCCCCTGACTCGAACTGCTCTGAACAATTACGGCTGTCAACGGCCAGGCCGTGCGGTATGAAAGCCGACTGCCGGGCAGTTTATGCGATTGAATCACCGCTGTCATCTATGGGCGCTGCGCCTATTCTTTCACTCGCATTGATGCTCGCCGGCTGCGACCTTCAAGGCAGTAGCACTTCACTGATCCCGGGTGTCTCGCGTCAATTACTTTGTCCGGTCGGCGACAATTAAAATGGCCGGTCGGTTAGTGTTTTTTCCTGCCTAGCACTTTCGTTCCTGTTTCTCCTTTTTCCTAGTGGATTGAGCTCGCTTTCGATAGCTTTCGCCGGT
>JBGTLI010000095.1:0-7768 GCA_041744195.1 Wenzhouxiangella sp. | reverse complement strand
GCGGCTCAAGGTGATGTCCAGCAGTTCGCGCAGGTCCGGCTCGTCATCGACCACCAGGGCGCGCATCTGGGTCATTCCATCTCCTCTTCTGACTCGTTTATCGAGCTTGTCAAGTTCGTGATCCTATCAGGCTGCGGCTTTCTTCGCTGAAGATTCGGCTTTGGTATTGCCTGAGGCATCGGGGCGCCTGAGCAGTATTCTGAAGCAAGCGCCGGCATTTGGCACCTGTACATACTCAAGGGGCGCCTGATTGGCGTCGCAAAGCTGGCGGGCCAGGTACAGGCCCAGACCGGACCCCTGCTTGTGGGTGGTAAAGAAAGGCTCAAAAACCTGCGAGCGCTTTTCCAGCGGGATGCCCGGACCATCATCAATTATATCGAGCGCCATTTCGCGGTGCCCTCGAATCGGACTGACCCGCAGCGTGATGACCGGGAGGCGGTCTTCGGAGTGCCTGGCATGCTTGAGCGCATTCTCCATCAGGTTCCAGACCGCCTGGGTAAGCTGACCCGGGTCGATCAGCACCATGATCGCTGCGGAGGGTGCTTCCAGGCGCACCTGATTCTCGGGCAATTTGTGATAGCGCCGGAATTCAGTGGCCAGTTTTCGAGTCCAGGACACCAGGTTGACCGGCTCGACCCGGGCCCTTTCACGCCGGGACAGTTTCAGAACGTTTTCAACAATATCGTTCATCCTGGTCGAATGATTGAGAATCATGTTGACCAGCTTCCGATCGGCCGGGGTCAACTCCCCGGATTCTCCCAGCAACTGGCCCGCATGGCTCAGGGCGCCAAGCGGGTTCCTGATTTCGTGGGCGATTGAGGCAGACAGTCGAGCCAATGAGGCCTGGGCCATGTCGCGCGCCCGGCGACTGATCACGGAGGTGTCTTCCAGAAAGATCAGGGTCACCTCACTATTAAGCCCGGGCATGGCCAGCATGCGCGGCACAACGGCCACCTGGGTGGCCTGGAGCAGCAGCCCCTCCTCTTCCGACTTGCCGGTCTGGCGCCACCGTTCCAGCCGTTCCGACAGCGGGGGTGAAATCACCCTCAGGTTGCGCTCACCCACCGGCGGATTGCCCAGCAGATACCAGGCGGCCTCGTTGGTCTGGCGGATTTTGTGGTTGGAGTCAACAACCAGCACACCTGACCGCATGCGATGGATGATCAGTTCATTGATCTGTTCAAGGCTGGCCAGATCGAGGCCGCGCCGCTCGGCCAGCAGTTGGTACTCGCGTCCCCAGCGTCCAAGCAAAGAGCAGCCCAGTGCGGTGACAAATGCGGCAATGCCGTACAGCGCGGCTTGAACCGCTACGGCGGTACCCGGCGTGGTCGGTCCTGCGACCATGGCGTCGATCACCAGGCCGATGGTGACCAGGCTGGCGAAAAGCAGCGCGGTGCGCAGCGAAAGCAGCAATCCGGCGATGCCGACGGTGAACAGGAGCAGGATAACCATCCCGCTTTCTATGCCGCCGAAGCAATGCAGGATGATGCTGATGATGATCAGGTCTGTCGCCAGCGAGAACGAGGCCAGGTCCTGGGCGGGAATGGTTTTTCGCAGGTGAACGCCCAGAAACACCAGAGTGGCGCCCAGATAGGTGAACGCGGCAGTCTGGGTCATGAGGACCTTGTATGTCGGCACCAGGGCATCAGTCAGCGGGCTCAGGGCAACAACCACCAGCATCGGGGCCAGAATCATGCGCAAGCCGTTGATGTAATGCAGGGCGCGACGAACGATACCATCGTCGGCAACGAGTGAAGTGCGCACTTTCAAGTTATTCTCCAGTCAGCCTTTTATTGCAGTCTTGTTTTTGGCCATTGGGCGGGCTCCCCGCGATCCTCGCCGGCACACTTTGGATCCCCCGCACACAGTATACTGCTGAAAGGCAGTTTGATAATTAGTGACTTCTGATCCAGAATACGCCGGTTCCGGGGAAATGTCATATTCCACTCCCTTTCTTTTCGAATTGGTAAACAGCATCACAATCAAGGGTTAAACAATGAATTTTCACGAATATCAGGCCAAGCAGCTCTTTGCCGACTATGGCATTCCCGTGCCACGCGGTGAACTGGCCACGACCGCCGATGAAGCGGTCGAGGCCGCAAAAAAAGTCGGCGGAACCGAATGGGTAATCAAGGCCCAGATTCACGCTGGCGGTCGCGGCAAGGCCGGAGGCGTCAAGCTGGTCGAAAGTCTCGACGGTGTCCGGGCCGAGGCCGAGCGCATGCTGGGCATGAAGATCGAGACTTACCAGACCGGTGGTCTGGCATTGCCGGTCAACAGCGTGCTGGTGGCCGAAGCCACTGATATCAAACAAGAGCTTTACCTGGGCGCCCTGGTTGATCGCGCTCACAAGGCTGTCGTGTTCATGGGCTCGGCCGCCGGTGGCGTCGATATCGAGAAAGTGGCTGCCGAAACGCCGGAGAAGATCGTTACTGTCGTGGTCGATAACGCGGCTGGCTTCATGCCCTACCAGGCTCGCCAGATCGGCTTTCAGATGGGACTTAATGCCCGTCAGGTCCGGCAACTGACCAAGATCATGGACGGCTTGTACCGTCTGTTCATGGAAAAGGACATCAGCCTGATTGAGGTCAATCCGCTGATCATCGACGGCAAGGGCGATTTGAGTGCGCTCGATGCCAAGCTCAATGCCGATGACAACGCCCTGTTCCGGCATCCGGATTTGGCCGCCATGCGCGACGAATCGCAGGAAGACCCGACCGAACTGGCCGCCAGCAAGCACGAACTGAACTACGTCACCCTGGATGGCAACATTGCCTGCATGGTCAACGGGGCAGGGCTGGCCATGGCGACCATGGACGTGATCAAGCTGGCTGGCGGCGAGCCGGCCAACTTTCTTGATGTCGGTGGTGGCACCAATGCCGAGCGGGTCAAGGAAGCTTTCAAGCTGATTCTCTCCAGCGACAGCGTCAAGGCGATCCTGGTCAATATCTTTGGCGGCATCGTCCGTTGTGACCTGATCGCCGAGGGCATCATCAACGCGGTCAAGGAAACCCATCCGGATATTCCGGTGGTGGTGCGCCTGGAAGGCACGAACGTGGATGAAGGGAAGAAGTTGCTGGCAGAAAGTGGTTTTGCCATCATTCCCGCCGATGATCTCAACGATGGCGCACGCAAGGCCGTGGAAGCGGCTGCCGCCTGAAGGAATTTGTAATGAGTGTACTAGTCAACAACAAAACCAAGGTTATCACCCAGGGCTTTACCGGCGCCCAGGGCACGTTTCACTCCGAGCAGGCCATTGCCTATGGCACCCGCCTGGTCGGCGGCGTCACGCCGGGCAAGGGCGGCCAGGATCATCTGGGCCTGCCGGTGTTCAACACGGTCGATGAGGCCATCGAGGAGACCGGCGCCGATGCGTCCATGATCTTCGTGCCGCCGCCGTTCGCGGCCGATGCGATCCTGGAAGCCGCCGATGCGGGTATCCGTGTCATCGTGTGCATCACTGAAGGCATTCCGGCGCTGGACATGATGCGGGTCAAGGCCGCGCTGGCCCAGTATGACGATGTCACCCTGATCGGACCGAACTGCCCCGGCATCATCACGCCGGGTGAATGCAAGATCGGTATCATGCCTGGCCGTATTCACAAGCCGGGCAAAGTCGGTATCGTCTCGCGCTCCGGCACGCTGACTTACGAAGCCGTTTTTCAGACCACCCAGGTCGGACTTGGCCAGACCACCTGCATCGGCATCGGCGGTGATCCGATTCATGGCATGAGCTTCGTGGATTGCCTGGAATTGTTCCAGGAAGATGACGCGACCCAGGGCATCATCATGGTGGGCGAAATTGGTGGGTCGGCTGAAGAAGATGCAGCCGAGTTCATCGCCGAGCGCGTCACCAAGCCGGTGGTTGCCTACATCGCCGGCGTCACGGCGCCAGCAGGCAAGCGCATGGGCCATGCCGGCGCCATCATCTCCGGCGGCAAGGGCACGGCCGAAGCCAAGTACGCCGCCCTCGACGAAGCCGGGGTCACCACGGTCCGTTCACCGGTGGAGTTGGGCGCGGCCATGGCTGATCGCCTGAAGTAAAAACACGGTTTCAGGGTTCAGGTTTCAAGGGGCGTCTGGCCCCTTCCTGAGCCCCGAACCCTGAACCGGAAGCCGTTTTCGATGCTAAAAATTGCCCTTGCCCAGGATGACTTCCTGGTCGGCCATATCACCGGCAACCGCGACCGGATTCTGAGGCTGATTGAACAGGCCCGGGATCAGCAGGGCGCTGACCTGATCGTCTTTCCTGAACTGGCATTGACCGGCTATCCGCCGGAGGACCTGGTCCTTCGGCCCGGTTTCATGCGCCGGACCGAAGAGGCACTGGCCGATATTGCCTCGGCGGTTTCGGGAATCGACGTCATTGTTGGCCACCCTCGTGCCGATCAGGGCAAGCGTTTCAATTCGGTGTCGTGGTTGCGTGAGGGCAAGGTGGTCGGCTTCTATGACAAGTGGGATCTGCCCAACTACGCGGTTTTTGATGAACGCCGCTATTTCGTTCCCGGGGACAAACCGCTGGTGATCGAAGTGGCCGGCGTTCGAGTCGGCGTGATCATCTGCGAGGACGCCTGGACACCGGAGGCCTCTGGCGCCGCCAAAGATGCCGGGGCCCAGATCATCATCTCCACGCATGCCTCGCCCTACTACCAGCACAAGCACCATGATCGTGGCCGCATATTGAGTGATCGCTTTGACGAAACCGGCCTGCCGCTGGTGTATCTGAACTGCGTCGGTGGCCAGGATGACCTGGTGTTCGATGGTCATTCGCTCGCCATCGACGGCCATGGGCAACTGTCGGCGCCGGCGCCATTGTGCGAGGAAGCGCTCTTATTGCTCGATTTCGATCCGTCCAGCGGCCGTTATGACTACCGTCACTGGCCATCAGGCGAGGTCGAGGATATGCCGGTGGTTTACCGGGTGCTGCAACGGGCGCTGCGCGATTATGTCCTGAAGAACAAGTTTGAATCCGTGGTCTTCGGCCTGTCTGGTGGCATTGATTCAGCGCTGACAGCGGCATTGGCTGCCGATGCGCTGGGGCCGGACAAAGTCCTTGCCGTCATGATGCCCTCGCGTCATACCTCGGAGTTGTCGCTGATCCTGGCCTCTGAACAGATCGATTTGCTGGGCGTTCATTACGAGAACATTTCGATCGAGCCCATCTTTCAGGCCCAATTGAAGCAATTGGCCGAGGTGTTCGCCGGGACGCGGGAGAACTTCACTGAAGAAAACCTGCAGGCTCGGGCGCGCGGCAACATCATCATGGCCTTGTCCAACAAGTTCGGCCACTTGCCGTTGGCTACTGGCAACAAGAGCGAACTGGCAACCGGCTATTCGACCATTTACGGCGACATGTGCGGCGGCTTCAGTCCGATCAACGATTGCCTCAAGCAGCAGGTCTACGCGCTGTCGAACTGGCGCAACACCCTATCTCCTGCCATCCCCCAGGGTGTCATCGACCGGCCGCCCTCGGCCGAACTGGCGCCCAACCAACTGGACCAGGATCGGCTTCCGGCCTACGATGTACTTGATGAGATCATCATGCGCTATGTTGAACAGGATCAGTCCATTTCCGAGATCGTGGCTACGGGTATCGACGAGGCCGTCGTTCGTCGTGTGGCCGGCATGGTGCTCCGTGCCGAATACAAGCGTCGCCAGGGCGCGCCGGGGCCGCGAATTTCGCGCAAGGCCTTTGGTCGTGACCGTCGGTATCCCATCACCTCCGGATGGCGTGACAGCGGAGTGCATGATTGACCGGGCAACGGAATATCCCGGATATTCGTTGATGATTGCCATGTTTTTTGCACGTTGGACCAGGTGAATCGCGCCAATCTTCGTTCCGAAACTGTCACCGAGGCCGCTCGGCTGCTGCTTACTGCGTTCGAAGACTACAACGCCAGCTTTTCCGATATCACCCGACGGGCACGTCGTCGTTTCGAGCAGGCCGATCGCAAGGGCATGCGCTCCGATTCAGTCGCCAGGCTGGAGCTTTATGACACGTCCGCCGATGAAGCTATATCACGGCTCGAGCAACACCTGGACGAACGCCTGTTTTCACGCACTTTGTGGCGTGATATCCGTTCGGCTTATGGTGCGCTGATCGACGGCCAGCTCGATGCTGAGCTGTACAAGACTTTTTTCAATACCGTCACTCGCCGGATGTTCAAGACCCGCGGCGTGGATCCGGCGATCGAGTTCGTGGCACTCGATATCGAACCCACCAATCGGATCACGCATCCGGTAGCCCGTTACATCTACGCGGTCGGCGGTGATCTGCCGCGAGCGTTCCTGCGTATTCTCAACGACTACGCCTTCAGCGTGCCTTATGTCGATGTCGTGAACGACGTCGGTGGGCTGGCCCGGTTGTTGCAGCGATCTTTTGCAGAACTTGGCGAGTCGGCGGTGCTTGCCGTCGAGTTGCTGGAAACCGTGTTCTACCGGGAGGGGCGTGCCTACCTGGTCGGACGCGCCTTCGGCGCCAACCATTACCTGCCGTGCGTTATCGCGCTGTGCCGGGATGATGCCGGGTTGCGTGCAGATGCTTTGCTGAGCCGACGACAGCAGGTCAGTATTCTTTTCGGCTACACCTTCAGTTATTTTCTCGCCGACTTGCCGACGGTCGGCGATACGGTTGTCTTCCTGCGGACGCTGCTGCCGGACAAGCCGGTCGATGAACTCTATACCGTGCTGGGTAGAGCGAAGCAGGGCAAGACTGAACGCTACCGGTCATTTTTTCGCCATCTCGAACTGCGCCCGAATGAGCCCCTGGTGGAGGCCGATGGTCAGCGCGGGCTGGTGATGCTGGTTTTCACGCTGCCATCGTACGCGCTGGTGTTCAAGTTGATCCGGGATCGCTTCGCGCCAACCAAGAAATTTGGCCGCCGCCAGGTCATCGACCGTTACCGGCTGGTCTTTCGCCATGACCGGGTCGGCCGCCTGATCGACGCCCAGGAGTTCAGGCACCTGCGCTTTCCAATCAGCCAGTTCTCGCCGCAGTTGCTTGAGCAACTCGAGTCCGAGTGTGATCGCAGTATCCAGATCGACCGGCAAAGCGTGGTTATCCAGCACTGCTATGTCGAGCGGCGCTTGCGACCATTGGATCTCTACCTGGCAGAAGCAGATGACCGGGCTGCAAGGCTGGCGGTGCTGGACTACGGACAGGCATTGAAGGACCTGGCCCGTTCGAACATCTTTGCCGGAGACCTGCTGCCGAAGAATTTCGGCGTGACCCGGTCGGGGCGTGTGATCTTCTACGACTATGACGAGTTGCGGCTATTGACCGATTGTCGCTTCCGTCGCCTGCCACCGGCGCGCGATGACCTGATGGAGTTCAGTGACGAACCCTGGTTCAACGTCGACAGCGATGATGTTTTTCCGGAACAGTTTCCGCGTTTCATGGGCTTGAACCCGGCGCATCTGGCATTGATCGAACAAGCCCATGGCGACCTGTTTCAGCCAGCCTGGTGGCAGGGAATCCAGGCCCGGATCAGCGCCGGCGAATCACTGGATGTGCCACCATACAGCGAAGAGGCCAGGCTTCGCGCAATGCCCGATTAGGCGACATCTGGCTGGGTGGCACGCGTGCTACCATCAGATGGCATCCTTAGTTGGTGGAATCTATTGATTCATGGCCCGTCGTACCCTGTTGCTGACCAATCCCGGCAGTCGCTCCGGTGAGCGGGCCATCGGCGACGTTCTCGAACAGCTTAAGCATTTGGGGCCGCTATTCGTCGTCGAGCCGGAGAGCCCTGCCGATTGGTCGCAGGTC
>JBGTLI010000094.1:0-4156 GCA_041744195.1 Wenzhouxiangella sp. | reverse complement strand
CGAGACCAACACGGTCAGTCGGAGTCAGCGGGTGATGCAACTCCAGTTCCGGCTCGAGGTTGTCGAAATCCTTGATCTCGGCCAGGGTCGGCAGTTGATCCAGAGACTTGAGATTGAAGTAGTCGAGAAAAGCCTTGCTGGTGCCAAGCAGTTCCGGCCGCCCGGGAACATCGCGATGACCAACGACCTTGATCCAGTCGCGCTCCTGCAGGGTACGCAGGATATTGGCACTGAGTGACACCCCCCGGATCTGTTCGATTTCGCCACGGGTGATCGGCTGGCGGTAGGCGATGATGGCCAGGGTTTCGAGCAGGGCGCGTGAGTAGCGTGGTGGCTTCTCGGTCCAGAGCTGCGAGATGACCGGCATCAATTGGCTGCGAATCTGCACCCGGAAGCCGCTACCGACCTCGGTTAATTCAACAGCTCGCCCCTCAAACTCCGAATCCAGGGCGGCCAGCGCCTCTTTCAGCAGGCCGTGGCCCGGCTTTTCCTCATCGGGAAACAGGGCGTTGAGCTGATTGAGGCTCAGTGGTTCGGCGGCGGCCAACAGGGCGCCTTCGACCACGCGTTTCAAATATCCGATATCCATAAATTCAGTCAGGTTGAAGTCTGGGCGGGGCTGCGGACGTAAATACTGCCGAATGCTTCCTGCTGCACCAGATCAATCAAATGCTCGCGCAGCAATTCCAGTAGAGCCAAAAAAGTAACGACTGCCCCGATGCGGCCTTCTTCCAGATCGAAGCATTCAGCGAACTGGACATACTGGTTTCGGGAAACCAGATCAATGACGCGGGACATGCGCTCTCGAACCGACAACGGCTCGGCCTGAATGTGGTGATGGGCGAAGATTTCGGCCCGGGCCATGACATCGCGCAGGGCCAGCAGAATCTCGCGCAGGTCCACTTCCGGCGGAAGCTGAACAGCGCCGTGATCCTCGATTGCCGCCGAGGCCATCGCCAGATCCCGCTCCATACGAGGCAACTCGTCGATCTCAGCGGCAGCCTGCTTGAAGCGCTCGTATTCCTGCAGACGTCGAATCAATTCGGCGCGCGGGTCGGATTCGTCATCCTCCTCCGGCTGCGGCCTGGGCAGCAGCATGCGCGACTTGATCTCGGCCAGAATGGCAGCCATCACCAGGTATTCTGCCGCCAGTTCCAGCTTCATGCCGGCCATCATCTCGATATACGTGGTGTATTGCCGGGTGATCTCGGCGATCGGTATATCCAGAATATTCAGGTTCTGACGCCGGATCAGGTACAACAGGAGATCCAGCGGCCCCTCGAAGGCTTCGAGAAAGACTTCGAGTGCGTCCGGCGGAATGTACAAGTCATCCGGCAGTTTGAGCATAGGCTGGCCTTGCACCATGGCAAAGGGCATTTCAGCCTGCAGGATCCGGATTTCTGGCGCGTCGCTCATCAGCCGGCAAGTGTACCCCAACGTTGCCGTCTTTAACGTTGGAACGTGCCGTTCCCAGACGCGTACAATACCGTTTTCCTACAATTCAGCTAAAGACCCCATGCTCTACATGATTCTCGGGCGCGATGCACAAGACAGCCTGGAGCGGCGAGCCACCGCCCGCGAGCCCCACCTGGCCCGTCTGCGCGCCCTGGTTGACGAAGGCCGCTTGCTGGTCGCCGGCCCACTTCCTGCCATTGACGCCGCCGATCCGGGGCCGGCCGGGTTCGATGGTTCGCTGGTCATCGCTGAATTTGACACCCTTCAAGCGGCCCGCGCCTGGGCCGATGCCGACCCGTATATTCAGGCCGGCGCCTGGCTGGAAGCCGAGGTCAAGCCTTTCAAGGCGGTTTTGCCATGACTGCAGAGCGGGTAATGATGATCCGGGAGCGGTTGGAGGAGGCGCTGGCGCCTGAAAAACTGGAAGTCATTGACGAATCTCACTTGCATGTCGGTCATCCGGGAGCACGCGACGGCCGCGGCCACTTCCGGGTCGAGATCGCCAGCCCACTATTTCATGGCCTGCCCCGGCTGGCCCGGCATCGCCGCGTTTATGCGGCTCTGGGGGATTTGATGCAAACCGATATTCACGCACTAACTATTGAGGCACTCTAATGAAGTTCAAGTTACTGATAATTTGCACTGTTTTCGTCCTTTCCGGCTGTAATACGCAGAGCCATGACTCCCCCCTGATCCACGAAGACGATACCATCCTGGTGCTGGTGGACGGGCATCCGGTTACTTTGCCGATGCTTGAGTACATGATGGCCTCGCGCGGCGTTGCCGAGGAGGATCACGCCGGCATGAGGGATTTGCTTGAGGAACTGATTCGTCTGCGGGCGGTGTCCAATGCCGCCCGTCAGGAAGGCATGGATCAGGAGGCCCCGGTTCGTGCGCGACGGTTGATCAGTGACCTGGAGAGTTTGCAATTGCGCTACTTCGACCAGGTCTATCATGACCATCCGGTCACCGAAGAGGATATCGAAGCCGTCTACTACACCCAACTGGAACGGGCCGGCGATCGCCAGTTCAAGGTCGAGACCATCCTGTATGGCGATCAGTCCGAGGCTCTGTCCCAACTGGTTCGGGTTGAGGACGGCGAAACGACATTCGCGGAATTGATCGCCAGTGCACGCGCTACGGGCCTGCCTGTCGATGAACCGCTGTGGGTGGATCGCAGCCAGATGCCTGACGATATCGCTGCGCTGTTGAGCGATACAGGCGAGGGTGACGTTGTCGGTCTGCCTTTGCAAACACCCCAGGGCTGGCGTGTGTTGCGGGTCACCGAAACCCGACCGATCATCGTGCCCGACCTGGAAGAGGTTCGCGAGCCCATCGCCCGGCACCTGGTGCGCCAGCGCATTGAAGCCCTGGTTGAGGATCTCTACGATGCCGCTGAAGTGACACCGATGCTGCCGCTGGACGAGGTTGGCAACGACGGGGTTGGCAAATAAGGTGGGTGTAATGAGCGCCGTTGGCTACGGCGCTCATTAACGGCGGCCTTTGTTCATGGCAAGGATACTGAAGGCGGGGGTTGCCACGCCGGGTTCCGGTGTTCTGCAACCACCGTGGTGTAGATTCCGCCGCGAACGTTGAAATCAGCGGTCAACCGCATAAAGCGTGGCTGGGTGGCATCCGCGATGTCGGTGAGAATACTGTTGGTCACCGCCTCATGGAATGCCCCCTCGTCGCGAAAGCTCCAGATATAGTTCTTCAGCGCCTTGAGCTCGACACACAATTGATCGGCCACGTACTCCAGTGTCAGGTCGGCAAAATCCGGCTGGCCGGTTTTCGGGCACAGACAGGTAAACTCGGGAATGCGAATCCGAATGGTATAATCCCGCTCTGGTTGCGGGTTGGGAAAAACCTCCAGTTCCCTGCTGGGCTGGCTTGGCATGTTCGGGTCACCTTTGGCTAGTTGTTCAACACAATAGATTAAATCAAATCACTCGGGTATAAAGCGTCAATGCGACTGACCGCGATCAAACTTTCGGGCTTCAAATCCTTCGTGGAGCCAACCACCGTCAAGTTTCCATCCAACCTGATGGGCATTGTCGGACCCAATGGTTGCGGCAAATCGAACATTATCGACGCCGTGCGTTGGGTGATGGGTGAAAGCTCCGCCCGCCAGTTGCGGGGCGAGTCCATGAGCGACGTGATCTTCGCCGGTTCGAGTTCGCGCAAGCCAGTTGCCACGGCCACCGTCGAGTTGGTGTTCGACAATTCCGACGGCCGGGCAGGTGGGGAGTATTCCGGCTACAGTGAAATCTCGGTCAAGCGCCAGGTCAGCCGCGATGGTCAATCGGCCTATTTCCTCAACGGAACCCGCTGCCGGCGCAAAGACATCACCGACCTGTTTCTGGGAACCGGCCTGGGCCCTCGCAGCTACGCCATCATCGAGCAGGGCATGATCTCGCAGATTGTCGAGGCGCGGCCGGAAGAGCTGCGCGGCTTCCTTGAAGAGGCTGCTGGCATTTCCCGCTACAAGGAGCGTCGAAGAGAAACCGAAAACCGTATTCGCCACACCCGCGAAAACCTGGAACGCCTGCGTGATTTACGTGAAGAAGTCAGCAAGCAACTCGACAAGCTTCGCCGCCAGGCCAAGTCGGCCGAACGCTACCGCACACTGAAAACCCGCTATCGCGAGGACGAGGCGCGCCTGATCGCCTTGCGCTGGCGCGAACTGCAGGGCCAGGCCAAA
>JBGTLI010000093.1:0-10636 GCA_041744195.1 Wenzhouxiangella sp. | reverse complement strand
GGCAGATCAAGCCGCGCATCGGCAAAGCGTTCATTGCCACCGGTGCACCACAAGGCACCGGTATTGTCGCCCGTTTGGAACTGAAATGGTCCGGTGCGACCGCGAAGCTCGAGACCCAAAACGTTGACCCAGCCGGTGCTGGAAGACCCCCCGCGCACGGCATCGCCGTTTTCGTCAACCTGTTCCACCACCAGCTGCTCTGCCAGATGAACGCCGCCGTGGTCCTCCAAAGATGATGATGTTTGAGAATGCACTGCGTCTGACAGCCACAGAGCGGCTATCCCGGCAAGCATGAAAATCAACCTGTAAATCATGAACTGTCTCCCAATTGTGACGTCCCGTTATCCGGAACTTTTCGACTTACCAAACCATAACAGTGACTCATCATTCACCTATAACGGAAAAAACCGCCCAATCCGGTCATCGCGCGTCTTTCAAGCTAATTCAGGCACTTTCAACCCGCGCTGGCTACTAATGGTGGCCAGGTAAGCACCTTGGCAAGCGCCGGAGCGATTGAATGGCGGTGGTTCCAATGGAGCCGGAGCGACAGGGTTTGTTTGTCCACTGAAAAGGCTATGGCTGCTGAGCCAATGGTCGGCGGGAATCATACATTGCCGGACTTCAAAGATGTTGTCATGTGCTGGTCGTCATTTTCAATTCTGGAACCGAAATCGGAACAAGCATTCGACAGGGGGTTCTCGATCACCTGTAACGTCTCATTACAATACGCCTGAACAAACGGCGGGAATCAACGCCTTGAGAACCATCGCGATTCGGAACGAACTGATAGTGACCACGGAGTCTCCAACCCCGTAACCGGGCCCGCTGTCGCGCAGCAAACATGCAAGAACTTTCTCGCGCAGAGACGCTGAGGCGCTGAAGTAAAAGCAGTCAAGTGCCTTTTTCCTCTGCGTCCCTGCGTCTCCGCGCGATTGGGTTTGAATTTGTTTGATGAGAGGCGGATGGAGCCGGCCTCTGATTGGTTCACATTCCAGAACGACCGGCCGATGTATCGCTTGGTTCTGTCAGGGCCGAGCGGGTTCGTTCATCTGGATACCCATCGGCAATCAGGCCCCGGTCGAGCTGGAACTCCCGCAACGCGCTGCGGGTGGCCGGACCCAGGATTCCGTCGGCCTCGCCCGGGCTGTAGCCCAGTTCAGCGAGCCGCCGCTGCAGCATGGCCGTTTCCGCAATGGCCATGGCCCCATCGTCCGGCATGTCAGCGTGGAACGCACCGGCCCCGGAAATGCGGTCGGCCAGGTGGCCCGCAGCGATGGCGAACGAGCTCGAACGGTTCCATCCCAGCAGTACGTCGAAATTTTCATAGACCAGGAACGCCGGGCCGGCATGGCCCAAGGGGAGGAGCAAACGTGCGCTCATGTCAGCGATCGGCAGGGCAGCGCCATCGGCCCGGCGCACGCCCAGTTTGGCCCAGTCGGCCAGTGCGCGCGGTTGCTCAACACCGCTTTTCTCGAACGCAAAGTCAGTCGGCAGGCTGACCTCCCGGCCCCAGCGCTGGCCCCGGTTCCAGCCCAGGCTTGCAAGTAAATTGGCGCCGGAGGCCAGCGCATCGGCCGGGCTGCGCCACAGGTCGATCCGGCCATCACCATCGCCATCAACGGCATGGGCGTAATAGGCCGAAGGCATGAACTGGGTCTGACCCATGGCACCGGCCCAGGATCCGAGCATCGCCGAAGGCTGCAGCGATTCACGTTCCATCAGGCGAAGCGCGGTCATCAACTCGTCGCGAAAAAAGCCGCTGCGGCGTGCATCACAGGCCAGGGTCGCCAGCGAGTCCAGAATCGGCATTCGGCCGGTAACACGCCCGAAGTCGGACTCCATGCCCCACAGTGCGACCAGGTAATGGCCCGGCACGCCGTATTCTCGCGTCAAGTCGTCTAGCAACTCGCGATGCCGGACCAGCAGTACCCGGCCCTGCTCGATGCGAATCGGAGTGACACGACTGCGAAGGTAGGCCGCAAAGGTCTGTTGAAACTCCGGCTGAGCCCGATCAAGCTCGACCACCCGGGGCTGGAATTCGAGCCCGGCCAGCACATCGTCAATCAGCTCTCCGGGAAGGCCTTCACCACGTGCCACCGTTGCAAGCTGGTCCAGGCAGGCGGCAAACCCCTGGGCGCCATCATCGGCGCGTGCGGGAGCAACACCAGCAACGATGACCATGCCAGCCATTGCCATCAGGATCAATTCATTTACTTTCACGATGCTCAATACCCCAAAGACCGGAATCCGCAATAACGCCGGTCAGACCATCCCGAAGTCCGGTCGTTCCCCTGCCAAGCGACCTGTTTGGGTCGTTCAGTTCGCCATTGACCGGGTCGGTCCGCTCGCCAGGTGGGGGCATCACCTCATCAGCCGACGCGACTGCCGATCAGACAGGCGGTATCCTTGGTCAAGAACAAGCGCCAGGTTCACGATTGCGAGGAGTAGCGATGATGACTGATTACGAGGTTTGCACCCGTTTGCTGATGAATCGGCAGAAACTCACCGACCTGCGCCTGGCAGAAGACGATGGCCCGGTGGAGGCTGGCGAGAATGAGGTCGTATTGCGACTGCGGCTGTTTGGCCTGACGACCAACAATATCACCTACGCCGCATTCGGCGAGGCGATGAAGTACTGGGACTTCTTCCCGGTCAACGCGTCCGGCTGGGGCCAGATGCCGGTCTGGGGCTACGCCGATGTGGTCGATTCGGCCGTCGCCGAAGTCGAAACCGGGCAGCGTTACTTTGGCTACTTCCCCACCGCCACCCATCTAAAGGTTCGCCCGGGCAAGGTCGGACAACACAGTTTCCGCGATGACAGCGACCATCGGCAGCCCTTACCGGAGGTCTACAACTGGTATCAACGCACCGACGGGGACGACTTTCACGATACAGGCTCCGAACCGCTTCACGTCATCTATCGGCCCTTGTTCATCACCGCATTCAGTCTGGCGGATTATCTTCACGACCAGCAGTTCTTCGGCGCCGGGCGGATACTGATTTCCAGCGCTTCGAGCAAGACAGCCTATGCCAGCGCCTTCTGCCTGAAGCATCTGGCCAATATTGAACTTGTCGGCCTGACTTCTCCGAGCAACCTCGACTTTGTCGAGCGCACCGACTTGTATGATCGCTGTTTGAGCTATGAGCACCTGACCGATCTGGAGATCGATACCCCCACCCTATATGTCGACGTCGCCGGAAACCCGGACCTGACACGCCAGATTCACCACCATTTTGGCGAGCAACTGAGGCATGACTGCACAGTAGGCTCGGCCCATTCCACCGAGCCGACACCCCCGCCTCGCGATCTGCCAGGCCCGAAGCCGCAATTTTTCTTCGCACCCAATCAGATCGCAAAACGACATGCCGACTGGGGCGTGGAAGGGTTCAACCGGCGCGCGCGCGACGCCACCATGGCGTTCCATGACCGGGTGCGGCATGCCGGTGGCGAGCTGCTGCAGATTCAAGTCAGCCAGGGCCTGCCGGCGGCCAAGGCAATCATTGCGGATATGCTCGACGGTCGGGTCGACCCGGCCGAAGGTCACATCATCAAGCCGATCTCCCTAAGTCAATTGGTTCGCCGGTGAGAAGCCATATACTCGTGATTTAGTGCGCTTTCGAACGGACTGCGGGTTCTTCTCTGACTTAGCCTTGACGCTGGTGCACTGTGATGGCAGTGATCTCTTTTTTAACCTCTGCAGATACTGCATCTATGGCCACTACTACAACAGACGGAAGAGGTCATCAGGCCGAAAAGCCCTCACAAATTCCAATGAAAGGCTGGAAGGATGTTGCCTTACGAGTCAAAGATCAGTTGACAAAAGATCATGTCTCCATTGTTTCGGCTGGAATTGCCTTTTATTTTTTCCTGGCACTTTTTCCCGCTTTGGGAGCAGCCCTTTCAATATATGGGTTGATAATGGACCCGACCCAGGTAGCGCAGCAGATGAGCCAGCTAGCAAATGCCCTTCCTGAGCAAGCGCATCAAATGATTAGCGGTATTCTGGAACGGCAGTCTGAAAGGTCAGGATCAGCGCTGGGCTGGAGTTTGATTTTGAGTATATTGATCAGTGTCTGGAGTGCCAATAAAGGCACAAAGGCAGTGTTTGAAGGAGTCAATATTGCGTATGGCGAAACAGATGATCGCGGCTTTTTCCGAAAAAATACCGTTACCATTCTATTTACGATAGGCGGCATTCTTGTCGGCTTTGTTGCTATTGTCATGGTAGCGGTCTTTCCTGCCCTTATAGATAAAATTGGTCTCCCTTCAACATTGGAAAAAATTGTTCAATTGCTGCGATGGCCGATATTGGCACTGATAGTCATGTTTGCATTGGCTTCTGTTTATAAAGTTGCACCTTATCGAAAAAGCCCTGAACTGAAGTGGATCAGTTGGGGGACTATTGTCGCTACAGTATTCTGGCTTGCCGGTTCGCTGATTTTTAGTCTTTTTGTCAGTAACTTCGGCAACTTTGATGAAACCTATGGCAGTTTTGCCGCAGTGATCATTCTTATGTTGTGGTTCTTCCTTACAGGGTTCATTGTTCTGCTCGGAGCGGAAATCAATTCCGAGATGGAACATCAAACCAGTCGGGATACAACAACCGGCAAAGATCAGCCCATGGGACAGCGCGGCGGCTATCACGCCGACCATGTAGCCGGAAGAGATAAAGGCAGTCCCGACTACGCTTGACCTTCAGCCCACCTTTCAACCTCTGACGCACCCACCACCGACGCACTGACCTCGGATGTGCCCAGCCGAACGGAGAACCGTCGGCCCGTCCAACAGAATTGATTTCCGGACAAACGAGGAGAATATCCAATGCACCACGGAAAATTCGCAGACTGCATTGCCGCCTGCAACGCCTGTGCCGACGCCTGCGACCATTGCGCGTCCGCATGCCTGAACGAGGACAACGTAAGTGCCCTGACTCGCTGCATCAGGCTTGATATCGACTGTGCGGCCATGTGCCGGCTCGGGGCTGGTGCCATGTCGCGTGACAGCGAGCTTGCCGCGCGGATCTGCGCCCTGTGCGCGGAAGTTTGCGAGGCGTGCGCCGCCGAATGCGAAAAGCACGACCATGACCACTGTCGCCAATGCGCCGAGGCTTGTCGGAAGTGTGCGGACCAGTGCCGAAAGATGGCCGCGTAACGGCAATCATCAAGACGCGAAGGCGGTAAACCTGAATGGAAGCGAACAATCCCGCGAATCATACGAGGGGCATCATGTGTTCTTGCACCGCGGCAATGAGCGGCTGGTGCCCAGCCTAATTGAGTTCACCCCTTACATAGCGCAACGCTCATCGCCTGTGCAATCGGGCAATGACGGCCTCTCGCGACCGGGTCAGACCAGCCGCCTCACCCAGCACCAATGCCGACGAACGATCCAGACCGGCCACCTCATGAGCGGCCAACGCCAGCGCCGCTCCCACCCGATTGCCACTGGCGCAGTGAACCAGCATCGGGTATAGCGCCTCATCGGTCCAAAGCTGCCACAGTCTTTCCAGTTCCGGCCGGGCGATGCGCTCGATGTCGTCGACGGCAATCTGCTCAAAGTGCAGGCCGGCCGAGTGCACCGCCGCGCGCCAGTCGACCCCCGACCACTCACTGGCCGGGCGCAGGTCGATCACGGTTTGCAACCCGGCCGCCGCCAGCGCCGACAGCGTCCCGACCTCCGGAACACCTCCGCAATAACGATCCTTGGCCGGAGTACAGGCATTGGGCACGCTCCGGATTATCAGGTCTTTCATGTCAGCACTCCGGAAGCATTGAAGAGAATGAACACGCCGACGATCAGCAACAGGATGGCGAAGGCGCGCTTGAACAGGCGCTCGGGCAGACGCCGCGACAACGCACCGCCGGCCAGGCTGGCCACCCCGCCGAGCAGTGTGAACAGGCCGAGCACGGTCCAGTCCACGGCCAGGCCCAGGCCATCGAGCACGCTTAGATACTTCATGAAACCGGCCAGCGACTTGGCCGAGATAATCAGCAGGCTGGTGCCGACCGCCATGACCGGGCTGAGCCCTCCGAGCAGCACCAGCGCCGGGATGATGAGAAAACCGCCACCGACCCCGACAAAACCGGTTAGCGCACCGACGACCAGACCGTCGATGACGATCTTCCATCGCGCCCGCGGTGGCCG
This sequence comes from Wenzhouxiangella sp., assembly GCA_041744195.1. Taxonomy (GTDB): domain Bacteria; phylum Pseudomonadota; class Gammaproteobacteria; order Xanthomonadales; family Wenzhouxiangellaceae; genus Wenzhouxiangella. Next base: position 4,494 of record JBGTLI010000093.1, on the reverse strand, counting down.
TTCCCCGGCACCGGACACCGGCATGCCGTTGCGCAGCATGCCCACGGCGGCCACCAGCATCACCAGCGAGAACACAATCAGCTGAAAACGGCCGCTGACGAACGCGGCCAGCCAGGCTCCCCCTACCGTTCCGGCGATCCCCGGCAGCCCGAACCACAGCACCGATTGCCAGTGCACCAGTCCCTTGCGCAGAAATGACAGCGCGCCGAGGCCGGCGACTGCACCGACAATGAACAGCGAGCCGGCGATCGCGACCTTTTCTTCCTGGCCGACCAGGTAGACCAGCACCGGCACGGTGACGATCGATCCGCCAGACCCGAACAGGCCCAGACTGAGGCCAATCAACAATGCTCCCATCCACCACATTTGACTTGTAATTCCTGCTTGAAACTTTATTTAGTATATTCTAATATACGTGAAATCTAAAGTTCCATCGCCAGGAGACCGACAATGTTGCTACCCCTCGTCAAGGCCTTCCGCCACGAATCCAGTGGCACCTTCAGCTACGTGGTACGCGACCCGAGCAGCCGGAAGGCCGCGATCATCGACCCGGTCGCGGACTTCGAATACCGCGCCGGGCGCATCAGCCACGGCAGCGCCAGCGAAATCCTCGATTACTGCCGCGCTAACGAACTCCAGATCGAGTGGATCCTCGAGACCCACGCCCATGCCGACCACCTCTCGGATGCGCCCTGGCTGCGCGAACAGCTCGGCGGCGTGCCGATCGCCATCGGGCATGGCATCACCGCGGTCCAGGAACGCTTCAAGAAGATCTTCAACCTGCCTGACTCGTTCCGGCCCGACGGCAGCCAGTTTGACCGTCTGTTCGAAGAAGGTGACCGGTTCCAGGTCGGCGCTCTGGAAGGGCGGGTCATCGCCACCCCGGGCCACACCTCCGACAGCAACGCATTCCTGATCGGCGACGCGGTCTTCGCTGGAGACACCCTGTTCGCACCGGACTTCGGCACCGCCCGCTGCGACTTTCCCGACGGCGATGCCGGCCTGCTGTTCGACTCCATCCAGAAGCTCTACGAGCTGCCCGACGCCACGCGCACCTTTCTGTGCCATGACTATCCACCCGAACATCGCGGCCCGATCTGTGAGACCACCATTGGCGAACAGAAGGCCGGCAACAAGCACGTACGCGCCGACACCCGGCGCGAGGATTTCGTGGCCATGCGCAACGAGCGTGACGCCAGCCTGCCCATGCCCGAACTGATCATTCCCTCGGTGCAGGTCAACATCAACGCCGGCTCGCCAATGCCGCCGGAAGACAATGGCACCGCCTACATCAAGGTGCCACTCAATATCTTCCCCGGCAATCCCGCACAGCAAGACGGAAAACAGGGATGATGATCGACTGGACGTCATTCACCCCCGCCCTTGCAGTGGCCGGAGGCGCACTCATCGGCCTGGCTGCCATGGTCATGTGGCTTGGTTCGGGGCGCATCGCCGGCATCAGTGGCATCGTCGGCGGGTTGCTTTCACCGGCCCGTGGCGAGCGCAGTTGGCGGGTGCTGTTCCTGGTCGGGCTGGTCGGCGGCGCGGCCATCGCCCATCTCGCCAGTGGCGGGCTGTTCGAGCCACGCACCAGTTACAGCGGGTGGCTGTTGCTGCCGGGCGCCTTCCTGGTCGGCCTGGGCACGCGCATGGGCTCAGGCTGCACCAGTGGTCACGGCGTATGCGGTATTTCACGCCTATCGGTACGCGGTCTGGCGGCCACCATCACCTTCATTGCCACGGCCATGATCACGGTCTACCTGCTGCGCCACGTGGCGGGGGTGGGCGCATGAACAGCCAGAGCCTGAAATCAATCATCGCGCTTGCCGGCGGCATCCTGTTCGGTGCCGGGCTTTATGTCTCCATGATGGCCAACCCGGAAAAGGTGCTGGCCTTTCTCGATGTTGCCGGCGCCTGGGACCCCAGCCTGCTGCTGGTCATGGCTGCGGCCGTCGCCATGGCCGCTGTCGGCTTCGCCATCTCGCGCCAGCGCGAACGTGCGCTCGACGGCTCGGTGCTGTCCTGGCCGCAGGCCACCGGCATCGATCGCCGCCTGCTCACCGGTGCTTCCCTGTTCGGCGTCGGTTGGGGTATGACCGGATACTGTCCCGGCCCCGGCTTTGCCGCACTGGTGGTCAACCCGGGCGAGGCCGTTGCCTACCTGATCGCCATGCTCGTCGGCATGCTGGCCTGGCAGCTCGTCAGCGCACGCACTTGAGATTGAGCCGGCGTGAAATCCTGCTCTACTCAATAACACGCCAGTCCACGCGCTTGCAGCGCCAGGCGGGTTCCCCACCGACGCACCGACGCACCGACGCATCGACGCACCGACCAATGACCTCCGATCACCGACCTCGGACTGCGGGCGCTCATCCAGTGGTCGGGCAGAGCCCGAAGAGTATACTCAGACAGTCTGGCCCAAAAACGGTCAACGGGTCGACCCCAACGGAATCCGCACATGAACAAGTCATTGCTTGCCGCAGCCGCGCTCCTGGCCGCCTTCAACATGCGCAGTCCGGTGGCCAGGCCTGGTTATGCACCCCCGAATGCAAGGTCACCCCCATCGCCGCCATGCCGGAACGCGAGATCGGCATCTACCTGCAACCTTTCAACACCGACTGGGCCGACAGCCCCGCGTACCACGGCACGTTCTTCTACGGGTCGGCGACCGTCTCCAAACCTCTGCCAATCTGGCTCAAGGCGCAACGCGACTCAGGCCACCCTTGAGCTCCAGCAAAGCTGGACTGTACCTTGGGTGCCAGATTCTGGTTTCTATTTGATCGTCTGCCATAAGAAACTCGCTCTGCAAGCGAAGCGCAGGCGGGAGTGCAAGAGCGGTTTGCGCGGTCAGGCACATGAACCCCTGGAACGAAGCCGTTGCGCGTGAGAGCGATAGAGCCTTTGCTCTTCACGGAAGCCTTCAATACTTGTCCTGGATTCGGTGCCGGTACTTCGCGCTTTCCCGTCGGCTGGCTTACTCCCAGCGTGCCACGCTATACTCGAATCATGGATATTCAAACCGAACTCGACCGGATTGGCGACTATCTCGCGGCACAAGTTGATCTCAGGCTAGCGATCGTCTATGGCTCGATGGCCAAGGGGCAGGCGAAGTCGGACAGCGATCTGGATATTGCCGTAGCCGGCGACCAGCCCCTGGATGCCGATCGCAAGATGGCCCTGATTCGGGGATTGGCCGGGATCTGTGGGCGGACGATCGACCTGGTCGATCTGAAAGCCATTGGAGAACCCCTGCTTGGGCAGATCCTGTCCGGCGGAAAGCGTCTGATCGGTGACAATCGACATTATGCCGAACTGGTAACCCGGCACCTGTTCGACCAGGCCGACTTTTTGCCGTATCGCGAACGTTTGCTGGCTGAACGGCGCAAGGCATGGATCCAACAATAGTCCACGAAAAACTGGAGTCGTTGCGCCGCTGCCTGGGGCGCATTCGACACAAGTGCCCGAACAGCGCCGATGCGTTGAGAAAGGACCTCGACGCCCAGGACATCGTCAGTCTCAACCTCTCACGAGCAGTCCAGTTGTGCGTGGACATTGCATCACACGTGCTGGCCGGTACTGATCAACCGCCGCCCGAAACCATGGGGCAGAGTTTCGACCGGCTTGCCGATGCCGGCCTGCTTGCCGAATCGTTGGCCGGCCGGATGAAGGCAGCAGTTGGGTTCCGCAATATTGCAACTCACAGCTATCGAGAGATTGATTGGAGCATCGTGCATTCCATCGCCACCGAGCACCTGAGCGATTTCGAAGATTTTGCCCGCGCCGTGCTACGCTGAACCGATTGATCTTTGCAGCATCCGACTCGGACCCGGGGCATTTGCCAAGTGTAATTCGCCCACCAGCGCAGCGCAGGCGGCAGCGCAAGGGCGGTTTACGCCCCCATAGCCCGAATACCGCGACAGTTTGGAAACTTAGGACAGCCCCAGAATGTTGAGCCGGCGTTGGTGCCGCGGCGTGCGATTCGGCGGATCATGCGTGATCTACATCGGGGGCAGTCCGGGGTTGCGCTGTCGGTTGCAATTTCGGCTGGCTGGTCGATTGGCCATGCGCCCCGGTCGATAACGCCTAGCTTGAGCCGCGCCTGCAAAGTCGTGCCATCGATCAGCTCGATATTCCTTCCCTCGGCAAATTCCACAGCGTCGGCCGTGAACTCACCTGAGGTCACCACGAAGCCTCCAACCGCGCCCTCGGCCGTCATCACCCCGAACAGCTCTCGAACAGTCGATACTGGCACCTTGCGCGCCCGCCAGTGCTTGCACTGAACCAGGTGAAGCTCTTGCCCGCGCCGCAGACGTATATCAATGCCCCCATCCGGACCATTGTCGTGGTTGGATATGATGAGAGTGAGCATCTAATTTGAGGCGAATAGAAGTTTTTCTGATCACGCTATTTGAGGGGCATTCCCGCAAACACCTGATTTACTTTCATTTGCAAGTTCGGTGATGGAGCTTCACTCATCCCTCTTCTAAAGTGATT
>JBGTLI010000092.1:0-6416 GCA_041744195.1 Wenzhouxiangella sp. | reverse complement strand
ATTATCGCCGCCGCCAAACAGGCGCTTGACGACTATGGCTTCGGACTGGCTTCTGTTCGTTTTATTTGCGGCACGCAGGACTTGCACAAGCGGCTGGAACGCACCATTGCCGATTTTTTCGGCAAGGACGACAGCATTCTCTATGCCGCCTGTTTCGATGCCAACGGTGGTTTGTTCGAACCTTTGCTTGGAGCGGAAGACGCCATCATTTCCGACCAGCTCAACCATGCCTCCATCATAGACGGGGTGCGTCTGTGCAAGGCTGAACGTCACCGTTATCCGAACTCCGACATGAACGCGCTGGAAGATGCGTTGAAGAAAACCCAGGGCAAGCGGACCCGCCTGATCGCCACCGATGGCGTGTTTTCCATGGACGGTTACGTGGCCAAACTGGACGAAATCACGACCCTGGCTGAGCAATATAATGCCATGGTGATGGTCGACGACTGTCACGCCACCGGATTTTTCGGGCCAACCGGGCGTGGTTCAGCGGAGTACCACGGGGTCATGGACAAGGTCGATATTTTCACTTCGACCCTGGGCAAGGCCCTGGGAGGAGGCATGGGCGGCTTCACCGTGGCCTCGCAGCCGGTCATCGACATGCTGCGCCAGCGCTCGCGCCCCTACCTGTTCTCCAACTCGCTGGCCCCGCCGCTGGTCGCTGCCAGTCTCAAGGTGTTCGAAATGCTGAACGAATCAACCGCCCTGCGCGATCGGCTGGAAGAAAACACCCGCTATTTTCGTCAAGCCATGACCGAGGCGGGCTTCGACATCAAACCGGGCGACCACCCCATTGTGCCCGTGATGCTCTACGACGCCCCGCTCGCACAGCGGATGGCGGATGAACTGCTCAAGGAAGGGATTTACGTGATCGGGTTCTTTTTTCCGGTCGTACCCAAGGGCGAGGCACGCATTCGCACCCAGGTGTCCGCCGCTCACACCCGCGCACACCTGGAGCGCGCGGTCGACGCCTTCACCAAAGTCGGTCGGCGGCTGGGTGTGATTCGATAGAAATCCACAGTCACCATAGCTTGCTCGTCGTGGGCGCCGGCTTCTCCGGCATGGGGCTCGGAATTCGTCTGCGCCAGAGAGGCCACACCGATTTCGTGATTCTGGACCAGGCAGCCGACGTCGGCGGGACTTGGTGGATGAACCGTTACCCGGGTTGTGCCTGCGATGTCCAGTCGCACCTTTATTCGCTGTCTTTTGCACCCAAGAGCGACTGGACCAGACACTTCGGCCCGCGGGCCGAGATTCAATCGTACCTGTCGGATTGTGTTGACCGGTTCGACTTGGGCAGGCACTTGCGCCTGAATACCCGGGTCGACCAGGCTTGCTGGGATGCGGAGAAAAAGCGCTGGCTGATTACCGATCAGGACGGTATCGTCCGCTGCGCGAAGTTCCTGGTGACAGCAATCGGCGGACTGTCGCGTCCCAACACCCCGGCGATCGATGGTCTGGATTCCTTTTCCGGCACCGTATTCCATTCTCAGCAGTGGCCCGACAAGCTTGACCTTCGGGATCAACGTGTCGCGGTGATCGGATCGGGTGCCTCGGCCATTCAGTTCGTGCCACAAATCCAGCCAGACGTCGCTCGTCTTGATCTTTACCAGCGCACGCCGCAGTGGATTCTGCCGAAACCCGACCGGCCCATCAGCCCGCGTCGCCGGGATCTATTTCGGCGCTTTCCTTTCGTCCGGCGCCTGTTTCGGTTCGGCCTTTTTCTGACCCTGGAATCGCGCCTGCCGGCTTTTACGCGTTATCCCTTCCTCTCTGCCTTTCATCGCCGTCAGGCTCGCGCTTATCTGAGGACACACATCAACGACCCCGCGCTCAGAAACAAGCTCACACCGAACTACGAAATGGGCTGCAAACGGGTCCTGATGAGCAACGACTTCTATCCGTCGGTTTGCCAGCCCAATGTCAAAGTGATCACCGACGGCATCACAAGGATCACGCCTGATTCCATCATCGATGACCACGGCAGGTCACGCCAGGTGGATACCATTATTTTGGCCACCGGTTTCAAAGCGACCAGTCCGGTTCCCGTCGGGATGATTCGCGGACGCAATGGGCGCGACCTGGCCAATGCTTGGAAGGATGGCCCTCGTGCCTACAAGGGCACGACTGTGCATGGCTTTCCCAACCTGTTCATGCTGCTCGGACCGAATACCGCGCTCGGTCATAATTCCGTGCTGTTGATGATCGAGTCGCAAATCAACTACGTGCTTGACGCGCTGGCGTGGTGCCAACGTACCGGCCGCGACACACTGGAGGTCACCGACAGGGCGGAAAAGAACTGGAACCAGGAGTTGCACAAACGTCTGGGGCGGACCGTATGGAACCGGGGAAGCTGCGCAAGCTGGTACCGTCACCCGCTCAGTGGCCGAAACACAACCCTTTGGCCCCGCTTCACCTTTGTTTTTCGCTACCTCTGTCGTCGGTTCGATCCAGCAGCGTATGACACTCGTTGAGTGAGATTTCCCCGACACCCCCCGATGCAGGAGATTGCGAGTTTGTTTAGGGCCAAACCTGCCCATTGCACGAAACTGTCAACGGGGAGTGGTGTTGGCTGCTGCTCGTGCCGTGGGTCGCGGAAGACGGTGCGATCCCTACCGCATCCATCCCCATCCCTGTGCCATCAAGAAGCCTTACAAACCCGGACGCCCTTCCAAGCAGTTTCAGTGGCACCAAAGCGCCCAGGAACCTGGGGGATTGATTCAATGCCGATCGACCCACGGCACGAGCAGCAGGTGACACCACTCGCCGCCTGCCGCGATGGCTGAAGGATCGCCGTTCAGTTGACAAGCTTCCTGCAGGCATCGTGCAGCATGGCTTCAGAGGCCAGAACCAGGTTGGCGGCATCTCCGAGCGGAATATAGCAGTCAGCACCCGTGACACGCTTGATCGGCTTGCCGCCCTGCCCGCTTTCAACCAGTGCCGCCAGCACGGCTTCGCCGATGCCGCCATCAGGTCGGCCTTCGTCAAACACGACAATGGCGGAGCACTCACCGGCATGCCGGGCAATGGTCGTCGTGTCCAGTGGCTTGAGCCAGCGTAAATCCATTACGCGAACATTGATCTTGCACTCCTGTTCCAGCTTGCGCGCTGATCGCAAGGCCATTGGCACCCCGTTGCCGTAACTGATGACCAGCAGATCGGTCGCTTCGGGCGCATAGACCCTGGGTTCCCATGGCGCCAGCGACTCACCCGGCGTCGGATAGGCGAAACACCACTGGTTGTCGTCTTTTTCGTACAGGTCCTTGGTCATGTACAACGCAATCGGCTCCAGGAAGGCGCAAACGCGGCCATCCACCCGAGCCAATGACATCATGGTGCGCAGCATGTTGACCGCATCATCGCCGCGCGAGGGGCAACCGATGACAAGTCCTGGAATGTCGCGCAACGCGGTGATCGAATTGTCATTGTGAAAATGACCACCGAAACCACGCTGGTAACCGAGGCTGGCAATCCGCATGACCATGGGATTACGAAATTGACCGTTGGAGAAAAACTGCAATGAGCAGGCTTCGCCACGAATCTGGTCACAGGCATTGTGGAAGTAAGCCAGGTACTGAATCTCGGGAATTGGCAGGTAGCCCATGGCGCCGAACCCCTGGGCCAGCCCCAGGATGCTGGTTTCGTCCAACAAGGTGTTGAACACCCGACTGCGTCCGAATCGCTCCCACAAGCCGCGCGTCACGGTATAGACGCCGCCTTTGCGGGCCACATCCTCGCCGAAGATCAGGGCTTCGGGATACTTGACCATCAGGTCGGCCAGACCGCGGTTGATCTGAATGGCGAGGTGGCGCGGCGGTTGGTTCTCCGGCAGCAGGTGTTCACTCCCGAACGCATCAACACGCTGCCCGATCGCCACCTGTCGGGCCGATTCGGCCTGGACGGCCTCCCCGGAACAGGGACCCAGGGGCGCCATGACATCCGCCAGTGTGGTCAGGCGCGCGGTGCCATCGGCAATATCAGCCTGCTCAAGGCAATGCTGTCGCAACTGCTCATATCGTTTTCGGATCGCCCCCGGGCTCATCAGACCGCGCGCCACGACCAACTCAGCCGACCGCAGCAAAGGATCCTGCGCTTCGGCGGCATCAAGCTCATGCTGAGGCCGGTACTCGATTTCAAAATCGGTGCCGGCATGGCCCATCAGGCGGGTGGTCTTCAAATGCAGAAACACCGGACGCCGGCGGCGGCGACAACTTTCAAGGGCCTGAGCCACCGGCGCGAATCCGGCAGCCAGATCCAGTCCGTCGGCATAGTGGTATTCCAATCCATGGCGCCCTGCGATACTGTCCCGCACCCACCCGTTCGGAGTGGGCACAGAAATGCCGATACCGTTATCTTCACAGACCATCAATATCGGCAACGGCAGGTTCTGGTGTCGTGTCCAGGCGCAGGTATTCAATGCCGCCTGGGCAGTGGCGTGGTTGAGGCTGGCATCACCAAAACTGCACACCACGATGCTGTCATCCGGCACCGGCAGTTTGTGGCCGCCGGAACTGCGTCGGGCAATGGCCAGGGCGGTGCCTACCGCCTTGGGCAGGTGCGATGCGATCGTTGAGGTCTGCGGCAAAACCCAGAGCGGCTTGCTCCCCCAAACCTTGTGACGCCCGCCGGAGATGGGGTCGGAGCTGGATGCTGCGAATGACAGACAGGTATCGCGAACGAAATCCATGCCATCGAGCTTGCCATAGCGCTCGGCCATGAACCCCCCTGACCGATAATGCAGGAAGGCCGGATCGGTATGCCGGGTCAGGCGTCCAACCAGGGCATTGCCCTCGTGACCGGATGAGCCGATGGTATAAAAGACCTTGTTTTCCAGACGCTTGACCCTCGCCATCAGATCGATCTGGCGCGAAGTCATCTGGCTGTCGAACAACGCCAGCAGATCCTGATCGGGAATGCCGCCGGCATCCCGGGGCTTCACGGGTGCCGCAGCCAGACCATCCAGGTGATCGAGAAAGGCTTGATCCACCACTTCAGCGCGATTGATCTGCCGCGCGTTCCCTCTGCCAGCCAACTCCTGGGTCTTCACCGCTGTGTCCTTTCTTAAAGCCAGGCCTAAAAAGCGTTCAGGCCGGTCAGCTCACGCCCGACGACCAACTGATGAATGGTCTCGGTTCCTTCGTAGGTGATGACCGATTCCAGGTTGAGCGCATGGCGGATGGCGACGTACTCCAGCGTGATCCCGGACCCGCCAAGGAGGTCACGACAGTCCCGAGCGATGTCGATGGCCATGCGCACGTTGTTCCACTTGGCCATGGAAATCTGGGTAGGGTGGACCCGACCCTCATCCTTGAGCCGGCCCAGACGCAGACTCATCAACTGGGCCTGGGTGATGCGCCGCGCCATGTCGGCCAGACGAAGCTGCACGGCCTGATTGGCCGCCAGGGGGCGCTTGAACAGTTCGCGGTCGGCGGTGTAATCGAGCGCCTCCTTCAGGCAGGCCACGGCCGAGCCGATCGGACCCCAGGTGATCCCGTAGCGAGCCTGGCTGAGGCAGGACAACGGTCCCTTGAGACCCTTGACGTTAGGCAATCGATTGGCATCCGGCACCCGGACATTGTCGAAATACAGCTCCGAGGTCACTGACGCGCGCAATGACATCTTGGCGTGGATGTCGCGCGCCTCGTAGCCCTTGAAGTCCTTTTCGACCACAAAGCCCTGGATGCCATCCTCGGTGCGTGCCCAGACGATGGCGATGTCGGCGATGGTACCGTTGGTGATCCACATCTTGGCGCCATTGATGATCCAGTCGTCACCGTCGCGTCGGGCGTGGGTCTTCATGTTCGCCGGGTCGGAACCGCCGTGAGGCTCGGTCAGGCCAAAACAGCCGATGACCTTGCCCGCGGCCATGTCCGGCAACCAGCGCTGCTTTTGCTTTTCCGACCCGAAGGCGTAGATCGGGTACATGCACAACGAGGACTGGACCGACACAAAGCTGCGCAGCCCGGAATCGCCCCGCTCCAGCTCCTGGCAGATCAAGCCGTAGCTTACGGCGTTGAGCCCGGCGCAACCGTAGCCCTCCAGGCTCGAACCCAACAAGCCCATGTCGGCAATTTCAGGAATCAGTTCATGAGGAAAACGACCCTGATCGAAGCAATCGGCCATCAACGGCAGCGCTTTTTCGTCGACAAACCGGGCGACGCTGTCGCGGATCATCTGTTCTTCGTCACTGAGCAGATCGTTGATATCGTAAAGATCAAGGGGATTCAGGGCGCGCATGGGGTCGAAGTCTCAGATTGATGTCAAAGCCGGATATTTTAAGCGATCGCCGTTTGTCAAAGTGAACAATGGGCATCTGGATGGATCAGGGTCTTTCCCGTTGGGTATCGTGATCGTTATAATAGACGGCTTGATTTTCCATCTCTGGCGCGATTTGATGTTAATGCGATTGTTTTTTG
>JBGTLI010000091.1:0-3084 GCA_041744195.1 Wenzhouxiangella sp. | reverse complement strand
TTCCTTGATCACGCGATCGAGGTCGATGTCGATGCGCTCTGTGATGGCGAGAAGGTCATCATCGCCGGCATCATGGAGCATATCGAAGAGGCCGGCGTGCACTCGGGCGATTCTTCCTGCAGCCTGCCGCCATTCTCGCTGTCCGATGAGATCATCGCCGAGATCGCCAGCCAGACCCGCCAAATGGCCCTTGCCCTCAAAGTCATCGGCCTGATGAACGTCCAGTTTGCCGTGCGCCGGGATGAGATCTTCGTGCTCGAGGTCAATCCGCGCGCAGCCCGCACCGTCCCCTTTGTCGCCAAGGCGACCGGTGTGGCGATTGCCGGTATCGCGGCCAAATGCATGGTTGGTAAAACACTTTCTGATCAAGGTGTTGTAGAGGATATCTCATCTCCATTCTACTCAATCAAGGAGCCGGTCTATCCGTTTATCAAGTTTCCCGGTGTCGATCCGATCCTGGGTCCCGAGATGCGCTCGACTGGTGAGGCCATGGGGGTCGGTTCAAACTTCGGCGCGGCCGTGGCGCGGGCACAGCAAGGGGTCGGAATTGATGCGGTTGCCAGCGGGCGGGCCTTTTTGAGCGTGCGTGATGCGGACAAGGATCGCCTGCTGCCGGTCGCGCGTGAATTGATCGAGCGTGGATTCACGCTGGTCGCAACAGAAGGCACCTGGGAGTTCCTGGTTGAAAATGGAGTTGAATGTGATTATGTCAACAAGGTCATTCAGGGCCGGCCGCATATCGTCGACCTGATCAAGAATGATGAAATCGACTATATTGTCAATACGACCGAGGGGCGTCAGGCGATTTCCGATTCATTCTCGATCCGACGCCAGGCATTGCAGCACAAGGTGAACTATTCAACCACCATCGCTGGCGCCAAGGCGACGCTCCGGGCTCTTGATCACTGGAACGAGCGCGGCGTGCGCAGCCTGGCCGAACTTTACGCATTGAAGGAGCCGTCATGAGCCAGATACCGCTGACCCAGGAAGGCGCCGAGCGCCTGCGGGCCGAATTGAACCGACTGAAAAAAGTTGACCGTCCAGCCGTGATTCAGGCCATTGCCGAGGCCCGGGCGCATGGTGATCTGAAAGAAAATGCCGAGTATCACGCAGCCCGCGAACAACAGGGCTTTATCGAAGGCCGCATCCAGGAGCTTGAATCTTCACTGGGTAATGCCCGCATCATTGATGTTTCCACCGTGGATGCTGGCAGCAAAGTGGTTTTTGGCGCCACCGTTACCCTGCTGGAAGAGGCAGAGGGCGCCGAGGAAGTGACCTGGCAGATTGTCGGTGACCTGGAAGCGGATATCAGGGAGCATCGCCTTTCGATCAGCGCGCCGCTGGCTCGGGCACTGATCGGCAAGGAAGAGGGCGATGTGGCCGAGTTTCAGGCGCCCAATGGCACGCGGAGTTACGAGATCCTGGAAGTTTCCTACAGCGGCAAGCAGTAGTGGCCAATGTCATTCCCGGCCCTTCCGATCGGTGCTTGAGATCATTCGAGAAATTACGTTATCACAGTGATAGTCATTCTGGTGCCCGAGCTGGAAGCCTTGCTGCGCGAGGCGGAGCAGGTGCCGGGTCGGGTGCGGCGCATCCTGGCCTGCGGAAAGCGCCGCAACCTTGATATCGCGCACCACCAGTCCGTACTGATGACCGGTCAGGCCTTGCCGCCAGCGCCGCTGACCCGGCTCGCCGATCGGCCTGACGATTCCGTAGGCGCCTGGATGCGGGCTGATCCGGTCAGGCTTGTTCCTGATCTCAACGCGGTCTGGATGCAGCCAGGCGCACAACTGGATTCAGCATCCGCAGCGGCTCACGAACTTAAGCGCTTATTTGACGAGAACGATTTGCAATTCGACATGCCTGCGCCCGGGCGCGGTTACCTTCGCCTCAAGCAGGCTCCTGCAAGTCAGTTCGTTCCGCCATGGGCCGTCGCTGGCCACAGCCTGGATCATGTCTTGCCGACAGGCGACGATGCCAGGCGCTGGAGAAAATTGCTCAATGAAGCCCAGATGCTCCTGCATCAGCACCTGGACGTCGAACATCCGTCCACCCGGCAACCGGGCGGATTGTGGTTCTGGGGCGCAGGCGAATTGCCTTCGCGGGAATCAGTGTCAAGGCGCGTCAGCAGTGTGACTGCCTCGGACGAGGTACTGACAGCATTGTCGCAATGGCTGTCGATGACCCCTGTGCCGCTGGCCATGGACCGGGCGCCGCCATCCGGCACACTGGTTGAGTGGCCGATAGAGCCGGGACTGAGCGCCGCTGAGAACCTGGCCACCCTGGACCGCTGGCTCAAGCCGTTGTGGCGCCGGCTCAAGTCCGGGCGTCTGCCCGCGCTGGAGCTTGCCAGCCCTGAGCGCGCCTGGATGGTGAGGCCAATGGACGCCTGGCGTTTCTGGCGTCGCGGCGCCGAGAGCCAAAAGTGAGGCAATAGCCAAGTGACAACAATCAAGTGATAAGAGTCGTCAATATCCGCAGGCGCCGGGTCGAAGTCCCGGCCATGGCCGGCGTCCATCCGGTCGTGGCCCGAATTTTTTCCGGCCGCGGCCTGCACCAGGCGCCGGACTACTCGCTGGCCAGCCTGCTGCCGCCGGGCATGGGCGGACTGGTTGCGGCAGCCGCTATCCTGGCCGACGCCATCATGAAGGGCAGGTCCATCCTGGTGGTCGGCGACTTTGATGCCGATGGCGCGACAGGTACGGCCCTGGCTGTCCGCGCCTTTCGGTCGATGGGAGCGCTGGATGTCGAATGGCTTGTCCCTGACCGCTTTCGACACGGCTACGGACTTAGTACCGACCTGGTCGGGGAGATTCCGAAGCCCGGACCTGATGTACTGGTCACTGTCGATCAGGGCGTCAGTTCAGTTGCCGGCGTGGCCATGGCCCGGGCGCGCGGCATGCAGGTCATCGTCACTGACCACCATTTGCCAGGGCCGGAGTTGCCGGATGCTCACGCGATCGTCAATCCCAACCTGCCTGGCGACCCCTTTCCCTCGCGGGCTTTGGCGGGCGTTGGCGTGATGTTCTATACCGTGATGGCCGTGCGGGCTCATCTTCGCAACCTCAACTGGTTTGAGCAACG
>JBGTLI010000090.1:0-5696 GCA_041744195.1 Wenzhouxiangella sp. | reverse complement strand
CCGCGAAGGCGGACGCGATTCGGGTTTCGACATGCTTTGGGCAGATCGAGTGCGCGGTTCGGCCGGCGCAGCGCCTGATTCGGCAGCCCGGCGCACATCTGAAACCGTGATCACGCCCTCGGCGCCGGTGGCCTCCAGACGGGACAAATCCACCTTCATCTTGCGCGCCAGGGCGCGCACGGCGGGCGTGGCCTTGACGCCGCCGAACGAGCTTGTGCGTTCCTGCAGGACTTCATTGGAAGACTGAACATTGCCCACCACCGTGCCGGTATCCGCCCGCTCATCAGACGGTGCCGTTTCCGTGACCGGCGCTTCTGCCGGCGTTATGTCCTCGACTTCGTCGCGGGCCGACGGCTCAGGTGAAGGCTCCGCACGGGTCGTATGAGGCTCGGCCGCGGCCTGGGGTTCGGTAGCTCCTGATTCGGACGCCGGCTCAGCCGAAGAATCCGATTCGCCCTCGACCTGGAATTCCGCCAGCGGCGCACCGGTTTGGATCACGTCACCCGCCTGGCCATGAAACTTGGTGACCTTGCCGGAAAAAGGGCTCGGCACCTCGACGACCGCCTTGGCTGTTTCCATCGAAACCAGCGGCTGATCGAGCTTGACCTCGTCGCCTTCCTGAACCAGCCATTCGACGATTTCTGCATCCGGCAAGCCCTCGCCGAGATCGGGCAGTTTAAAAACTTTCATGAAACCTCCAGAACCTGATTAGCGGCATGCACGATGCGACGGACGCTGGGCATGTACTTCATTTCATTGCGGTAGAGCGGCATGACCGTATCGTAACCACAAACGCGCTTGACCGGGGCATGCAGGTTCCAGATTCCGGCATCGGCCAGGTTGGCGGCGATCTCGCTGGCGACACCGCAATGGCGCGGCGCTTCCTGCACGATCACGCAGCGACCCGTGCGCTCCACGGACTCCTGGATCGTGTCCATATCCAGGGGGCTGATGGTGGCCACGTCGATCACTTCAACGCTGACACCTTGCTTTTCGAGTTCGTCGGCAGCTTGAAGGGTTTCCTTGATCATCGCGCCCCAGGTGACCAGGGTCAGATCGTTGCCATCGCGCAAGGTGAAGCAGACATCCAGCGGCAACTCTTCACCGTCATCGATCACTTCCTCGCGTTGCCAGCGATAGATTCGCTTGGGCTCCATGAACACGACCGGATCCGGATCGCGAATGGCCGCCAGCAGAAGGCCGTAGGCCCGTGAAGGTGATGAGGGCATCACGACCCGGATTCCCGGCATATGCGCAAACAGGGCCTCCGGGCTCTCGGAGTGGTGCTCTGGAGCATGGATGCCGCCGCCACTCGGAAAACGCAGCACCATCGGGCAACTCAGCCGACCTCTTGTCCGGTTGCGCATGCGACCGGCATGACACATCAGGTGGTCGATCATTGGCATGGTGAAACCACAGAACTGGGCTTCGGCCACCGGCTTGATGCCGTGGGCCGCCATGCCAACGCTCATGCCGGCGATCATGACTTCGGCCAGCGGCGTATCAATGACCCGATTGTCGCCAAACCGTTGCTGCAACCCGGCCGTGGCCCGGAACACGCCACCATTGACGCCCACATCCTCGCCCAGAACGACAACGCTGCTGTCTTCTTCCATGGCCCGGGCCAGGGCCAGGGTCACGCCTTCAATCAGAGTGATCTGGGCCATCAGTGCTGTCCTCCGTCTTCGGGGAATTCCTCGGCGTAGGCACGTTGCTCGGCCAGGTCGTGTGGCAGTTCCTTGTACATGTAATCAAACATCGCGGTAACCGGCTGCGGGTCGTTGGTGACAATGTCGATGTACTCGTCCGCCGCCTGCTGGGCGAACTCGACGCATTCGCTGACCAGTTCCTCTTCCTGGGTGTCGTCCCAGGCGCCCTGGTTGATCAGATATTTGCGCAGGCGTGAAACCGGTTCATTCTCCCAGGCTTCGTCCACCTCCTCCTGCGGTCGGTAGCGTCGCGCGTCGTCGGCCGTGGTGTGATCGCTCAGGCGATAGGTCAACATTTCGATCACGAATGCGCCCTTGCCTTCACGGGCAGCGGACACGGCTTTTTCCATTGCCCACAGGCAGGCAATCAGATCATTGCCATCGACCTGGATGCTCGGCAGGCCACCGCCAATACCCTTCTGGGCCAGCGTGGCCGCGGTATTCTGCTTGGACCGCGGTACCGAAATGGCCCACTGGTTGTTGACCACCACCAGCACCAATGGCAGCTTCCAGGCGCTGGCGGCATTGATGGCTTCTAGAAAATCGCCTTTTGACGAGCCGCCGTCGCCGACGACCGAGACCGCGACCCGGGGCTCGTTCTTCAACTTGAACGCCATCGCGGCGCCAGCCGCGTGTAGGCACTGGGTTGCGATCGGGACACACCATGCAAAATCATGGGTTGGGCTTGAAAACTTGTTGCCGCGCTCGTCGCCACCCCAGTAAAGCAGCACTTCGGACATTTTCACGCCACGGTAGAACTGCGCGCCGTACTCGCGATACATCGGCGCGAAGCAGTCCTCGTCACGCATGGCGGCGCCGATCGCGATGTGGGCGGCCTCATGACCGAGGCTGGCGGCATAGGTGCCAAGCTTTCCGGTGCGCTGCAGGGCCACGGCCTTCTTGTCGAATGCCCGGGTCAGCACCATCAGCTTGTAAAGCTCGCTCAGTCGATTGAGATCACGGGCCAGGGCAGGGACCTGCTGGTTATCCAGCAAGTTGCCATCGGACCCCAGAAACTGGAAATAGTCCACCTTGAATGCGGCGACAGTACGCGCCATGTTGACACCTCGTCGGTTGGTCCTGGAATTCGGGTGATCGGCTCATCATTAATCGGCCGATTCAGGAGGGCGCTATTATACGCTGACGGAGCCAGCGCGTTAAACTCATCATTTGCCAATGAGGCTCCTTAAGATATGAACGAAACCGGCGACCACTCAAGCCGCGACGCGAAGGGCCAGAACGAATCCGGGACTCGCAATCAGCGCGATCTGGAGGACTCCATCAATACTGACCTGGCCGGCAAACTCGACTATTCCAGCTACCTGGACCTGGAGCGGATTCTGGGCGCCCAGCACCCGCTGTCGAACCCGCCCCATCATGACGAAATGCTGTTCATCATCCAGCATCAAACCTCCGAGTTGTGGTTCAAACTGGTGATCCACGAGTTGCGCGCGGCCATGGCGCACATGGCTGCGGACGACCCTGGTCCCTGTCTGAAAATTCTGGCGCGGGTCAAATCGGTACAACAGCAGTTGTTCAATCAATGGGCGGTACTCGAGACGCTGACGCCCAGCGAATATATTCAGTTTCGCCATATCTTTGGTGATGCGTCGGGTTTCCAGTCTTACCAGTACCGGCTGGTCGAATTCATGCTTGGGAACAAAAACCGACAGATGCTTAAGCTGTTTCGCCATTCCGATGAATATCACCAGCGCCTGGCAGAGGCGCTCGAAATGCCGAGCATCTACGACGAGTTTCTGCGCTACCTGCACCGCCAGGGACACGCCGTGCCGGCCAATTGTGTCGAGCGGGACTGGACCGAAGCGCACCAGCGTACACCTGAGCTGGTCCCGGTCTTTGTCAGGATCTATCGCAACACCGACCGGTTCTGGTCCGAGTACGCCTTATGCGAACGTCTGATTGATGTCGAGCAATCCTTTCAGCTCTGGCGTTTTCGGCATATGAAAACCGTTGAGCGGGTGATTGGATTCAAGCCCGGCACGGGTGGTTCCAGTGGCGTTGGATTTCTCAAGCGCGCCCTTGACCTGACCTTTTTCCCGGAGCTGCTGGACGTTCGGACCGAGCTTTGATTTAGCCACTGCGGCGATGTTCGATCACCGGTCCGGGTTGACATACGGTTGAGAATGCCATCGCGAAACTTGTGACATAATCAGCGCTCTTTGACAAATTCGGGGATCCAACCATGCGGAACATGCTCATTCTTGCAGCTGGCCTTCTTGCCACCGCTGCTCTCCAGGCCCAGTCGATTGAAGTGCCTCGTCTGACCGACAACGTCACCGTCTTTACCGACGCTGACGGTATCCCGACCATTGTTGGTGAAACCGAAACCGACGTGACTTTCGTGCAAGGCTACCTGCATGCCACGGACCGCATGTTCCAGATGGATTTCCTGCGCCGCGTGGCCAGTGGCACACTGGGCGAACTGGTGGGTCAGCCTGCGTTGGCCAACGATATCCAGCTTCGCACCCTGGGACTGCGCAGGGCGGCCTGGGCAAGCTACACCCGACTCAGTGCAGTGGAAAAAAGCTGGTTGAAAGCCTACGCCGACGGGGTTAATCATTACCTCGCAACCAACCCGTTGCCGGTTGAATATGGCGCTCTGGAACTGAGCATGGCCGAACCCTGGTCGGCGGTCGACTCGCTGGTCATCGGCAAGTTGCTGGCTTTCCAGCTTTCATTCGACCAAAGCCTTTCGGCCATTGGCAATACGATACAAATCGGGACCTACCAGGCGGTCGGTGACATCGTCGGCTTTGACGGCACCGCATTGTTCCTGCAAGACCTCAATGCCAGCATTCCGGTCGATGGACGCGTCACAGTGCCGGATTTCTTCGATCGCATCGGCATCATCATCCCGGACGCTGCCAGTCCGAAGGCCCATGCCGTCGACGCTGCGACATCGCTGAACAGCGGACTGGCAAACCTGGATGCTGACCGTGCAATGACCAGTTCCATGCCCAGAATGGATCCTGACTTGGTGGAAATGGCCAGGAATTATCGCGACGCCGTCAAGGATCTGCCGTTTTTCAGTGAAGGTCTCGATTTGGGCAGCAACTGGTGGGCCGTGTCCGGTGAGCATACCGAATCGGGCTACCCTCTCTTTGCCAACGACCCTCACCTGGGTCTGACAGCGCCCTCAATTTTCATGAACGAGAACCTGGTCATTCGTGATGAGGGGATGGCAGTCAGCGGCGTGGTCTTTCCGGGCGCGCCGGTCAATGCACAGGCCTGCAACGAATTCCTGTGCTGGGGATCGACGGTCAACCGGCTGGATGTGACCGACGTCTTCCAGGATGAAATCAGGGTCAATAATTTCGGCCTGCCGACACACACGGTGCACAATGGCCAGCCCGAGCCGATTCTGTATGCGTTCCAGTCCTATTTTCTGAACACGCCGGGCAATGGCACATTCGATGACGTGAACCGGGCTAACGTCGGCTATGACGCCGGTGGCATTACCTTTATCGTGCCGCGCCGTAACAACGGGCCCATTGTGCAGTTGCTGGGGGATACCGCCCTGAGCGTTCAGTACACTGGCTGGGGGCCGACATTCGAACTGTCGACTTTCCGCGCCTGGAGCCGGGCCAGCAGTCTGGAAGAATTTGAGTTGGGCCTGCGCGACTTTGCATTCGGGTCCCAGAACTTCCTCTATGCCGATATCGAAGGCAATATCGCCTATTTCGTCGGCGGTGAAATGCCGCTGCGAGCCGATCTGCAGAATGGCCTGGCGCCGGATGGCGGCATCCCGCCCTGGTTCATCAGAAATGGCAACGGAACGCTCAATCATGAATGGCTGATCGATCCCAGCCCGCAGCCCGGTCAGGCGACCCCTTATGCGATCATTCCACGCAATGAAATGCCGCAGGTCATCAATCCGCCCTGGGGTTACCTTGCCAATGCCAACAACGATCCGGTCGGTACCACGCTGGATGGCAACCCCCTGAACCAGTTGCGTCCGGGCGGCAA
>JBGTLI010000089.1:0-3638 GCA_041744195.1 Wenzhouxiangella sp. | reverse complement strand
ACGACGTCGTCGCGCAAGGTTTCGAAGTCACCCACGCGCGGTTTGCGCAGCCAGGCTTCGACGGCGCCGGTGACCATACCGGCGCCGATGGTCGGGTTGAGCGAGGTCAGGGGGGCCGCGACCAGGGCGGTTAGGATGGTCAGCGGATGGGCTCGAGCGATCAGGGCGCCCAGGGCCGACAAGGTGCCGTTGATCACCACCCAGGTGGCCACCAGCGACCAGCCCAGTTCGGGTGAGCGCGAAAAACCGATGGCAAAGCCGGTCACGACCGCTACCAGGATCACCCATGGAATCGCCTTGAATATCTTCGATGCCGGCGGCTGCAGATTGAGTTCGGCCACGGTGGCGGCCGGTTCATCCTCACCTTGCAGGGCGCGCGCCGTGCCGGGCAGATGGCCGGCACCGAGCACGGCCAATACCTTGCGTCCGGGCTGGTTGGCGTTTTCCTGGCGCAGTCGTGCGGCCATGAACCGATCGCGCTCGGCAATCAGGGCCTGGTAGAGTTCTGGGGCGTTTGCCGAGAATTCGCTGAAGGTCTCGGTCATGATGTCGCCCTGCTTGAGCCGCTCGATGTCCTCCTCCGAGATTTCTTCCCGGCTGAACATGGACAGGATGAGCCCGTTGATCATCATCCAGCGCTTCCACAGCGACAGCCCGGCCGTGGCGCGTCGCAGGCTGACGCCAATTTCGCGATCGATGATCTGGACCGGCAGGTTGGCTGCCTCGGCCGCCTTGATCGCCGTTTTCATCTCCGAGCCGGGTTCGATGCCCAGTTGATCGGCAATGCGGCGCTGGTAGGCGCCCAGCGCCAATGAAGCCATCATCATGCCGCCCTTGCCTTGGCGCAGGATGGAAAAAATGTTCAGATCGCGCCAATTGTCCGGTTCCGTCATCGCTTTCAGGCGCGAGTCGCACAATTCAATGGCCACCGCGTCATAATGGCCACTCTCAAGCAGGCGCCGAACGGCCTCAGCACTGGCATGGGAGACGTGAGCCGTACCCAGTAGCGCGTAATCAACGCCATCACGCTCGACATGCTCGACCGGTTCGTCGGCGAATAAATCGTTCTGTTCGGGGGTCATGGTGTGACCTGGTCAGTGGCAGGGCGCAAGTGTACCGAAAAATTGGCCCGGGGAAGCGGCTGTGCCCGAGGATGACAGTCGGTGTATGCTGCGGAACCAAGGCATAATTGCATGATCGAAATTACTATAACGCAGAGACCTCTAATACCATGTCTATCACCTTGCCGGCCGAGTTGCTGATTGATGCGCAGCCGGACACAACCACCTGTGGCCCCACCTGCCTGCACGCCTTGTACCGGCATTACGGACATGAAATCAAGCTGAGTCAGCTGATTGATGAGATTCAGCGCCTCGACCACGGCGGCACGCTGGATGTTTTCCTCGCCGACCACGCGCTCGCGCTCGGATTTTCGGCCCGGATCTACACCTACAATCTGGAGGTGTTCGATCCGACCTGGTTTGCAGATCCCCTCATTGATCTGTCCGACAAGCTGCGGCGGCAGGCTGAGTTCAAACAGCGTCCCCGGCTGTCCAGGGCCACCAACGGTTACCTGGAATTTCTGGCTGCCGGCGGCCAGTTGCGCTTTATCGATCTAAATCGCGCCCTGCTGCGGAAACTGCTGGCTCGTGGCGAGCCGATCCTGACCGGTCTGAGCGCGACCTACCTTTACCGCTCGGCACGAGAATGGGGACCGGACGACGCCGATGACGACGTGCGCGGCGAGCCGGTCGGCCACTTCGTGCTGCTGACCGGCTACGTTCCGGAAACCAGTGAGATTCTGATTGCCGACCCGCTGCATCCGAATCCGCAGGGCAGTCAGAACTATCCCATCCATATCGACCGGGTGATCGGCGCCATTTTATTGGGCGCACTGACCTATGACGCCAACCTGCTGGTGATTCGCCCATGCGCCAGTTAATCGTCGTCAGCCGGCTCGAGGACTGGCCGCTTGAAATCAACGGGGTCGAAAAACTCACCGCCCGCGACTACCTGACCGACCCGGTTTATTCGGAACTCAAATCGGCCCGTGTCTACAACCTGTGCCGCAGCTATCGTTACCAGGCCAACGGCTACTACGTCTCTCTGCTGGCCGCAGCACGCGGGCACAAACCACTGCCGTCGATCTCCACTATCCAGGACTTCAAGTCGCAGAACCTGATCAGGTTGTCATCAGCCGACCTGGGCCGACTGATTGGTTCGAGCCTGAAACCGCTGCAGTCGGATCGCTTCACCCTGAGTCTTTATTTCGGCCGCAATCTGGCGCAGCGTTACGAGCGGCTCGCCCGTGCCCTGTTCAACCTGTTTCCAGCGCCGCTGCTGCGGGCGGAATTCGAGCGGGTGGCGGAGGGCTGGGTACTCAAACGTCTGGGCACAATCGCCTTTGGTGATATTCCAACGACTCATTTGAACTTTGTCAGTGAAGCGGCGCAGTTGTATTTTTCCGGCAAACGGCCGCGTCGATCGACACGCAAGAACAGTCGTTTCGACATGGCCCTCCTGCTCAATCCGGAGGAAAGCGACCCACCTTCGGATGAAAAAGCCATCCGCAACTTCGAGCGTGCCGGTGAGGAACTGGGGTTCAATATCGAGCGGATCGGCCCCGATGAAATCGGTCGCCTGGCCGAGTTTGATGCCCTGTTCATCCGCGAGACAACTGCGGTCAATCACCATACCTTCCGCTTCGCCCGCCGCGCTGCAGCCGAAGGCCTGGTGGTGATCGACGATCCAGACTCGATTCTCAAGTGCACCAACAAGGTCTACCTGGCTGAGCTGCTGCAGCGCAACAATGTCGCGGCGCCGAAGACCATGCTGGTTCACCGCGACAATGCCGGCGAAATCGAGCAGCAACTCGGTTTGCCGGTGGTGCTCAAGCAGCCGGACAGCGCTTTTTCCCTGGGTGTGGTCAAGGTTCACGAGCCCGGTGAGTTGCGCGAGGCGGTCGCCCGCCTGTTGAAGAGTTCCGACCTGGTCGTCGCTCAGGAATATCTGCCGACGGCGTTCGACTGGCGGGTTGGCCTGATCGATGGCAGGCCGTTGTATGTCTGCCGCTATCACATGGCCCGCGGACACTGGCAGATCATTCACCGTGAAGGCAACAACAAGCACCAGGGCAACGCCGACACCATCAGCATCGGCGAGGCGCCCGAGGCCGTCATTCAGACCGCGGTCCGGGCTGCCGGTCTGATCGGCAAGGGTCTGTACGGGGTTGACCTGAAGGAAGTCGACGGCAAGGTGCTGGTCATTGAAGTCAACGACAATCCGTCGGTCGATGCCGGCGTGGAGGATGCTGTGCTCAAGAGCGCCCTGTACCGCGAAATCATGGGCGTGGTCCTCAAGCGCGTGACCCTGCGCAAGCTGGGTCAGGGCTGAGCTGCCATGCCGATTCTTGATCCGGTCACGCCGCAGCTCAAGTTGCATGCCTTTACCGGCTACGGCATCGAGCTGGAATACATGATCGTCGATACCGCGACATTGGCGGTGCGACCCATGGCCGATGCCTTGTTGCTCGATGACGCCGGGCAGGTGGTCAATGAAATCGAGCACGGTCCCCTGGCCTGGTCGAACGAACTGGTGCTGCATGTCATTGAGCTCAAGACCAACGGGCCGGCGGCATC
>JBGTLI010000088.1:0-14284 GCA_041744195.1 Wenzhouxiangella sp. | reverse complement strand
TCGGACGTAGAATCCGCGATCGGCACCGCGCGGATCGTCGGCGAAGAAGTCGCGGTCACGGTATTGCAGCCCCAGCACGCCGCGCCAGTTGCCAATCGGGTTGTGCACAAGCTCCAGGCGGGTGTCGAGTTCGTCGTTCTGAAAGGCGGCTTCAACCGTGGTCTCGTCCAGCTCACCGCCGGCCGGGCTGCGATCGAATTCGAATTCGACTTCTTCCTGTTCGAACTCGGTATAGGCCAGCTTGTAGCGGGCTAGCGAAAACCCGGGCAACGGATTGTTGAACTCGCCTCGCAGGTCGAGGCGGTCATACTCGGCGAATACCCGCTCGAAGTCATCGGACTGACCACCCTGGTCGCGCGGCCGGGCATCAAAATTTTCCGGGATGCCGTATTCGGTCTCCCACGTACTCACGCCAACGCCGAAATGGCCCCAGTCGCCGCGGAATACACCGCTGACCGCACTCGAATCGGTATCGATGCTGCTGATCCGCAGCTTGCCGCGGTTGCCTGCGGTCTGGTCCTCCTGCTGGAAGCCCTTGATATCGAAGTCACTGGTGCGACGGAGACTGTAATCGGCGCGCAAGACAAAGGACGCTGCCATTGGCGCCTCGACAGCGAGCCGGCCCTGCCGGTCGTTGCCATTGAAACCATAAGACAGCGCGCCATCGACCCGCGCGCTTTCTCCGGACAGCGGCGAGAAGCGCGATGTCACGATGTTGACCACTCCTCCGGCAGCGCCACTGCCATAGAGCAGGGTTGGCGGGCCTCGGAACACTTCGATTTGGTCGGCGCGGGCCGGATCCAGCCCAATGGCATGGTCGGCGCCTTCACCGGAGACATCCGCTGTGCTCAGCCCATCTTCCAGGACCTGAACCCGTGCACCCTGCAGGCCACGCACCACCGGTCGACCAACGCCCGGACCGAAGTCAGCGTTGGCGACCCCTGGCAGTCCATCCAGCAGCTCGCCCAGCGTGGCGGCGCGACGGCGCTCAAGCTCGTCACCGACCACGACACTGACCGGGCGAATGATCTCATCCACGGTTCGGTCGCCGAGCGGGTCGGAAACTACAATAATGCGCTCAAGTTCGGTCGGGCTGGCATCTTCCTGGGCTAGCAACGGCAAGCTCACGGAGCCGGCCAGAGCGAGCGCAATCATGCTCGGAAGTGTTTTTTTCGGGTGCATCAACAAACTCCTTGATAAATTCAGCGTTGCAGAAAATGTAATGTTATATGGTAACAGAACGCGATTTTGTACACGGACTTTTTCAGATTGACAACGAGGGAACAAGCGGATAACCTCAAACATGTCTACGAAACCGCACATACGACTGTAGTCGTTTGGTCTCGCCATTCCCGCTCAAAGGAGAGCACTGCAGTGATCCCTACGCCTGCCCCGACCCGCTCAGAATTGCGCATTCTCCAAAGCCTTTGGACCCATGGCGCATCGACCGTTCGAGAGGTTCATGAACGCCTCAAGAAGGACGGTGCGGTGAGTTACACCACGACTCTGAAGCAAATGCAGATCATGCACGGCAAGGGGTTGCTTGAACGCGATGACTCCGAGCGGGCGCATGTATTCAGCCCGGTGATTGGCCAGGATGAAACCCAGCGCGCCATGCTCGGTGACTTCATGGGGCGTGTCTACGAGGGTTCGGCCTCCCGCCTGGTGCTGCAGGCCCTGGGTATTTCCAAGCCGGCCAGTGCTGATGAATTGGAGCAGATTGATCGTTTGATCCAGCAATTGCGCGAGGAATCGACACAGCCAAGCAATTCCGAGGGTTGAGACCATGGGGTGGATGACGACCACACTGGTGCAACACATCGGCCTGACGCTTGTGCACTCCGTTTGGCAGGGGCTGTTGATCGGTCTTTTGTTTGCAGCATGCATGGCAATAATCCGCCCGGCACACGCTGCCACACGCTACAACCTGGCGGTTGCCACCCTGGCAACGCTTGCAGTGTTACCGGTCATCACGTTTTGCTGGCTGGTCTCGCTGTCAAAACCCGGCTCTGTCACCGATCAGGTAAGCGGGGGTGTCGAGACGCTCGCGATCATGGTTCAACAGGAGGCCTCGACCGCCGCCGGTTTGCTCACCTGGGTGGTCGCATTCTGGCTGGCCGGGGTCATCGTGCTTTCGCTGCGCCTGCTGATCGGCTGGCGCTACCTGAACAAGTTGCGTTTGTCGGCCGACCGTATCGCCTGCGCGCACATGGAGCCGGCACTGGCCCGCTTGCGCAACAAGTTCGGCATTGCCCGCCCTGTTCATGTCGCAGCATCAAAGCTCATTCATTCACCGCTGGTCATTGGTTGGCTCCGACCACTGATCCTGTTTCCACCAGCGCTGGTCAATCAGTTGCCCATACAGCAGATCGAGATGGTCCTGGCTCATGAGCTTGCTCATATCCGCCGCCATGACCATCTGGTCAACCTGTTTCAGACCGTGATGGAGACCCTGTTTTTCTACCAGCCGGCGGTCACCTGGGTGTCGCGGCAAATCAGAATCGAGCGCGAGAATGCCTGTGACGACCTGGCTGTCTCGGCCACCCATGATCGCCTGGCCTATGTCGAAATGCTTGCCTCTCTGGAACAGCTTCGCCACCAGGGGCCGCGTCTGACCCTGGCCATTAATGACGGTCAGATCGTCAACCGTATCCGTCGTCTGATTGACCAGGCCAGGCCGAGCCGGCAGCGTGGAGTCACCCTTCCAGCCATTCTTCTGATCTCCCTGACAGCCGGCGCGACCGGATTACTGGTGATGCCGGAGCCTGACGAGACGGCCGCTTTTCTCCCTGAGCTGGCATCCGGCGAAGCCCCAAGCAAAACCGGTCTGACTGAATATCCCGGGGCTGAGCAAGCCATCATCGAGTCTGTTTCCGAACCCGCGGCCGCCGAAACAGCGACAATGGTTGCCCCCACAGTCATCAAGCCGGACCCACCCGGGCCACTGATCATCGCGCAGCGTTTTATCGAGGGCAGCGCGCAGACAGAAGCAGTCAGTCCCTCGCCTGAAACAAGACGGATGACCGAACCCGATGCAGCGCGCGACGATGCGTTTCAGACGCAACCTGCCATAACCGCTGACCCGGCACTGACCGAAACCGCTGCTGCCCCGGCTCTGGTCGAGGAAGCGCCGCGGCAGGATTTCAGCCGTGGGGAGGCTGACCGGGCCGAAACGGGGTTGATGCTCCTGGCCTCTGCCATCACGCCTGCGACATCCGCTGCAGAGATTGAATCGCTGATTGAAATCGAACCCGAGCCAATAACCGGTGGCGAGTTGATCCGCCGGGTCGAACCCGACTTTCCGGCGCGCGCACGTCGACAGCTGTCCGAAGGCCTGGTTGAGCTTGAATTTCAGGTTGACGCCCAGGGGTCGGTCAGAGACATCCAGGTGATCAGTGAAACCCCGCGCGGCCTGAACTTTGGCCGCTCTGCAACCGCAGCTGTCCGGCAATGGCGATTTGAGCCCTTCCGCCAAGGGGGCAACACCATTGAGCGCCTGGTGCGGATTGAGGTGGAGTACACCTCGCCGGAAGGCTGCATTGAGACCGTGGCCTCACGCATCCCGCGCTGCTGATCGGCGGGCTGGCCGCTCGCGACCCCCGAACCGGGCTTCACCACTTATGCCCATGCTGCCGTCCTTTCCGGCTCTGCATTGGTCGCTTGGCCCGACCATGCGCTTTAAGACATGAGCCGCGTTTTGCGTGTATTATTGTGAATCGTATTGATGGAGTTACATTATGTTTGCACGAATTGCAGTCGCCGGCCTGGTTGGTATTCTGAGCGCTGGCGCGGCGACAGCGGTCGCCGAGCAGCCCAATATCAATCCGGGCATGTGGGAGTACACCAACACCATGACGTTCGAGTCCGACCTTCCGATTCCGGACCAGACCAACACCTCGACCGATTGTGTCACCGCCGAAGATGTGGCCGAGGGGGATGCTTTTATCGAGGAGATGGAAGGCTGTGAGCTGACCCGTCGCGACATGCGCCACGACAGCATGGACTACGTCATGGAATGCACCGCGCCTGACGGTTCCACCGTTACCATGAATTCCCGAATTGACTTCAATGGTGATAGCGCCTCAGGTGTCATCAACGGCGATTTGGAAACACCCATGGGTCCGATGAAAATGACCATCCGGATGGAAGGTCGTCGTATCGGCGAGTGCTGATCGCAGTCCGTAATACCAACGCAAAAGCCCCGGAGTCCGGGGCTTTTTTTTGCCTGAAGCAGTGTCGCTTACGAACCCAGCCCCGCCAATGCGCCGCGGTGGATTTCGGGGTTGTAGTAGCGCATCTGGATGCCGCTGGCCTTGAAGCGGGCCGGGTCTGCGGGATGTAGTCGGCCATTTTTGCTGGCCTGGGTGGCTGACCACCAGCCAGACGGATAACAGGGTTGGGGAAAGGCCAGGGTTTTGACTTCACTGAAGCCGGCCCGTTTCATATTGTCGCAAATGCCGTTGATGAGCCCCTGGTGCAGCAACGGCGATTCGCTTTGCTGCACCATGATGCCGCCGTCGGCCAGCGCCCGATAGCAATCGGCAACAAAGTCTGGGCCAAAGAGCCCTTCGGCCGGGCCGATGGGGTCGGTCGAGTCAACTATGATCAGGTCCAGACTGCCAGCGTCGAGGTTTTTGACATGGGCCAGACCGTCATCAAAGATCAACTCGGCCCGGGGGTCACCATTGCGCGCGCACAACTCCGGGAAGTGCTTTTCAGCCAGCCGGGTCACCATCTCATCAATTTCGACCTGGGTGCAATGCTCAACCGTATCGTGCCGCAGCACCTCGGACAATGTCCCGCAATCGCCGCCACCGATGATGAGCACGCGCTTCGGCTCTGGATGGCTGAACAGCGCCGGGTGGGTCAGCATTTCATGGTAGAGATAGTTGTCGCGGGTGGTCAGCATCACAAAGCCATCGATCACCATCAAATTGCCCCAGTGGGTGGTCTGATAGATATCGATGGTCTGATAATCGGTCTGTTCGTGGGCCAGGCGCGTCTCGATCGACCAGGACAGGGCCGAACCGGCATCGGTATGAACCTCGGTAAACCACTTCTGATGGCTGGGCAGCATCTTATCGACTTTTGTTTTGAGTGTTCGCGCATGGTACCGAAAAGACACGGCTGACGGTGTGCGGACGCAAAGCCCGGTTACAATCCTGTTCTTTACGTCACGGCCCGTTCAACTCATGCCCATGGATCTGGTAGACCAGGCGCGCAAACGCTATGCCATCGACCGTTGGTCGGAAGGCTTTTTCGATGTCAATGAAAGCGGTCAGCTTTGCGCCCGACCCGAAGGCAAGGCCGGTGAGCCACTGGCCCTGTCCGAGATCGTCGCCCAGGCCCAGCGCGAGGGTCTGCGCCTGCCTCTCCTGATCCGTTTTCCGCAGATCCTCGAAGCACGTGCCCGCCAGTTGGTCGAGGCCTTTGGCCAGGCCATCGAGCAGCTCGACTATACGGGCAGCTACACCGCCGTTTATCCAATCAAGGTCAACCAACAATCCAGCGTGGTGCGGACCCTGGCCGGGGTCGAGGGTCTTGGCCTGGAGGTCGGCAGCAAGCCCGAGCTGATCGCCGCCCTGGCCATCGCCCGCCCCGGCACGACCATCATCTGTAACGGATACAAGGACGCCGCCTACATCCGCCTGGCCTTGAGCGGCTGCCGGCTCGGGCTCAACCCGATCATCGTCATCGAGAAACCGAACGAATGGCCGCTGGTCGAGCGCGAGGCAGGTCGGCTTGGGGTTGAGCCAACCGTGGGCGTGCGGCTGCGCCTGTCATCGCTGGGCACCGGCAACTGGCAGAATACCGGCGGCGAGAGGGCCAAGTTCGGCCTGGCCGCAAGCCAGGTCCTGGACTTGGTCGAGGCCATGCGCAGCGCCAATTGCCTGGGCTGGCTCGGCCTGCTGCATTTTCACATGGGCTCGCAAATGTCCAACCTGCGTGATATCCAGCGCGGGGTTCGTGAAGCCGGTCGCTACCTGACCGAACTGGTCGAAACTGGCATCAAGGTGCGCTACCTTGATATTGGCGGTGGACTCGGTGTCGATTACGAGGGCGGCGGTACGCGCAGCTTCTGTTCGATGAACTACTCCCTGACCCAATACGCCCATGCCATTGTTGCCGGCATCAGCGAGCTTTGTCACGAGCGCGATTTGCCGATGCCGGACCTGATTTCCGAATCCGGGCGCGCGCTGACCGCCCACCACGCCGTGTTGATCACCAACGTCACGGCAACCGAGCGCCTGCCGCGTCATGCGGGCCCGGTCAGCGACCAGGATCATCAACTGATCCGCAACCTGGCCGAAGTACTTGAACTGGCCGACAGTCGCGAACCGGAGGAATCCTTCCTTGAAGCCGAACACCTGCTCGAAGAGGGGCGCAATCTGTTTCTCTACGGCGATCTGTCATTAAAGGACCGGGCCCGGATCGAGCCGATGTATTACGCGATCCTCGACCGCATCGCCAGCCAATTGGACCCGGAGCATCGTCGCCATCGCGAGTTGCGCGAGCGGATCCGCTACCAGTTGTCGGACAAGTACTTCATCAACCTGTCGATCTTCCAGTCACTACCCGATATCTGGGCCATCGACCAGGTTTTTCCGATCGTGCCGCTGGTCCGGCTGAATGAAACGCCGACCGAACGCGCGGTACTTGAAGACCTGACCTGCGACTCCGACGGCCGCATTGATCAGTACGTCGACCGCGGTCTGCTCGAACCCACTCTGCCGGTCCACGCCATCGCCCCCGGCGAGATCTACCTGCTCGGTATCTTCATGGCTGGCGCCTACCAGGAAACCCTGGGTGACATCCACAACCTGTTTGGCGACACCGACAGCGTCGATGTCCACCGTGAGGGCGCGGGGTTCAAGCTCGACAACGCGCGCGCCGGAGACAGTGCCGATGTCCTGCTGGAAATGGTCGGCTACGATGCCCGCGCCCTGATGACCGCCTGCCGGGCGCGCGTGGCCGCCGCCGGCCTGGAACCCGACGAGGCCGACCGGCTGGAACGGCTGCTGGCCGAAGGCCTGTCGGCTTATACCTACCTCGAAACCACGGGAAACAAGTCATGAAAACCGGCTGGATTGGATTGGGCGCCATGGGCTGGCCGATGGCAGGTCACCTGCACCGCGACGGACACCTCACCAGCATCTGGAACCGCAGCCTCGAAAAAGCCGAAGCTTTCGCCGACCAGCACCCGGATGTGCTGCTCGCCAACAGTCCCGGCGACCTGGCAGCCTCAGTCGATGTGGTCGCGGTCTGCGTCTCGGCCGATGACGATTTGCGGGCGATTGTCAACAACATGCTCGGCCAACTCAAAGCCGGCCAGACCGTGGTTGACCACTCCACGGTCAGCCCGGCCACGGCTCGGGAAGTTGCAGGCCTGCTCAAAGCGGTCGGTGTCAGCTTTGTCGACGCCCCGGTCACCGGCGGCGTCGAAGGCGCAATCAAGGGCGCCCTGGCGATCATGGCCGGTGGGACCTGGGACGACTTCCATACCCTCAAACCCGTCTTTGCCGCCTATGCCAAAGTCAGCCACCACCTGGGTCCCAATGGCTGCGGCCAGGAAGCCAAGGCCGTCAACCAATTGATGGTAGCCGGGATCGCCGAAGCCGTGTGCGAGTCGCTGGCGCTGATGGAAGCGCTGGATCTTCCGCGAGAAGCCATGCTTGAGTTGCTCTCCGGCGGCGCGGCCGGTAACTGGTTCCTCGACAAGCGCGGCCGAACCATGCTCGCCGACGAGTTCGAAGTCGGCTTCGCCCCGGCCCTGCTGCTCAAGGATCTCAAAATCTGCAAAGCTCTGTGTGACGAGGCGGGCTTCGAATCCAAAGTAGTCGATCTGGCATTGAATGACTATGCCGCACTGATCAAAACGGGCGAGCCCGGCCGCGACATCTCGGCCCTGATCCGACACAAACTGGCGCGATAAGAGGAAAAAAAAAGCGAAAGGGAAGAGACGGGCCTGGCCCGCCCTCTATCCTTTCGTGTCTTGTGTCCCACTTTTGTTTAGAGATGTGAGTTAACCCCCTCTGAGTCGGTTAGAATCGCCGTACGCAGGGAGGGCATTTCGAATGTCCTGTGAACAAGGTCGCCGGGGAATAGTATGAGGATCCGGTCGTTTTCCTGCTCCCCTGCTCCTCCAGCGATCCCCTGAAAACATAAACTAACAACAAGCCAGCGATCATGCTGGCGGGGAGAAGAGAACATGCATACAAGAGCATTTTTGCTGGTACTGGTCCTGTTATCAGGCCTGGCGCTGGCCGATGATCGCACACCGCCAGCCAGTTGGTCGTTGGATAGAAATGGCCTGGAGGCGCTGAACGGTCTCGACCAGGATCGCTTCGACGGCCTTGATTTGGAGGCCATCGCAGCCGAAGACGCCAACCGCGAAAGCATGGGTGAGCCGCCGCGCTTCGCCTGGCCGCACGCAACGACGATTCGCGCTGGCCAGCGCGGCAGCTGGGAAGTCGTTGATGACACCCACATCTGGCGCTTCCGTGTCCACGCCGAAGACGCCACCCTGATCAATTTCGGCTTTCAAAACCTGCATCTGCCGGAAGGCAGCCGACTCTACATCTACAGCCCCAAGGCAGCCGAACAGAGGCAAATGGACCGCCACGCCGTGATCGGGCCTTATGATCAAGGCATCAACCGCGCCCAAGGCGAGTTCTGGACGCCCAACCTGCTGGGTGACCAGGCCATTATCGAGGTCAACGTACCCTCCACTGTGGTCGATCAGTTCAGTCTAGAGATCGTCCAGGTTAGCCACGGCTACCGTGGTTTTGGTGAGTCCGCCCTGGCCTATCGCCAGAACCTCGAGCGCGGCGACGGCGACGGCAAGCAAGCCTGTCGCGAAGAAGGCGGCGCGCGCTCCGGTTCCTGCAACCAGGACGTCGCCTGCCTGAGCGAAGACGATCCCTGGAACGACCCGCGCCGCTCGGTCGGCGCCTACCAGCGCTCCGGGGTCATGGCCTGCACCGGCTCGCTGGTCAACAACACCGCGCAGGACCAGCGCATGCTATTCATCACCGCCCGACACTGCATGACTGAAGCTCAGGCTTCCAGCATCGTGGTCTACTGGAACTACGAGTGGCCGACCTGCCGTCGTCCCGGCGCGTCTGAAGGCACGCAGACCAATGCCCCAGACCCGAACATCACCAACTCCGGCGGCACCTTCCTGGCAGCGACCTCCAACCCGTTTGGCGGGAACTGCACTGCATCCGACGAATGCTCGGATGTCTACCTGCTCGAACTCAATGACCCGGCCAATCCCGACTTCGATCTGCACTGGGCCGGCTGGGATCGCCGTCCGCCGCCAACCGTATGCGCTCAAGGGCCTGACAACAGTACCGGAGGCCTGTGCGCTACCATCCATCATCCTGCTGTCGACGAAAAGCGGATCACCTGGGTCGCCCAGGATATGCAGGTCGGCAGCATTGCTGGAGCTCAGAATATTCACTGGCACCCGTTCTGGCATCCCAATCCGCCGGAACTGCCAAACATGCCGGGCGGCTCGCCAGCCACTATTCCACCGGCCGTAACCGAACCCGGATCCTCCGGCTCACCCCTGTACTCCGCGGACCGCCGCTTCATTGGCGTTCTCAGTGGCGGCCCGGCCTTCTGCGGCGCCACCGGCGCCCAGCTCTCCGATTTCTACGGCGGACTTTGGCACGCCTGGGATGGAATGGGCACACCCACGACGCGGATGCGCGATCACCTCGACCCGCTGGGCACCGGGCCGCTGTTCATCAACGGTACAGATGGCGACGGCTTCGAGCTGGTGCCCGACAACTCCATCGTTAGTCAGTGTGGCTTCGATGACATCGCGATCAACATCGATGTCAATGTACTGGGCGAATTCGAAGGCGATGTCGACCTGAGTCTGGGCGGACTGGATCCAAATCTCTCCGGCAACTTCTCAGTTAACCCGGTTACCCCGCCCGGTAGCACCATACTGACTTTCAGTGACCTGACCACGGCCGGCGCCGGCAGCTACACCTTCAGCGTCGATGGCGTCAGCGGCGAATTTGACGCAAGCGTCAATATCAGCCTGATCGTGGCCGATGGCGCGCCAACCAGTACTGCTGTCACCAGCCCGGCTGATGGCGCCCTGGGTGTTTCACCCACCCCGACTATTTCCTGGACCAGCAATCAGGGCGTATCCTTCGAGCTGGAAATCGCCAGCGATTCCAACTTCAATGATGTGGTCTACACTGCCAGCGGAACCGGCAACAGCCACGAAGTTGCCGATCCGCTCGACACTAACAGCAGTTACTTCCTGCGCGTCCGCACAACCAACGACTGTGGCCAGGGTAACTGGTCTGATACGACCAGCTTTGCCACGGAAGCCCTGCCCGGCGACTGCCCGATTGGCACTGTCGCCTTGAACCTGTTGAACGAAAACTTCGATGGCGGCAGCCTGCCAGCGGGCTGGAGTACAGCCGGATCGAGCGGCGCCGTGACCTGGGTGACCTCGACCGCACAGACCCAAGCCGGAAGTCATTCCGTCTTTGCCCAGAACATAGCCACCGTTTCGGATCAACGCCTGGCGACACCAGCAATCAGTCTGCCAGACGACGCAGTCAGCCAGTTCCTGAACTTCCAGAACTGGCAGGCCATCGAGTCGTCAGGCGACAGCTGTTGGGACGGTGGCCTGCTGGAAATCTCGACCGATGGCGGTGGTTCCTGGAACCAGGTCACTGACGAGCACATACTGAATCGCGAGTATGACGGAATCATCGGCACCGGATTTTCCAACCCGCTCGATGGCAGACCAGGCTGGTGCGGTGACCCGCGCGACAGCTGGGAGCGTTACAGCGTCAACCTGGCGAACTGGGCCGGCGAGGAAGTGAATTTTCGCTTCCGCTTCGGCACCGATAGCTCGGTCTCCCGAACCGGCTGGTACGTGGACTCGGTCAACGTCCGCGCCTGCGTCGAAGCCCTGCCGCCCGAGATTTTTCAGGACCGTTTTGAAGCAAACCAGTAAACGGTAAGCTTCAGGCATTGGAAAAGGCCGGGCACTGCCCGGCCTTTTTTATGGGAATGGGGAACGGGATAAACGAAGGGCTTGGAACCTGCTGCTCGCAGGCGTCGCCCTTTGGACCATGCCTGCCGAGGTCAGTGGTCAGTGGTCAGTAAAAGCCTAAATCGGCCAACCCACCGACTACCCACCACCGACTCCCGTCTCCCCTCTATTCCTCTCCCCGCACCCTATCCCTCAACTGATTAAAATAATCCAGCTTCTCCTTCGCCATCACCCCACCCAGCAGCACCAGGGCGATCAGGTTGGGGGCGGCCATCAGGCCGTTGAAGGTGTCAGCGATATCCCAGACCAGTTCCAGGGCGCCGACGGAGCCGGCGAACACGAACAGTAGAAACACCAGTCGATAAGGCAGGACCACCTTTCTCCCAAACAGGTATTCCCAGCTCTTCTCTCCATAGAAGTTCCAGGTCAGCATGGTGGTGTAGGCGAAAAACGCGATGGCGACGATGATCACGTAGCCGCCCGGGCCGGGCAGGCCGATCGAGAACGCGGCGCTGGTCAGGTCGGCGCCGGTCTGGCCGGTATCGATCACACCGGTGACCAGGATTACCAGCGCGGTCATGGTGCACACCACCAGGGTGTCGATGAAGACTTCCCACACACCCCAGAAGCCCTGCTTGAATGGCTGGTTGCGCGCCTGGGCATGAACAATTGAGGCCGAGCCCAGGCCCGCTTCATTGGAGAATATGCCGCGGGCGATGCCATAACGAACGGCCATCGCGACGCTGGCGCCGGCAAAGCCGCCGATCGCCGGCGCCGGCTCGAAGGCACTGCTGATAATCAGCCACAGCGCGGCCGGGATCTCTGTAACGTGCACTGCCAGGATGCCCAGCGCGCCGACCAGGTAAGCGACGGCCATGATCGGAACAATCTTTTCAGCGGTGACCGCAATCCGGCTGATGCCGCCCAGGGTCACCATGCCGACCAGGATCACCAGCGCAAAACCGGTCACCCAGTGCGGCAGGCCGAAACCGGTCGACAGCGCCTGGGCCATCGTGTTGGACTGGACCATATTGCCGATGCCGAACGCGGCCAGCCCAGCCAGAAACGCGTAAATGACCGCGAGCCATTTCCACTGCGGGCCCAGCCCTTTTTCGATGTAGTAGAAAACGCCGCCGGAAACGTGGCCATCGGGATCGACATGGCGGTACTTCAACCCCAGCGTGGCCTCGGCCATCTTGGTCGCCATGCCGACCAGGGCAACCATCCACATCCAGAAAATCGCGCCCGGCCCGCCGAGCGCAATCGCCGTGGCCACACCGGCAATATTACCGACACCAATGGTAGCCGCCATGGCCGCCGTCACCGCCTGGAACGGCGTGATCGCGCCAGGCTCCACCTCGACATCCTTTCTGAACAACAGGCCAAAACTGTGTTTCCAGGCATGACCGAGATAGCGAAACTGAAAAAAGCCCAAGCGGATGGTCAGGTAAACACCTGTTCCAACGAGCAAAATCATGAAGGGAGGCCCCCAGACAATGCTGTTGAGCCAGCTATTGGCAGTTGTAATCAGTTCAATCACGGTCTACTCCCTTGTCATTATTGGCGCTGATAGCCTAGCCCAAAAAGCAACGATGCGAGCACTTTCCTAAAGGCACGCAGAACATGCCGGCGTCAGGTCGTATAATGTCGCCCACCGAAGGGGCCAAATTCACCGACCAGGAGTGCCTCTGTCATGCTGAAGCGCCCGTCCGTAACCGTAACTTCCATCGCCTTGTTCCTGCTGTCCAGCCTCAATGCTCACAGCACACTGCCTGACGACGTTGAAATCGTCAACGTCCATCCGGCCAATACGTTTCCCTTGATCCTCGACTACCTGCAGGCGCCTGACGGCACCAGCCGTTTTTTTGTCGTGCGCCAGACCGGCCAGATTCACGTGGTCGAAAATGGCGCCCCTCTCCCGACGCTATTTCTGGACATGGGCAACCTGATTACCAGTGCAGGTGCGGAGCAGGGATTGCTGGGCATGGCTTTTCACCCTGATTTTGCGAGCAACGGCCTTTTCTACCTGAACTACACCGCTGGGGCCAGCCGACCGCCGGGGGTTAATTCCGGCGATACGATCGTAGCTGAGTTCAGCGTATCGGCCGAACCCAACGTCGCCAATCCGACGCCGGAGAGGATCATCATCAGCATCCATCAGGATTTTTCCAATCACAATGGTGGCAACATCAAGTTCGGACCGGACGGCTTCCTGCATATCGGCATGGGCGACGGTGGCGGCGGCGGCGACCTCTGTAACCGGTCCCAGACCCTGCACCCGAACGACCTGGTAACAGGACCAACCAGTTGCCTGAACACGCCCCCGGACAGCGCCGCGCTGCTCGGCAAAATGCTCCGGCTGGATATCGACAACACCACGCCAGCCGGCAGCAACAATTTGTGCGGAGCGGCCGGCGATGGCTCGGCCAACTATGCGATTCCTAACGACAATCCCTTTATCGGCGATGCCTCGGCCTGCGGCGAGATCTGGAGCTACGGCTTGCGCAACCCCTGGCGCTGGAGCTTCGATCGCGCCACGGGCGATCTGTGGATCGCAGATGTGGGTCAGCAGCACTGGGAAGAAGTCAATTTCGAACCGGCCAGCGCCACCGGCGCTCGCAACTACGGCTGGCGGGTTTGTGAGGCCAGCTACCTGACCGGCACGGCAACGCCGTGCAACTTGCCCGGCAGTACGTTGCCGGTGCTCGAGTACAGCATTTCCGGGACCAGCGAGTGTGCCATCACCGGCGGCTACCGCTACCGGGGACCGGTCGAATCGTTACAGGGCCTCTACCTGTTCACCGATTTTTGCACCCGGCAGTTGTTCGTCGCCGGCAATGACGGTGGCTGGGACTT
The DNA here is from genome assembly GCA_041744195.1 of Wenzhouxiangella sp. Lineage (GTDB taxonomy): Bacteria > Pseudomonadota > Gammaproteobacteria > Xanthomonadales > Wenzhouxiangellaceae > Wenzhouxiangella. The sequence continues at coordinate 399 of JBGTLI010000088.1, read as the reverse complement.
CGTCCCTGACCAGATCATCGGCAGCGGTGCAGGCTCCGGCGTCTCAAGCTTCGGTGAAGACAGGGATGGCAACGTCTATGTCATGCAGCGCAGTGGCGAAGTCTGGATGTTCCAGGGCGAAACCGGCGTCATCTTCCGCGACCGCTTCGAGCAATAAGAATCGGTTTAACCACGGAGGCACAGAGAACACAGAGTAAGACCTTTAATACGTTATTGATTTATACGCATTAATAACTTCAATTCTTCTTTTCTCTATGACCTCTGTGCCTCTCATCAAACAAATTCAAACCCAATCGCGCGGAGACGCAGGGACGCAGAGGAAAAAGGCACTTGACTGCTTTTACTTCTGCGCCTCAGCGTCTCTGCGCGAGAGGTTCTTGGATGTTTGCTGCGCGACAG
>JBGTLI010000087.1:0-3537 GCA_041744195.1 Wenzhouxiangella sp. | reverse complement strand
TTATGGCGAGATCGCCAACCAAGCCGTGGCCGGACTGAAAGACCTGGGCGCGCGCGAATGGATCATGCTCACCACCCTGGCGATTTTCGTCCTCGGCGTCGGCATCTGGCCCTGGCCCCTGATCAACATGATGGAAGCCTCGGTGCAGAATTTGGTGGAACACATTGTGGTTTCGAAGATTGATTAAGGATCAAGGAACAAGGAGCAAGGAAACGGATCAAGCCTGGCCTGGCCTTTCGCCTTTGCATTTAACCTTGATCCTTGAGCCTTGAGCCTTGATCCTTGAGCCTCGAAAGGACCTAGCAAAAGACCCTGACTATGACAATTGCTGAACTACAACTGGCCCTCCCCGAAATATTCGTGCTGACCATGGCCTGCGTCATTCTGCTGGCTGATCTGTGCATTTCGGATGAGCGGCGTGGGCTAACCCATATGCTGGCCGTGCTGACCCTGCTGTTTGCCGCCATCCTGACCATCCGGGTGATGCTGCCGGCAGGCGAGGTGATTCACGCCTTCGCCGATACCTTCGTCCGGGACCGCTTCGGCGATGTGCTCAAGGTATTCAGCTATATCATCCTGGCCGGCGTGTTCGTTTATGCCAAGCATTACCTGCGCCAATTCAACCTGTTCAAGGGCGAGTTCTACACCTTGAGCCTGTTCGCCCTGCTGGGCGTGATGGTAATGATCTCGGCCTCCAACCTGATCACGGTCTACCTCGGCCTCGAGTTGCTCGCGCTGTCGAGCTACGCCCTGGTGGCGCTGGATCGCGAGTCTCGCTTCGGCTCGGAAGCGGCCATGAAGTACTTCATCCTGGGCTCGCTGGCTTCCGGTCTGCTGCTCTACGGCATGAGCCTGATCTATGGCGCCACCGGCTCGCTGGATCTGGCGACCATCAGCCAGGCGCTGGGCGCTGGCGCGGGTGAGTCCATGCTGCTGACCTTCGGCCTGGTGTTCATCGTCATCGGCATCGCCTTCAAGCTCGGCGCCGTGCCGTTCCACATGTGGGTGCCGGATGTCTATCATGGCGCCCCACTCGCGATCACCCTGTTCATCAGTTCGGTGCCCAAGCTGGCCGGTCTGGCGCTGGCGATCCGTTTGCTCGACAACGGCCTGATCGGCTTGCATGGCGACTGGCAGGGCATGCTCGTCGTGCTCGCCGCCCTGTCGCTCATCCTGGGCAACTTTGCCGCGATTGCCCAGACCAACATCAAACGCATGCTGGCCTATTCGACTATTTCGCACATGGGCTTCATGCTGCTTGGCATCCTGGCCGGCACGGCCGAAGGCTATGCCGCGGCCATGTTCTACGCCATTGCCTACGCCATCATGTCGGTTGGTGCCTTCGCCGTCATCATCCTGATTTCCAATGGTGATCGCGAGGCCGACCAGCTCGACGATTTCAAGGGCCTGGCAAAGCGCAATCCCTGGCATGCCTTCCTGATGATGATGATCCTGTTCTCGCTGGCCGGCGTGCCCGTGTTTCTTGGCTTCTTTGCCAAGTGGCAAGTCATCGCCGCAGCCATCTCGGCCGGCTTCACCGGCCTGGCCGTGCTGGCCGTGGTCACCGCCGTCGTTGGCGCGTTCTACTACCTGCGCGTGGTCAAGCTGATGTATTTCGACGACCCGGAAGACGAAACCCTGATCACCGCTCCGGTCGACTTCCGCGCCGTTCTGACCGTCAACGGCGTTGCCGTCCTGGCCCTGGGGATCTTCTCCGGTGGCCTGATCAGCCTGTGCGTGAGCGCGTTCGTCTGATGTCATCATGACCGAGCCTGACGGTGCCGCAGTAGGTAGTGTGGTGAATATGGCGGGCTCAGGCATTCTGCTGCTCGACAAGCCGGTCGGGATCACCTCCAACGCCGCCCTGGGTCGGGCCAAGCGTGTGCTTGGCATCAAGAAGGCCGGTCATACCGGCACCCTCGATCCACTGGCTTCCGGTTTGCTGGTGCTGTGTTTTGGCGAGGCGACCAAGGTCAGCGGCTTTCTGCTTGATGCCGACAAGGCGTATATCGCCGAGGCCACGCTGGGTGTGACCACCGACAGCGAAGATGCCGAAGGCCAGATTCTCGAGCGCATGCCTGTACCCGAGATCGACCGCGAAGATCTGGACCGCCTGCTGGATCGCTTTCGCGGCCCCATCGAACAAGTCCCGCCGATGCACTCGGCGCTCAAGCATAAGGGCAAGCGGCTATATGAATTGGCCCGCCAGGGTGAAACCATTGAGCGGGCAGCACGTTCGGTCACCATACACAGCCTTGACCTGCTGAACCTGAATGCCCCGCTATTGCAACTGGCCGTCACCTGCTCCAAGGGCACCTATATCCGCTCATTGGTGCGTGATATTGGCGAAATGATCGGCTGCGGCGCCCACCTGAGCGCGCTGCGACGCACCTCAAGCGCTCCTTTCAATCTGGCTGACGCCATCGCTCTGGAAACTCTGGATGGACTCAATCGGGAAGAGGCTCATGCTTTGTTGCTGCCAGCAGATACTGCGCTGATGCACTTGCCTGAAGTTCACCTGGATCCGGTTCAGTCGAGCCGGCTACGGCAGGGGCAGAAATTGGCTGGCGTTAAAGCTGAGGTTGCTGGATTGGTGCGGGTTTATGATCATTTGGGGTTTTTTGGCATTGGGGAGAGTGATGGGGAGGGGCACCTTAAGGCTAGGCGTTTGTTTAATCCTTGACCCAAAATACCAAAGAACCAAACCACTAAAAAACCAAGATCAAAGGCGTTTCGCCCACGCCCTTCGGGCTTTCTGGGCGAGTTCCTTTTGGCAAACGATCCAAAAGGAACCAAAAAATCTGGCGCCCAAGGCACAGCCGGCTTCGCCGGTGCCCTACGCTGCTCAGTCAGGGCGGCGGTCGCTCAACTCGCTACGCTCAGACACACGCTCCCTCGGGTCCGCCCTGCCTTCCGCTGCTCGGCTGCACCTTTTAAAGGGCGCAGAGCTTCGAGCCGGCCATACCATTGCTGCGCTCGGTATTTGGCTCCGGGCTACGCTACTCAGCTGCGTCCGGAACCTGCAACCCGTGATTTCCCCTAATCTGCTAACATCGGCAATACAGGCTGGTTCGACCACAAGCCAAAAGACAAAAAGGGAGTCCTTCGTCATCTATGAATGGCATTTCTGTCATCGTTGAACTAGAGACGGGCACCATTGATGTGGACGCCTTGACTGACTTGGGGATGGTCGGGCAGCGTGAGGTTGGCAAGTTCAGCCCGTGCCCACATTGGGAGACTCGCCGCATTCAGGGCTCCCTTGTGAATCCCCTCACCAGCGACCGGATAGACGGCGGGTCGCCGTGTTCCATTCGAGAGAAGCCTGCAATTTTGCAGTTCCAAAGAACTGCTTCTGACATTCGCGAGCTCAGGCTTCAGCTAAAAGGTTTATGTATTGCATCACTAGTGTCCGGTTAATAACTAAATAAATTCAATTGGTTACCATCGTGGTCAAGTTTGGAACTGTTGTCGACGTTCGCAAGTGCTTGTTGTAACGATATTTTCTCGAAAAGTGTCAGCGAAAAAATCTGTAGCAAA
>JBGTLI010000086.1:0-1754 GCA_041744195.1 Wenzhouxiangella sp. | reverse complement strand
TCGGTCGGGGTTGCCGCGGCCACGTAGTCCTGGCCTGGAACCAGTTCGCGATTGACGCCCTGGACCGCAATGGTGCCGAAGACAAACTGAACCTCGAACAGACGAACCGAACTGCCCGGCACGACAGTCGCCGGGTCAACCCGGTTCGAAAACGTGAAACTCCAGGGCGCAGTGGTGCTGAACCCATCCAGAGTGCCGAGCGCTACGGCTGGGTCACTAAAATCAGTCGGATCGGCGGCTGGAACATTCAGCGTCAGATCGGTTGTACCCGAGAGCAGCAGATTGGTCGGAAACGGCAATACCCCGGCGGCCGGATCAAAATTCGCCGTAAGTACTCCGGTAATAGGTTGACCACCAGGGTCAGTGGCGGGCACCTGTGGCGTGGCGCGATCCACACCGGATCCACCGCCACAGCCAACCAGCCATAACAATGAAATTACAAGGGCCAGAGACAGGCGTACCTTCATTTGATTTTCTCCCCGAAGCATGAGCATGTGGTTTAAATACCGGTGAGTATGGTAGACGCCATACCCTTTCGTGCCCGTATGATATGAACATAATCTTAATTATTGCAAGCACCACCCGCCTTGACGCACAACAATGTCTGCTAAATCCGGATCAATTTGGCCTTTCGTCTTCCTGGTCTCGGGCCCGGCCATCGCCGCGGCTGTTTTTCTCTGGGGTCTGTCCCATCCCAATCTGACCACGGGGGCGGCCGCTACGGCCGCGATTACAGCCTGGTGCGCGGTCTGGTGGCTGACCGAACCGGTATCCATACCCGTGACTTCACTGCTGCCGATTGCATTGCTGCCTCTGGTCGGTGCGCTTACGCCTGCCCAGGTCGCGGAAAGTTACGGCAGCCCGCTTATTCTGTTGTTGCTCGGAGGATTCATGCTGTCGGGGGCACTGGCAAAATGCGGCGCGCATCGGCGCCTGGCGCTCGGCATGATTCATGTCTGCGCCCGACTCGGTCAGCGCGGCCTGGTGCTCGGCTTCATGTTGGCAGCTGCAATTCTCTCGATGTGGATTTCGAATACAGCCACCACCCTGATGTTGCTGCCGGTGGCTCTGGCCGTGCTCGAGGACGAGCGTTTTCGACGGCTGACGATTCCGCTTTTGCTGGGCATGGCCTACGCGGCCAGCCTCGGCGGCACCGGCACACCCATTGGCACACCACCCAACCTGATCTACATGCAGGTCGCCGAAGATCAGTTCGGGACGGCCAGTTCGTTTCCGCTCTGGATGAGTTGGGGTATCCCGGTCGTCGTCCTGTTTCTGCCGCTGATGTTTCTGTGGCTGACGCGCAATGTCGGTCGTGGGCCACTGCCAGAGCTAGAGGCTCCGGGACCATGGCGGAGGGCGGAGATCCGAGTGTTGATCATTTTTGGCATGACAGCGCTGTTGTGGATGACCCGCACCGCACCCTTTGGTGGCTGGCAGGAGTGGCTGGGGCTCCCTTACGCCAACGATGCCTCGGTCGCCTTGCTGGCGGTGGTTATTCTCTGCATGATCGGCACGGGTGAGCGAGACCGGCCGGGACGACTGCTGGATTGGGAGACTGCCGGCAATATCCCCTGGGGCGTATTGATCCTGTTTGCCGGTGGCATCACCATTGCCCGGGCCTTTATCGAGACCGGTCTCAGTGACAGCCTGGCCGGCCAGCTCACGGTGCTTGCCGGCATGCCGACCTGGCTGATGGTGCTGAGCATTTGCCTCGGCGTGACGTTCCTGACCGAGATGACCAGCAATACCGC
>JBGTLI010000085.1:0-8062 GCA_041744195.1 Wenzhouxiangella sp. | reverse complement strand
AAAGTTCCAGCACGGCGCTGGTCAGGCTCTGACCTGATTATTTCGATGATGTTGGCGCAGCTTGGTCAGATAGCCTTTCAAATCCTTGTCGGTTTCGGGATGAAACCCGAGCGTGGTGACGGTGGTTTCGATTCGCGCAGGATTGCCATCAAGGCTGAAGCGGGCGGCCGCCAGGGCTTCTTCCAGGCGCAGGCGAACGATGCTGGCGTTGCCGTGGGGCGTCATGGGCAGGATGATCAGTGGGGTGGTCCGGTTTTGGGCATCCAGTGATCCGACCAGATCCACATCGCGCATCAGGCCGATCAATAGCTGGTAGACCTCGGGCAGTATTTGCTGCAACTCCTCCTCGCCTGGTGACCGAGTAGCGAGGCCGGAAGTGGCGACGCGCTCGATGGTGATCCAGGCGCACGAGAAGGTGGTCTTGTAACGCAGGGCGAGTCTGATTTCGCGGTCCAGAAAGAAACGCAGGTTGGACGCGCTCATCAGGCGGTCGGGCCAGCTGGCGGTCGGGCCAGGTTTTGCCGCCGGTTGTGGTTGTTCGGAGACACGGCCCTGCCGCATGCGTCGTTCAACTTCTACGGCCAATGGCTGATTGATACCGTGCAGGCTCAGTTTTTCGATCAGATCATGCTGAATGATTTGCAAGCGCTCGGCCATGGCCGCCTCGTCGCCAGCACCGTCGGGCTGACCTTCGAGTTGTTCCTCAAGCAATTTTCGGCTGACCCGGCCGATATAGTCGGCAAAGGCGCCAGCGAGATTTTCATCGCCGCCAACGCCACGTTCATGCAATTGGGTAGCCAGTGTGATCAACCTGGCCGCCTCGGCCGGATCTTCCTGCACTCTGCCCATCAATTTTTCGAGCAGCGGCGACAGCTCGGCCGAGATAGCCGGCCCCGGAGCCTGTTGCCTGCCCTCGCCGCCAGCGACGACTTGCTGATCCGTCGTGACCTTGCGGTAAACCACATAATTGAGCCGGATATGCCCAATGCCGCGGCGGCTCATTTCCCTGCTGACATCATCGACATCCGGAAAAGTCTCAGGGTCAGCAGTGATCATCATGAAGTCCAGCAGCGCCGGCTTGGCCAGGCCAGCCTCGAACAGGACGGATTCAAGCCCCAGGTCATTGAAAATGCTGATGACGCGGCCCGGATTGAATTTCTTTCCGACAGCATGTTTTTCGATATACAGGCGACCGCGATCCAGCAAGACGGTCAAGCTGCCGTAATCTTTCAGCGCTGATGTGAGGGATTCGAACAGCACATCGACCGATCGAACGCTCATCGGATGGGCAGCACCATACCCATTGAGATTCATGAAAGCCGTGGCCAGTTGTCTTCCCAGCAATTCAGCCTGCTGGGCGCTGAGTTCATGGCGTACCGATTCATTCATGAGGGTACTATCGTGCCTGAAACGAATCCGGTCAAGCGACCCGTCAGGATGACGCGGCCGACCTTAAGCCCGTACACTAACGCCGCCTGGACCCGGTTGCGGGTTGTTTTTCATTTCCAATGAGTTAATTTTTATGTCCATCCAGATCAACCTTAATTCCGAAATCGGCCCGCTGGAGACCGTCGTTGTTCATACGCCCGGCCAGGAAATAGAGAATATGACACCGCAGACCGCAGCGGAGGTCCTCTACGACGACATTCTCAGCCTGCCCCTGGCGCTGGCTGAACATCGCCAACTCAAGGGCGTGCTGGAAAAAGTGGCACGGGTCATAGAATTGCGCGAGCTGCTGGCCCAGGTGCTTGAGCAGGACCAGATCAAGCATGCGCTATTAGACGAGTTGTGCCGGCTCTACGATTGTCCGGAACTGAAAGAGTCTCTGGTCGCCCTGTCATCGGACCGGCTGGCAGGACGCTTGATCGAAGGGACGCCGAAAAAGGCGATCAGCCTGGAAAAGTTCCTCAATCCCTCGCGTTATGCCATCCCGCCGTTGCCGAACACCTTTTTCACCCGAGACGCGACGATGTGCCTGAACAATCGCGTGATCATCGGCTCAATGGCGTTCAAGGCCCGGGTGGCCGAAGCCTTGCTGCTGAAGGCGATTTTCAAGTACCACCCCGAGGTCAGGAGCAACGGATTCTATTTTGATGGTACTGCCAACAGCGATTCGGATATCACCATCGAAGGCGGCGATCTGCTGGTCATCCGCGAAGACCTGGTGGTGATTGGCTACGGCGAGCGAACATCGGTGGCCGGCATCGACAAGTTGATGCGCTCCATCGCCAGCCAGGGACCGGTACGAAACTTCGTCGTGGTGGAGATCCCCAAGACCCGGGCGACCATACACCTGGACATGATCTTCACCCTGGTGGACCGGGACAAGTGCGTGGTCTTTCCGCCGTTGATCACAGGCGCAAAACGCTCCCGGGCATTCCACTGTCGGTTCGACAACGGCAAGCAGGCGAAAATTGTCGAGTATCCTGGCGTCATCGAGGCACTGCGCACGCTGGATCTGGACCTGACGCCGATTGCCTGCGGCGGAGAGGATGATTTTCACCAGGAACGGGAGCAATGGGCCAGCGGGGCCAATTTCTTTGCCTTCGGCCCCGGCCAGATCCTGGGCTATGCGCACAACCAGTACACGGTAGAAGCACTCAGCCAGGCCGGGTTCAACGTCGCCGAGGCCGCAGCCGTGATTGACGGGACCCGGGTAATCGAGGCAGACGAACGGGTCATCGTCACCATTGGCGGGGCCGAGTTGTCCCGCGGCGGCGGCGGCTGCCGCTGCATGACCATGCCCCTGGCACGGCGCGATATCAAAATCTAGAGACTGAAAAGCGACTAACCGCAAAGACGCTCTCCTTTGCGACCTTTGCGTCATTGCGGTTAGTAAACAGGTTGCCAGGTCAGAAACGATAGTTGATTGCTGCGCTGATGACATGGACGTTGTAGTCGGGGCTGGCCTGGCCCGGAAGGATCACGTTGGCGAGCTGGTCGACGGGCACATCATCCAGGGCCCAGTCGTTTGAGCTGAAGCGTTCGTTCCAGTAACGAAGGTGCAGGGTGAGCGGCTCGTTGATCCGGTAGCTGCCTCGCAGCATCAGCGAGCGCAGGCGGCTGTTGACATCGGGCAAGGGTGCCGAAGTCAGGGCGGGTCCGGTTGCGACGTTCAGGCGAGCTCGAGCCCGAGCATAGACCAGGTCCGTGGCCAGCGTCAGGCGGTCATCCAGCCAGCGCCTTTGAAACCCGAGACCGGCAGTATCCACCCGGTCGCGGTGATCGACCATCCAGGCTCGTTCAGGATTTGCAATATCGGGCAGGCGATTGGGGCCGCCCCGGAAGCTCAAACCTGCCTGATCGCCGGTCAGACGTTCCCAGGTGTAGAATCCGTGAGCTGACCAGTTGTGGTTCGGATTCCAGCTGATGTTGGTAGACCAGGTTCGGATTGACGATTCGGCCCGGCCGATGAGGGTGTCCAGATCAGTGCGATAATCATCTTGCATGTCGGCGGCTTCCAGGCCGATTGACCAGTGTTCATGGGGAGTCACAACGGCATTGACGCCCAAACGGTGGCGCCGTCGGTCAGCCAGGTGAAACTGGCGCAATGCGGGCAGGTTGGCCCACTGGCCAGCCAATGTGTCGGTGAAGGCCGGGTCATGGCCCGCCAGGAAGCCGATGGCGCCGTCGTAGGTTGATCCGGTCCGATCGGCCCACTGGCCCGAGAGCCCGGCTTGCAGCCATTCATTGACTACCCGGCTGAGGCGCAGCTCTGCGAGGTTTTCATCGGTTCTTGCCCGGGCGGTAAAGCTGCGATTGACGCGCTGCCGCTGAATGGCCGCTGTCAGGCGGGTGCGATCCGGCAGGCGCCAGGTGCCATCGAGCCGCAGGCGCTGGTTGCGATAATCGTATGGCAGATTGTAGCGCCGTCTTGAACTGGTTTCACCGGCATCCTGAAGTTGCGAATCGCCGCCGATGTACACGAACTGGCGGCTGGGTGTGCGGTTGTCGCGATCATCCAGGCGGTAGCTGGCATTCCATTGAAACGTTCTTGACGCTCGTCCGGTCAGGCGCAAATTCAGCGCCGTGGTGTCAATGCGCCCATTGAGTGAATTGGCGGGCAGCCCCTGGATGATCGATTCAGCGAGAATGGGATTGGCAGTCAGGGGCAAAAAGTCTTCATTCTGTGTCATGCGACCGACGGCGAGCTCGGCCAGGCCGCGCATCGACGGGCTGAAGTTCCAGCCGCCTCCAGCGCTGATCTGGTGAAACTGATTATCGGGCGGCAGAGCAAGCTGTCCGGTGCCTTGTGGAAAGCCTGATCCGGCCGCCCAGCCTGTGATGGTTGAATAAGGGTTGGCGAAGGTCAGCGAGGGTTCATTATTGGAAAACAACGAGCCGTGATAGCCGAAACGCAATTGGCGGTCACGATCAGCGTAGTTCACGCCCACATCAATCTGACGGGTGCGATAGTCGATGGGGACCGGCAGGAACGCCGCACGTGGATTACCGCCTGTATTGCCAAACATGCCGGCCATGGTGCGCTGGCCATCACGATCCTCCTGGCGAAAATCCGCTGAAACCGACCAACGCTCCGCAAAGTGCTTGCGCCCGCCAACCGATGCATGGCGGCGGTCCTGTCGGAGATTGAATTCATGCAAGGAGGGTAGCAAGGCGGTCATGTCGGCTGTGGTCTGGGCCGGAACCCAGTCGCCCGGTAGCTGAAGGTTTGCACCGGCTTGTGGATTGAAGATGGTCTGCAAGCCATCGCCCCAGCGCACTGAGCGCTCGCGGTAGCCGGCACGGAAGAAATAGTCGCCCTGCCGACCACCTCGCAAGTCCATCCGTCGGTTGCCCAGGCCGGCATCTGCAATGCTGATATCGAAAAAGGCCGGACTGTCGGCATCAAACCTGGGGCGCTGCAGGTAGGAAAGCCCAAGAATGGCGAAAAAGCCGTCGTCATAAAGCGCGTTGTAGCGGCCAAAGCGTGCCGAGGCTTCGCTGACATGACCGAGGCCGATTTCGACATGGTTTTTCGGTGTTGCAAGCTTTTGCAGTTGTCCCTCGGTAACGGCTGCGTGGCTGATCGTGAGGCTGCCCAGCAGAGCGATGGCGACCATGGAGCGAAAGACCCACATCAGTGTCAACTCCTACCGAGTCTGTCCCGGCCCGGACGGGTGATTGGAACCATGCACCTGGACATGACAGTTCATGCAGTCGCGTCCCAGCATGGATGAGCTGCCCGAGGGCAGGTCGTCACCGGGCAATCCAGCGCCACTGAGTGCGGTTGACGGATGGAATTGACTCATGTGGCATTGCTGGCAGAGAAATGGGGTGCGCTGGGTCAGCAGGTCACGATGGACCGAGCCATGTGGCTGATGGCAAAGCGTGCAGTCTTCCCGCACGGGCTGATGCTCCCATAGAAACGGCCCACGTTTTTCGGCATGACAGGAGTAGCAGTTTTCGTTGACTGTCATGGTGTGGAGATCGGCGGGTCCGGATCCGCCATGCGGGTTATGGCAATCGGTGCAGTGCAACTGGCCTTCGCGCATGGGGTGGGCGAAAGGACGATGCATTTGAGCATGCTGTGCGCGATGACAGCTGACGCAACTGGCGGCCTGAGTGGCGGGGTCAAGCGCCGGGTCTTTTACAGCATGCACCCGGTGGCAGTCGACACAGGCCAGGTCCTCGAAGTCATGCGAACTCCCCGGCCAGTGCAACATTGTTGCTCCACTGTGGCAGCTCATGCAAACCTGGTTGCGCTGTTCGGTGCTGGCCGCACCCGGTCCACCAAAGGCAATCTCGACTGCCGAACCCCCCGCCCGAGCCGGCAAACGGGCGTGGTCCAGGCTGGGCCCATGACAGGCCGCGCAGCCCTGTTCGGCAAAACCGGTGCGCTGGTCAGCCATCACGGCATGCGGCGTTGCAAACAGGGCCAACACCGGTTCCGCCGAATCGGCGTCGTGGCAGCGTACGCAATTGGCGATGTGGTCCGGCATCTTGACTGGCTCGGCAGCCACCATTCCCCCGTGCAATGTCGAGCACAGCAGTACGAGTGCCCACACGCGCCGGTTCAAGAGCTTCGACCTGTCGACATGGCCATTGTCCTCATCTTTAGGTATCGTTATGGGTTCATGCTGGTCTTCAATCAACCAACCTGCCTATCAGATAGGGTTCCATCATGGCCCAGGCGGCGGGTGAATGGTCACGGCCATAGCCCTTGGTGCGCATGCCCTCGGTGGCTTCCCGTCCGCACCAGGGCTCCATCACAGTCGGCGGGGTCGGATGTTCCGGAACGTAGTCGGTGAAGTCGTAAACTTTGCCCTCGATCGCCATCCAGCAGTCCTCCAACGAATTGTGCCGGGCAATTTCGGTCAGGGTGTAATCGGGCAACTCATCTTTGGCCGGAGCTGAATGGTCGGGGGCCATGGCTTGAAGCGCCACCATGGTGCCGATGCTGGCCCAGAAGGCAATAAATGTGGCAAACACGATCTTTTTCATAGTAGTTCGAACTCCTCTGTATGGATTCTCGATTGAGAGACACCGACTTCTCTCAGGTGGTTCTGGACCAGGTGGTTGAGCGGCAATGGTCCGCAGATGAAGACTTGCCGCTTCTGGACGTCCGGGCAGGTTTGATGTAGAAAAGCAGGGCTGATGGGGCCTTCCCGGTAAAAGAAGTGGAAGGTCAGGCTGAAGCCCGGGATCTCGGCGGCCAGCCGCTCGAGTTCGGCGGCATAAAGCGCCCGGGCTTCATCCTGTACAGCGTAGATCAGGTGAATGTCACCACCCTGGCCGCCGCTGTGGCCGCCGTTGTGGCCGCCGTTGTGGCCAAGTGCCTTGAGGTGGCGCATGCGGGCCAGGAATGGTGTGATGCCGATGCCGCCGGCAACCCAGAGTTCCGGATCCTTGATTCTGTCGTCTGTGGGAAAGAAGCGTCCATATGGGCCTTCCAGCGATACCGTCGTTCCAACCCTTATCGACTGAATGGCGCGACTGGCGTCACCCAGATCCTTGATCGCGATCCGCGGGCTGGATTCGAGCGGTGATGAAGAGAGCGTGTAAGGGTGCTCTTCACCCTGGCCGGCCGACAATTCGGGATCGTGGGGTGTCATGTAGACAAAATTTCCGGCCTGATAAGCCAGCGTTCGGTTGCGGGGTTCCAGCGTCAGTTCGACCACGTTGTTGGCAACCTGCTCCACCCTCGTGACCGTGTGGGTCAGGCGCCCGGCCCGGCGGGAAAACAGGAAGCGCCAGGCAACGGCGCCGACCGCAAGGAGGGCAAACAGCGACCACACGATGATGTCGAGGCCGGTCGGCATGGTTCGGCTGAACATGAAGGTGTGAACCAACGCCAGAATGACGACCAGACCGGCCAGAGAGTGCACCCGCTTCCAGCGCTCATATTTTGGATGGCCAAAAAAAGAGAAGCTCGGCGCCAGAAAGATCATCATCAGGATCAATGCCAGCCAGCCGATCCAGGTTGCCAGATCTGACAAGGGTGGAAACAGCGTGGCGACGGCGAGATGCTGACCATAACCGGCCGCGGCAAGGGCCAGCAGCAACGGATGGGCCAGCAACAGCATCAGGCTGGCCGCGCCCAGCAGGTGGTGAGTATGCCACAGCTTGGTCAGGCCGCCGAATGGTTGGTCAAAACCCGGTACGCGCGCGCTGAGGGCGGCGGCAAGAAGCAAAAAGGCCAAACCCAGCACACCGGTAAACCGACCCAGCATGTTCAGCACGGCGGCGACATTGGCAAAGTCCGACGAACCCAGTCCGAGTAAAAATGCGAACACTGGAACAAGCGCCAGGCACCAAACCAGCAGCCGGGCCGCGTGGGGTGGCATCATGTCCCTGCCTCCTGTTCCCTCATGACCACCGCAAGCTCCAAATCTGAATATCCAGTACCAACTCTAGCAAGAGTTGGCCGGTCAAAAACTAATACAGATCAATTTTACGCTCAGCAACGAATCACCAGATATGGTTGCCAGGTAATCGGATAATTAGATCGATAATTAGATCGATAATCAGATCGGACAATCAGATTGGATAATGGCCACACATCATTCATCGCGCTCGCTAAAATAGCGGGTTGCTTATCAACAGAAATCTTGAACACATA
>JBGTLI010000084.1:0-4190 GCA_041744195.1 Wenzhouxiangella sp. | reverse complement strand
AAAGTCATGGTCGATACCAGCGACATTCCCAGCCAGGCAGATGTCCTGCGTCTGGAACACAGCATGATTTCCGCGGTGGAAAGACTGCTGACCGCCCATGGCTTGAAACTGGTCCTGGTTGAATCCGAATCCGGATCCGAACCCACAATCCCCGGCAGCTTTTGGGGCGAATCCGAAGCCGGCCTGCGTGGCCACTGCCTGTACGCCAGGCCAGATACGCCGCTCCATTCGATCCTGCACGAGGCTTGTCATTACATCTGCATGGATGAAGCCCGCCGGGCAAGTCTCGACACCAACGCCGGTGGAGACTACGACGAGGAAAACGCCGTCTGCTACCTCCAGATCTTGCTGGCCGAGCAAATCCCCGGCTTCGGCAGTGAGCGCTGCATGGCCGACATGGACCGTTGGGGCTACACCTTCCGCCTCGGCTCGGCCCGAGCCTGGTTCGAAAACGACGCCGAAGATGCGAGGGAGTGGTTAAGAGAACGAGGAAAGGTAGAAAGGTAAAAGGCAAGAGGTGTGGAAGCCTTTCCCTTTCCCTTTCACCTCTAACCTTTTCACCCATAAGAAAAAACCGCCGGGCGGAGCCCGGCGGTTTTGGTTTTCTACTGCCTGCGGGATGCTATCCGCAGTGGCTTACGATCAGCTTGCGCGGAAAAACCGGATGCTGAAGCCACCGATAATCAACATCAACATGGCGAACAGCGCCAGGGTCCAGGCCTGCATGGTCGGAACCGGTACCGCTTCGAAGGTCGACACGCCACAGCTCAGCTGATGCTCGCTGGCAAAGTCGTTGGTGCCGGTGCAAGACAGCGTAGCGAAGAATTCTGCACCTTCTTCAGCCAGTTCAGGCAGATCGCAGAACAGGGTGAAGCCCAGGCTGCCACCAGCCGGAACCAATGCTCCAGTGATCGGGGTCGGATCGGTTGAGAAGACACTATCCGGATCGGTCAGCGAGCAGGATACCTCACCATCGGCCGAACCGGCGTTGTTGAACGAGCCGCTCGCAGAAACCGTGGTTCCCGGAGCTCCGAAGCCCAGACCCACAGGGCCAGACGGCGGAGTGACCGAAATATTGGCAACCGAATCGGCATCGCCGGTGATGTCGGCGGTGACTTCCGGCGTCACGTTCGCATCGCTGGTGACCGTAATGACATCGCTGAACGAGCCATTGGCAGCCGAATCAAATTGGATGTCGATCGTGCAGGTATCTGGAACCGTGAAGGTCACGCCACCGCAATTGTCAGCAACAATCGTGAACTCGGCGCCCGTCGTCAGTGCAACATTACTGATGGTTACATCGTCCGCACCGGAATCGCCGCCAATGGTGACGGTGAAAGTGTCGGTCTGAGGCATGTTGCCGAGATCAACCGTACCAAAAGCCATTGGGTCCGGAGCGATAGAGAGTGAAGACTGCGGACCTTCTGTAACCTGGACCTCACCATCGTTGAAAACCGTACCCGCGATTGTGTTGCCATCGACATCCGAAGCATCGGTATTTACAGCTTCAAGAGCTACTGTCCCTGGCGCTGCTGCGCCTGGCAGAATATCAAAGCGTAAACGCACCATTTCACCAGTGCCCATCGCGACAACCGGCGGGTTGCCGAGCGCAGGAAGTGTGTTGATCAAAACACGCAGGACACCCGCTGCCGGCTCACTGCAGGCGAGGCCATGCTTGGTGGTGTCCAGATCGTCTCCTGGCTCAATAAATCCACAGGCTGAACCGCCAGCTCTGGTGACGAGTTGAGTGTCATCATAGACAACGTCAATGTCGATGCTGGCAATTCCATCCGTGTTGGAATCAACTGTGACCGGAATGGTTAACTCAGCGCCCTGAGTTCCCGAGACCGTGCCAATAGACACCACATTGGCCATAACGGCGCTAGCCGGCAGGATAAACAGCCCCGCTAAAAACATTTTAAACACTTTCATACATCACTCCAATTTTTAAGTTTTGGTCTGAACTTAGGTTCGCCAAACCGATTGTTTAGATAAATTTGGCAAACGAATCAATTCAACAGAATGTTGACCAGACAAGTCAAATCACCGCCGGTAATATTTCCGTCCTCATTACAATCAGGTTGGCCAGCAGAAAAGCTAGTCCCCAGCAACTCGTTGACCAGTGAAGTTAAATCACCACCAGTGATCGAGCCATCATTGTTCGCATCGCCTACAAGCAACCTGCCCGGACGAGACACACGACGCGAATCAAAGTCATCGAAGTCGATCGAGCCTCCAGCGACAGCGTTGACGTTACCCAGGTTGGCTGAGCTCAACACGATGCCAGAGGTGTCGATTGTGCTGGTCAGTTCGGCTTCGGTGTTCAACTGGAAAACGATTCCGGCTGATGCCGAGGATTCCCAGACCAACTCGACCGAGTGCCAGCCGTTGCCGATGGACTCGTAGGTGAAATCATTGGCCACGGCAGCCTGGTCAAAAACCCGGAGGGTCAAGTCACCTGCAGCGGGAAAGTTGTACCAGACCTGGACCTGATCATTCGTGCCATCGTCAGCAGCGAAAATGATCGCTGCATCGCCGCTGGCGTTGTCGAGAAACGTGTAGAAGCGAGCAATGTAGCTCAATTCGGCAGCCGGCGAATTATCGGTCAGAAAGCGGGCGGTGCCGTCCTGCTGGACGCGCAGGCCGCATGGGCCGCCGTAGCGACGGTTGCTGCCGCCCTGGGTGCCGGCGTCAGCATTGGCCAAGCCGGTCGCGGCGTCCCAATTCGCAATCGTGCAGGTCTGGGCCTGGACGTTCAGCGAGAGGCCGAGAAGAGCGGACAAGGCCACTCCTGAAATCAATGTTTTTACGGCAGTAGCGGTACGGCTGTTGCCGGTGCGATTTACGAGTTTCATTCTTAACACCTCTTTAAATAGACTCCGAAGTTCAATTCACACGCTAAGATGACAGGCCCCAACCTGGCCTGCCGCTACTCCAAGCCCTGGTTTTCTTTACGAATTTCCAGACTTGACCGCCAATGCCGGAACTAAATGAAGCCTTTCCTGTCGTCCGCACGTGGTCGAGTTTATAGTAACCCGAGACGCGCCGCAACCACCAATCCGGCAAAGAATAACCGGGTCCGGGCATTAGCGATTTAACGTTCCTACTTAGAGAATACGTATTAGAAGGGGAAAGTAGGTCATGAGATGGTGAAAAAGGTTGAAAGGTGAAAGGTGAAAGGTGAAAGGTGAAAGGTGTGGCCGACCACAGACCCCGGCGCACCGGCGCACCGAACTCCCGGGTGTTCGAACCCCTCTCCCCCAGCCAAAAAAAGCCCGGCGATGCCGGGCTTCTCTTTTTTTGGCTGGGGGAGAGGGATTGACTGCGCGCCTGGGGCGCTTGCCGGGCTACGCCCGGCTGCTGGCGCATCGTCCTCGCTGCGCTCGGGTCGAACCGGTTGTTTATTGCGGGGGTTCGAACCCCTCTCCCCCAGCCAAAAAAAAGCCCGGCGATGCCGGGCTTCTCTTTTTTTGGCTGGGGGAGAGGGATTCGAACCCCCGCTGACGGAGTCAGAGTCCGTAGTCCTACCACTAGACGATCCCCCAGTGGATCGTTGGTATTCGGAGCGAAAGGATCAGCGCTTCGAGTACTGGGTTGCCTTGCGGGCCTTGCGCAGGCCGACTTTCTTTCGTTCGACGGCGCGGGCGTCGCGGGTGACGAAGCCGGCGTTGCGCAGTGAGGAGCGCAGGTCGGCGTCGTATTCCATCAGGGCGCGGGCGAGACCTAAGCGGATGGCGCCGGCCTGGCCTGTGGTGCCGCCGCCTTTCACTGTCACATTGACGTCGAATTTGTCCATCAGTTCAACCAGTTCGAGCGGCTGGCGCACGATCATCTGGGCGGTCTTGCGGCCGAAGAATTCTTCCAGCGGCTTGCGGTTGATCGTGATCTGGCCGGTGCCGCGGCGCAGGAAAACCCGTGCGGCCGAGGTCTTGCGGCGTCCGGTTGCGTAATACTGTTCAGTTGCCATTGTCTTGTTGATCCTTGAGAATTACAGTTCCAGGGCCTGCGGCTGCTGGGCCACATGCGGATGTTCAGGGCCGGCATAGATCTTGAGCTTGGCGAACATATCGCGGCCGAGCGGACCCTTGGGCATCATGCCCTTGACCGCTTTCTGGAGCACGCGCTCCGGCTTGCGAGCGAGCAGGCCAGCCAGGTTGACCGACTTCAGGTTGCCGATGTAACCGGTGTGG
>JBGTLI010000083.1:0-6981 GCA_041744195.1 Wenzhouxiangella sp. | reverse complement strand
AGCCTACCTGGAGCGCAATCTGGCTGCCATGATCTGGCTGACGCGCATCAAGGATCGCGACGACTATACGGCTCAGCATTCGATCAATTGCGCCATTCTGGCATTGGGTCTGGCCCATGCGCTGGAGTGGCCCAACGAGCGTGTCGAGCGCGCAGGTCTCGCGGCCTTGTTGCATGACCTGGGTAATGTCAACCTCGATCTTGCGATATTGAACAAGCCGGATCGACTCTCGGCGAACGAGTACAAGCACATCAAGACGCACACGACGATCGGCTATGAACTGCTGGTTGATGAGCCTGACGTTCATCCGGAGATCGCTCTGGCCGCCCTCGAGCATCACGAACGGCCCGATGGACTGGGTTATCCGCACGGCAAGAAGGCAGCCGAGCTGAAACCGCTCTCGCTGCTGGTTTCTGTGGTTGATGTCTACGATGCGGTCACATCACAACGAGTCTATCGTCCGGCGCGCTCGCACCATGACGCGCTGGGAATTCTGTGGCGCGGTCGCGGGCGAAAATTTGATCGCAACATGGTTGAAACGTTCATTCACTTCATGGGTTGGGTTGCGCCGGGCACTCTGGTGAAGCTTTCAAACGGCGAGTTGGCGGTTGTCGAAGAAACCAATATCGTTCACGGGTTCTATCCAATTGTCCGGATGCTCATTCCGGCAGCATTGGGTTACCGGGCTGGCGAGCGTGTCGACCTGGCCGAAATGAAGGATGCTGCCGGCAAGCCACTGTTGCGAATCGATGAAGTGCTGCCGGATGGCGCTCAGGGCGTCAAGGTCAAGTCGCTCCTGGTCTCGTCGCTGGAAGGATGAGCAGGATGGACCGGTATCCTGTGAGTTCAGGAAGGTGGCTGGATCCAATCAGTTCGGACACTTTGCCAGCCAGGATGCCGCGATGAGTCAGCTGAGTCGATTTCGCAAACTGCTTGGCCTGGGGGGAAGCGGTGAGCGGCGGTCCGTTGATCGCCTTGAGGCTCAAAAGGGGCTGAAAGTCCTGATCATTGATGATTCACGGACAGTAGTCGCCGCGCTGAGCCACATGCTGCGCCAGAGCGGTTATCACCCCCTGGGGGCGGGGGATGGCGAGAGTGGGCTGAAACTGGCGCTCAGCGAGGCGCCCGACCTGATCTTTCTCGATATCGTCCTGCCAGGGCTCAACGGATTCGCGACATTGCGTCGTTTGCGCAAGGACGAGCGCATAGCCAGTATCCCGGTCATCATGATCAGCGGTAATCCACAGGCAGCCGAGCAGTTCTACCTCGAACGCATCGGTGCCGATGATTTCATGAAAAAGCCGTTCGGGCGCGCGGAGGTTTTCAGCCGCATTCACAACCTCGTCAGCAAAGGCCAACTGCCGCAAAGAAACGACGACGTAGTTCCCGGGCCCGACGAGGACGAAGCGTTCCGGCAAGTCGAGGAGACCCGGATCAGCGACGATATGCCCGTGCCAGTCGCGAGCCTGCCCAAAGACTGATTTCCGCAGGTTCGCATGCACAGGTTTTCGGACCTTTCGACCGAGGAGTGAAGGCTGTCGAAGATGCTCTGGCCCGAAGCGATGGCGACGATTGAACTTACCGGGCCGCATTCATGAGCGGCGAGTTGTTCTATGTTCTGACTGTGCTCGCGGTCATGCTGGTGTTGTTCGTCGGCAACTGGCTGCGTCTGGATCTGGTTGCCCTGATCGGGCTTCTTGCGCTGACACTGGCTGGCATCATTTCGCCTGCAGAAGCTGTGGCCGGCTTTTCCGAACCGGTGGTTCTTATGATCGCCGGCCTGTTCGTGGTTGGCGCCGGTCTGTTTCAAACCGGGGTGGCCGATGCGGTAGGCAGGAAAGTGGAGCGTGTCGCTGGCAGTGGTGTCACCATGCTCACGGCGGTCATCATGCTGGTGACTGCACTGCTTTCAGCATTTTTGAGTTCCACTGGCACAGTTGCAGTCATGCTGCCGGTGGTGCTGGCCATTGCAAGGAGACGCAGGATCAATCCATCGCGACTGTTGATGCCCGTTGCATTCGCTGCATTGCTTGGCGGGATGCTGACATTGATCGGTACCCCACCCAATCTGATTGTCAGTAACCAGCTCGAGCAGGCTGGCCTGGAAGGATTTGGATTTTTTGCTTTTGCCCCTGCCGGGTTGGTGATGCTGATGGTCGGCATGGCCTGCATGTTGATCCTCGGGCCGATTCTTATTCCAGAGCGGCGTCCGGAAGCAGGCTGCCTGCAGCCATCGTGGGCAGAGCTGTTTGGTCAGTACGGCCTGGAGGAGCACCTGGTCAGATTGCGAGTTCCCCCGGGATCCGGGTTGGCGTCAACGGACATCACCAGCACCCAGTTGCGGTCGCGTTATGGAACGACCGTCGTTGCCATTGTCAGTCATACCGCCCGGGGTCGATTTGTTCGCAAGGCCGAACCGGGCAGCATGATTCGAGAGGGTGATGAGCTGTATGTTATTGGCTACGCCAGAGCCGTCGATCGGGTGGTTGCCAGGTTCGGAATGGAACAACTGGAGCGCAAGGCCGAGCTGCCGGAGCCAATCGAACTGATTGATGCGCTCGTTCCGCCGCGCTCGCCGATGATCGGCAGCACCTTACGTGAATTGCGCCTGCATAGCGGGGCCGGAGTCACCGTGCTGGCCCAACGCGCACCCGAGCGGGAAGGCGGACCAGCCGAACTCGATCGTCCGCTCCAGGTCGGTGATGCGCTGCTGTTGACCGGCAGTGGCAAGGCCATCAAGCGAGCAGCGCGTTCACCACGCGGGCTGGTACTGTTGGGCGAGGTTGGCGCAGGGAACGAACTGGACAAGGTGGGCGCGCCGATTGCGGTCGGCATTTTGGTGCTGATGATGCTGGTGATGACCTTTGGCGTGATCGCAAACGTGATCGCCGTGCTGGGTGCGGCGGTGCTGCTGGTGCTTACTCGTTGCCTGAGCATGGAGGACGCCTACCGCAGCATCAACTTCGAAAGTGTGGTTCTGATCGCTGCCATCCTGCCGATGGCAACCGCGCTGGCCCAGACCGGTGGCCTGGATATGGCGGCTGAGCTTTTGATGACGGCGGCCGGTGGTATGGGGCCACTGGCCCTGATGGCAGCGCTATTCCTGTTTACCGCCGGCTTGAGCCAGATCATCTCGAATACGGCAACCACCGTGCTGGTTGCGCCTATTGCCATCCAGGCCGCTCTGAGCATGGATATCAATCCGCACGCCATTTTGCTGACCGTGGCGATAGCAGCCTCGGCGGCATTCGTAACGCCGGTGGCTTCTCCGGTCAATACGCTGATTTTAAGCGCTGGAAGCTATCGCTTTACCGACTTTGCCCGAATTGGCATTCCGCTCCAGATCCTTGTCTTGCTGGCCACGTTAATAGTCGTGCCCAGGCTATTCCCCTTGTAGTCTAACGTTGTAATCGAACGTTGTAATCGAACGTTGTAATCCAGAGTTGCAATCCAACGGAGTAATCCAACGACGAAATTACCAGGCTTGCCTTGTTCGTCCTTACAGGCTGCGGCGCCGTTCGGTTCTGGGGGTACGGGTTTCAACTTCGGTATTCAGTTCCACCGACTGCACTTGGCCGTTGTGCCAGAAGTCCACTTTGGCCTTTTCCCCGGTCTCGGTGTCGTTGACCAGTTCAAGAAAGGTCAGTGGCGTGGCCGGTGTCTGGTCGTTCACCTTTACGATCAGGGCGCCTGGTTGCAAACCAGCCATTGCCGCCATGCCCCGAACCGAACTGATCAGCACGCCGGGTTGGTCAGGCAACTGCAGGGCCTGGCGAAGGTCTGGAGTCACACTCATGACGGTGATCCCGAGGGCGGTGACAATGTCCTCATCCCCCAGGCCTTCGTAGGGAATATCTTCTCCCGCTTCGAGTATGGCCGGGGCAACCAGAATGGCGGCGCCACTGCGCACGGCCATGGCGAGGGCGTCGCTTGGGCGGCTGTCGATCCGAATCGTGCTGCCATCGGCAAGCAATACCTCAAGCGCCCCGTGGTAGGTTCCGTTCGACAATTCGTCGACGACGACACGCTCCAAAGTTCCGCCCATGGACTGCATGAGGTTGACCAGGAGGTCGTGGGTCATCGGTCGAGGCGCGTCGATGCCGCGCTGGGCCATGATGATGGCACGCGCCTCATTAGGGCCGATGAAGATAGGGACGACATTTCCCGATTCGGGTTCACGCAGTAAAACCACGGGCGTGCCGAGTAAGGGTACGACTCCGACCGACGCCAGTTCCACGGCGACCAGATCGTCGGCGCTGACGGCCAGTTCACGGGCTAAAGAGGCGCCCGCCGAGAGCGTGGCCAGCACGAAGATAAGCGTTCGGGTCAGGACAAGTGGCATGACATTTCCGGTCGGTCGTGAACGTTCTAATTGAGACTACAGATTCTCCGTGAAGTTTGCGACCATTTCCGACAAGCTGATACATTGCCAAGTCAATTCTTTTCAGAGGGAGGGAAATCTATGGTCGGTATAACGCTGTTGATCTATCTGGTGGTTCTGATGGGAATCGGCGTGTGGGCGCAGCGTCGTATCGGCACGACCGAGGATTTCCAGTTGGCTGGACGGCGCATGGGGCCGGTTGTCGCCGCGCTCAGTGCCTCGGCGAGCTCCTCATCGGCCTGGACGCTGCTGGGGATGAGCGGTGCGGCCTATGCCTGGGGTCTGCAGGCGGTCTGGCTGGTGCCTGCCGTGGTGTTTGGGTTTTTTATCAACTGGGTGTTCATCGCTCCGCGCCTGCAGCCGGCCAGTCACCGCAATCAGGCCCTGACGCTGGTCGAATTTCTGGGCGCAGGCGCCGGGCCTGAAGGGCAGCGCCGGTTGAGTATCGCCGGGGCTCTCATCATTCTTTTCTGCTTTACCTTGTACATCGCCTCGCAATTCCAGGCCGCTGGCACGGCGATCAGTACCGCCTTGCCGGTCGGGTCTGGCCTGGCCATGACTGTTGGTGCGATCATCGTCATCGCCTATGTCTTTCTTGGGGGTTTCTGGGCCGCCAGTGTCACCGATGCATTGCAAGGGTTGATGATGCTGGCCGTGGCCCTGGTTTTGCCGGTGGTGGCGCTGATCGTGGTCGGCGGGCCGGTGGCGTTGTGGCAGGGGATGATTGCGCTCGAGGAGCCCGCTCTTTTGCGCCTGGTCGACCAGCCGGGCCTGCTGATGTCCATGGTCTTTGTGGCTGGCCTGTTCGGCATCGGGCTTGGTTATCCTGGCCAGCCCCATGTGGTCAACCGCTTCATGGCCCTGAAATCAGCCGGGCAGATCCGTTTCGCACGCAACGTGGCACTGGGCTGGGCGGCGCTGATCTATGTTGGCATGGTGGTGCTGGGCTGGTCGGGCAGGGTGTTGCTGCCCGAGTTGGTCAACGCCGAGTCGGTACTGCTGCAGTTGTCGGTCGACCTGTTGCCGGCGGTTGTCGGCGGGGTCATTACCGGAGGCGTGCTGGCGGCAATCATGTCGACCACAGACAGCCAGTTGCTTGTCGCCGGTAGCGCCGTGAGCCACGATCTGCGGCGTGGCCGCCTGTCCTTGAGCATGGATCGGATGGTGATCATCATTCTCGGCCTGGTGGCCTTGCTCCTGGCGCTGATGTTTCCAGCCACGATCTTCGACCGGGTCCTGTTTGCCTGGCAGGTCCTTGGCAATGCGTTTGGCCCGCTGTTGATCATCCTGTTGTTCATCGGCCCGGTCGCCAGTGGCCACCGATTGGGGGCCATGCTTACCGGCGCCTTGCTAACCATTGCCATCAGCTTCTTTCCGGACGCGCCGGGAAATGCCGCAGAACGCCTTGTTCCTTTCTTCATCGCCCTGGCCATTGCCTGGCATGGCTCAAAACGAGCGAGGTAACAGGAAAAAGCCCCGGTTAACCGGGGCTTTTTTGTTCATTCCGAATCCTGCCCGGGGCGTTTGCGCCGGTTTCGGTTGGCTGATGGTCTGCGATTGTTATCGGACGCTTGATTGTCATCAGGGGATTGGTCCGGCTCGTCTTCCTTGGCTGACGGCGATAGCTTGTCCGCTGCTTTCGACTTGCCGGCGTCGGCGACCAGGCCGCTGAGGTCGGACAGGTCGCCAAGGCCTACTTCATTGAGCAGGGAATCAACCAGCGGTCGCTGGGCGCGGTAGCGCAGCGCCTGATCGACGACCGAGCGGGCGAGACTGCCGTCGTTGTTTGCGTTGCCCCCGGCACCGTCTCCACTGCCTCCGCCAGAGCCATTCTGACCCATGCCGCGAACATCGATGATCTTGATCCCATCGATGCGCTCCATAGGCTTGACCGACTGCTCGATGATGTCAGGCAGGTTGCGGATCATCTCGAGGCGGATTTCCAGCGCGATCTGATCTGGACTCAGTGCGTTGCGCGCTTCGTTGATGGCACGGCGTCCTTCGGCATCGACCCGATAGCGCTCTTCGTCGGCCTGGGCGCGGATGCGTACGGCATCGGCCTCACCGGTTGCCGCCACGCGCTGGGCTTCGGCCCGATCTTCGGATGCGCGCTTTTCCGCTTCAGCGGCAATGGTAATTGCGATTGCGTCGCGTTCGGCATCCTCGCGCGCCTGGACCAGTCGAACCTGCTTGGAACGCTCGGCCGAGGCGGTTTCGCGCACGGTCTTGACTTCTTCCTCGGCGGCGACCGCCTTGGCCCGGGCCAGATCGGCCTCGCCGCGGGCGGCGGACTCTTCGCGGGACTTCTCGGAAATGGCAATTTCCCGCGCCTGTTCGGCGATGCGAACTGCACGCTGGCGCTCAATCTCGCGCTCTTCGATCTGGCGCTGCTTCTGAATTTCGGCTTCGCGAATGGACCGATCCGCCTCGATGGTGGCCTCTTCTGCCTCGCGACGTCTTTCGGCCTGCTGACGAGCGGTCATCGACTGGGTCTCGGCTTCGCGAACCTTGACTTCCTGGTCGCGCATCAGGCGGGCATACTCCTGGTCGCGATCAATCTGTAGCGACTGCTGTTCGGTTTCCAGATCCTTCATTTCGAT
>JBGTLI010000082.1:0-2703 GCA_041744195.1 Wenzhouxiangella sp. | reverse complement strand
CCGAAATCCTTCCCCAATGGCTCCGATTTGCAGCGAGCGTAAATAACCCGAACCAGCTCCCGAGCATCCTTCCATGCCTCGATTTCCTCAAACCTAGCAATCGTCCCCAAAACTGAACTCCCAGAGATAACCTCCAACCCATCTTAACCAGCCAACCCCCAACCAGCAAACCACCCTCAACTAGCCAACCAGCCAACCGCTGTTAACCAGCCAACTAGCCAACCGCCCTTAACCAGCCAACCAACTTCGAACCATCGGCGCGATCCGATCCCCCGCATCTTCAAGCACGTAGTGGCCGGCGTCTTCGAAGTATTCGACTTTTGCCTGGGGGTAGATTTCTTTCCATAGGGCGAGGACTTCGTCGTTGAAGACGAAATCCTTGGCGCCCCAGGCGATGAGGATGGGTTTATCCTTGAGGGCGGGAAGTAGTGACTCAGTTTCGTCGAGGACGCTCCAGGCCGGATCGGTTTCGGTCAGGGGAATGTCCTGGACGAAGCGCAGGGTGGCCAGGCGATTGTCGGGACTGCCCTGGTAGGGCGCGACCAGGCCTTTGGCAACCTCGGGTTCGAGCTTTGATTCGGTGGCCATGCGAACGGCCAGGCCGGAGAAGGCATTGAAGCGGTTGATCATGAAGGCGCCGACGCCGGTGCGGGCGAATCGCAGCGAGGCCGGCAGGCTGGCGTTCTTGGGGATATTGAAAGCCCAGGTATTGAGCAGCACGATGCGACGCACCCGGTCCGGATTGCGCGCCGCCCAGGACATGCCGATCGCCCCACCCCAGTCATGCACGATCAGATCGACCGGACGTTCGGGTTCAACCGCGTCAAGCCAGTGACCAAGATCGTCGACCCGGCTTTGCAGGGTGTAGACATAGTGCTCATCACTCGGCCGATCCGAAAAACCCATGCCGATATGGTCAGGCACCAGGCAACGATGACTGCCTTTGAGTTCATTCACCAGCTTGCGGTAGTAAAACGACCAGGTCGGATTGCCATGCACCATCACCACCGGCGGCGCATCAGCCAACCCTTCGTCAAGATAATGCAGACGATGCCCGTCGGACTGGACGTGATATTGGCTTGTAAACGGATACAGGTGCATGGCGGTTCTTGATTGCGATTCCTGGTTATGATTTCTGGTTGTGATTTCTGATCATGATTTCTGGCCCAGGCTTTTCAACATCCGGTGGGCGAAGTCAATCAGGTCTTCAAGGTGATTTTCGATAACGTTGACCATGATATCCAGGTTTAAGTGCTGATACTGATGAACCAGGATATTTCTGAAACCGACCATACCTTGCATACTCTGTCTGGTAGCCTCATCAATGATGCCTTCGGTTTTTAGCAGAGTGAACGAGTGGCCCGCGCTTTGTGGCAAACCAAGTTTTCTCTTCTTGACGACGTAGTTCGCACAATCAATGGCCTGCTCGATAGCGCGCTGGAGGTTGAGCGCAATGGCATCCTGTCGCAGGAAATCATCCTTGAACGGAACAGCCGACTCAGCCTGATAATAACGGCGGACCTGGCGGATGCAGCGCTCGATACCGGCTTGCTTGTTCAGCAGGACATCGTTCATGAGTAGAAGCGGCCTGATTGCATGCCGGCCTGGATGATGTCGGCGCGCTGTTGCTGAAGGTCCTGGTACATGCGAATGACCTGGAGTTCAAACTCATCGACAAGGACGTCATCTTCGGCGTAGATTCGTTGGCCGGTTGACAATATCTGCCCCTGAAAAACAGTATCGACTTCACGCAAATTGATGAGATCGACGTCCCTGCCCACCACTGCGCTCAGCGCGGTCGACAATTTGATGCTTGAGGTTAAATCAAAGCTTCGGGCTCGATCAATCGGCAGCAGCAAGGCAAGATCCACGTCGCTACCGGCAACGAGTTCCCCACTGGCCGCGCTGCCGAAGATGTAGATGGCCTGGCAGGACGGAATAACTGAAAGAACGGAGCCTTTCAGTGCGTTGAGCTGCTCGGTCTTCAAGGCGGCCGTCTGTCACCAGACCACTTCGGCCATGGCGCAGTTCAGGCCGGAGCCGATGCCCATCAGTGCCATGCGGTCGCCGCGTTTGACGCGGTTTTCCTGGATGATGCGGGACATGACGGTGGGGATGGATGCCGGGCCGATATTGCCGAGGGTCGGGAAAATGCGGTAGACCCTTTCCGGATCGGCGCCGAAAGCGCGGATGAAGTTTTCGGTGTGGACCTTGGAGACCTGGTGGATGACCACGTGGTCGAGTTCCTGGACCACCCAGCCCATCACGGTGCGGGCGGCGATGAACGTCATGCTCGCCAGCTTCATACCTTCGATCAGCAGCGACTTGGTGTCGGTCCACATCTGGTGGTTCCAGCCGCGGCACAGGCCGTTGAACTGGGTGGCGGCACGGGCAACACCGCCGCGATACTGGTGGCCATCCGGCTCAATGTCGCCGCGTGACATGACCATGGCAGCCGAACCGGAGCCGAGGGTCAGAGTGGCGAACTCGCTTTTGAACTCCTCGCGGCTGACCTTGTTTTCCAGTAGCCGCTTGATGGTGAATTCGTTGATGTCGCGGCTATTCTCGCCGTTGACGATCAGGGCGTAGTCGATCTCGCCGCGTTCGAGCATGTGGGCGGCGATGTTCATGCCATTGACGAAGGCCAGGCAGGCGTTACCGACATCGAAACTCTCGCAGGTGTTGGCCAGCTTGAGGTTGCCG
>JBGTLI010000081.1:0-8058 GCA_041744195.1 Wenzhouxiangella sp. | reverse complement strand
AATCGCGCGGAGACGCAGGGACGCAGAGGAAAAAGGCACTTGACTGCTTTTACTTCTGCGCCTCAGCGTCTCTGCGCGAGAGGCTCTTGGATGTTTGCTGCGCGACAGCGGGTTCGGGGACGGACTCGTACACTCTGTGGTTAATGTCTTTTCCATCTCCCGTCTCCCGTCTTCCGTCTCACCTTTTCCACTGGTTCGCCACCGTGCATAGAGACTCCCATCACAGACCAAAGCCAGGTCGTGACGTCGCACTCTACATTCAACATTCACCGAACTGCCATTACATGGTTTTCAAACAACTGCATTGACATACTCTCCGCTCGCCACATCAAGGCGAGTCTGTGCACGATCAACACCGTGCTGAACAAGCCGTTCACCGGCAAACAAAACAGAACAGAACGAGGAATCCCTTTTGACAATGCTGACCAAATCACTGCCCCACTGGGGTCGAATGACTTTTGCCTGCCTGATCTTCGCGCTGGCCATACCGGCAGCTTCTGCTGCAACCTATTACGTCCGTGCCGATGGCGGCAGCGCCGCCCAGTGTAGCGGGCGAACCAATGCTGCCTATCCGGGAACCGGGGTCAACCGGGCCTGTGCGTGGAACCATCCGTTTGTCGCCTTGCCACCGGGTGGCACGCCACGTATCAGGGGCGGCGATACCCTGCATATCGGTACCGGCAATTACCGCATGGGCTACGGTGCGCCCAACACCCAGAACTGCCGACGTAATGATTCTGGCAGCTGCCATATGCCGCCCATCCCCAGCGGCCCAACACCCGCGCAGCCAACACGTATCCTCGGCCAGGGCCATGCCCAGGGTTGTATCAGGGCGCCGGAATTATGGGGTACTGAGGGAGCCAGCATGGTTGTCAATATGCATGGCAGTTCGAACGTGGAAATTGCCTGTCTGGAGATCACTGATCGCGGCAGTTGTGCCGTATCGCATTGCAATAGCGGCCGGTGCACTGGCGAAGTGGCGGCCTGCCGGACTTCACCGCCGTATGGTG
This sequence comes from Wenzhouxiangella sp., assembly GCA_041744195.1. Lineage (GTDB taxonomy): Bacteria > Pseudomonadota > Gammaproteobacteria > Xanthomonadales > Wenzhouxiangellaceae > Wenzhouxiangella. Next base: position 7,048 of record JBGTLI010000081.1, on the reverse strand, counting down.
ATTGGGCATCAACCGGCCTGTCTGCGCGAGACTCCAACGCTGTCTGGCTGCGTGATATCAATATTCACGGCATGGCCAACAGTGGCGTTCATGCCGGACGCCTGTCGGACTGGAGCATGGAGCGCATCAGGATCAATGCCAATGGCTGGGTTGGCTGGTCTGGCAATATCGGCGCGAACAGCTCCAACTGGGCCAATATCATCTTTCGTGAAGCGGAGATCGGCTGGAACGGCTGCGTCGAACGCTATCCGAGCGGTGAGATCTTTGGCTGCTGGGGGCAGCAGGGCGGCGGCTGGGGTGATGGCATCGGCACTGCTGAAACGGCTGGTCACTGGATCTTCGAAGACAGCACCATTCATCACAACACATCCGATGGTATCGACCTGCTCTACCTCAACGACCATGGCCGGGCGACGATCAGGCGAACATTGGTTGAGAACAATGCCGGTAATCAGGTCAAGGTCTCGCGCACGGCGCGGATTGAAAACTCGGTGATCGTGGGTAATTGCTCCTACTTCAAGAACCATCCCAACATGCTCGCCGGTGATCACTGTCGCGCAATGGGTGACGCGGTCTTTGTAGGCTTGAGTAACAATTCTCAATCCGTCCTGGTCAACAACACCATCACGGCGGAGGGCAATTGTGTCATCAGCGGTGGTGGCGGCAGCGCGGCTTCCGGGCTGCGGCTGATCAACAACCTGCTGATCGGCAATCGCTACGCGCGTGATCCCAGCAAGCAAAGCTGCCTCTACTATTCCGGTGGCAGTGAGCGGGTGCAGTGGGAAAGCAACTTTATTCGCAGCGTTCGCAACAACCACTGCCCCGGCAACAGCGTGTGCAACCTTTCACCACAAATTACCGACCAGCGCCTGTCCAGCTTCAACGCCACACCCCGGCGAACCAGCCCGTTGATCGGCGCGGCCAATCGCAGCCTGGCGCCAGCCCTGGACTACCTCGGACACCCACGTGGAAGAACCGGCCGTACTGATATCGGTGCAATCGAGTACCAACCCCAATAACAAGAAAAGACCCCAATAATAAGAAAAGACCCCAATAACAAGAAAAGACCTCAATAACAAGAAACGGCTACGAAAGACGCGGGACACACAGGGCTCGGTGTTGTCTCGCGTCTTTCGTGCTTTCCTATGGCGCCAGCTTGACCTCAATGGTCTCGACCACCCGAACTGCATTCCTGCGTGCCTGATTGATGCTGTCCGCTTTCGCCAGCCCCACCCCCATGCGACGCTGCCCCTTGACCATCGGCTTGCCGAACAGGCGCAAATCCGTATCGGGCAAGGCCAGGGCGGCCGCAAGATTGCCGAAACTGACCTGGTCGGAATCGCCCTTCACCACCAGGGCGCTTGAAGCACACGGGCCGCGCTGCCGGATGGCCGGTATTGGCAAGCCGAGAATGGCGCGTGCGTGCAGCGCGAATTGAGACAGGTTCTGTGAAATCAGCGTTACCAGACCAGTGTCATGGGGCCGCGGTGAGACTTCACTGAACCAGACCTCATCGCCTTTGATGAACAGCTCGACGCCAAACACCCCGAAGCCACCCAGCGCATCGGTGATCGTCCCGGCAATGCGCTCGGCTTCCAGTCGGGCCATCTCGCTCATCGGCTGAGGTTGCCAGGATTCACGGTAATCACCATCGACCTGGTAATGGCCGATCGGTTCGCAGAAGGTGGTGCCGTCGACATGACGTACGGTCAGCAGCGTGATTTCATAGTCGAAATCGACAAAGCCCTCGACAATCACCGTCCCTTCACCCGCCCGACCATCGGATTGGGCGTGATCCCAGGCCTTGCCGATCTGGCGTTTGTTCTTGATCAGGCTCTGGCCCTTGCCCGACGACGACATCACCGGCTTGACCACGCAGGGCAGGCCGATATCGGCCACCGCCTGCTCGAAATCGGAGCGGTTGGCGGCAAACCGATAGGACGATGTCGGCAGCTCCAGCTCCTCGGCCGCCAGCCGCCGAATGCCTTCCCGGTTCATGGTCAAGTGGGCCGCCCGCGCAGTCGGTATGACTTTGTAACCTTCCTCGACCAGCAACAGCAGCGCTTCGGTGGCGATCGCCTCGATCTCCGGCACGATCAGATGCGGCCGGTCCAGCTCCACCAGGGCGTGCAGCGCCTGCTTGTCGAGCATGTTGATCACATGCCGCCGATGCGCCACCTGCATTGCCGGCGCATTCGGGTAGCGGTCAACTGCAATTACCTCGCAGCCCAGCCGCTGCAGTTCAATCGCCACCTCCTTGCCCAATTCCCCGCTGCCCAGCAGCATCACGCGGGTCGCAGTCGCTGAAAGCGGCGTACCGATGGTTGTCATGATTCCAATGCCCAGAAGGAACAGGATGAATAGTCTAACGAGAAGTGTCCATGGCGTGATACAGCGGCCCGCTATTTTGAAGGGATAGGACAAGGCACCCGTTTCTTTCGGAGAAAAGTTCAGATTGACCTGATCAATGTGCATGCCTATACTACTCAAGTCAAAAAACTTGAGGGAGTCATCATGTCACGCACCGTATTGGTTCTGGGGTTTGCCGTCGCTATCGCAGGCTGGTCACCCATATCTTCAATTGTTACCCAGGCTGCAACCATCCAGGGGGGCGGGCCTGACTTTAGCGCGAGTTCGTCTCCAGCGCTGGGAATTCCTGACGATACCTATGATGGTTCGTTGGCCAGCATGGCTTGCGATGCTATCGACGCCTCGGCCATCCCCGCAGGCACACTGGTTGGTTCGGTCGAAATCCAGACTGCCGTTGATCACACCTGGATTGGCGATCTTGTATTCAAGCTGGTCAGCCCGGATGGATCTGAACTGGGTGTGTTGAGCCGGCCTGGATTCGACGAGCCGACTGATGATGGAAGCGGGGGCTTTGGCTCCAGCGCCGACATGGATGCGGGCTTTCCGCTGAACTTCTTCGATGCCGCCCCCAATGATGCCGAAACCATGGGTGCGGGCCTGGCGGGTGCGGATGCTGTGTGTCGTGATGGTGCCCAGCTCTGTAATTTTTTCCCCAACCCGGGGGCGGTAGCCACGCCACCGGCCAACTTCGCCGGATTCGCCGACGAAAACGCGTCAGGCGACTGGACCTTATGCATAGGGGATTCCGCCGGTGGAGACGTGGGGACCCTGCAGTCCTGGACCATCAATATCGACTTCGCTGCCGCTGGCGCGCCAGCGCTTGGTTTGTCCACAACCCTGGTTGATTTCGGCGTCGTTCCAGTGGGCAGTAGCAGCGCGCCGGAAACCGTGACGATCGAAAACACCGGCACCGGCAGCCTGGATCTCGGTACGCTGGAAATCAGTGGCGCCAATCCCGCTGACTTCTCGCTCAGTGCCGATACCTGTTCCGGCGTCAGTCTGGCAGAGGCAGAAACCTGCACCTTCGATGTCGACATGAGTCCGTCGGTCGCAGGCGGTCGTTCGGCCCAGGTGGACATAGCGTCAAATGCGGCTTCAAGTCCGGATTCTGTGGGTCTGACTGGAACAGGCACTGAGCCTGGACTGTCGCTGGACACCAATAACCTCGGGTTCGGCACAGTTACCGTCGGCGACCTGGTGGCCGGCAGCGTGACGGTCACCAATACCGGCACGACCGACCTGACCATCAGTGACATTTCAAGCCCCGGTGCGCCGTTCTCGCTGGCCGGCGGCAGTTGCCTGCCGACCCCGACAGTACTCGTTATCGGTGCTAATTGCGACATCGTGGTCGAGTTCCAGCCAACCGAGACGGGTGACTTTAACGACAGCTTCGTGATCACTTCGGACGCACCGTCAAGTCCCGACTCGGTCGACCTTTCCGGTTCAGCCGAAGCTGGGGCCGAGCCTGCTCCCGCGATCGCGGTGCCGGTCAATAGCGCCTGGACGCTGACCTTGCTGGCCGGGCTGCTCGGATTGATTGGCTGGTTCAGCCTTCGTGCGCGATCAATCCGCCAATCAGGTCGCGACAACTAAAGCTTTGGGGATAAGTTAGTCCCCGATGATGGATCAAATGGCCCGGCCTAGAGCCGGGCCATTTTTTTATCCGCGGTAATTTGCGGTCATTCCGCACTCATTCCGCAATCAGGCAACAGCCGCAGACCGATTGGCTACCCGGCACCGTGGTTGTCCACTGACCATTCCAGCCCAGTTCGTTCTGCGTGCAGATACCGGGGCATCGAGCCTGGGCTTCATCATTGCTCCAGATCGGACCAGCCTCGAAGTCATCGCAAACACTCGTGGCCAGACCAGGCAGGAAACTGAAGTCAGAGCTCATCCGGTGCGCATCTTTCCCCGTTGGCCAGGCCAGGGTTCCGAAGGTATGACAGCCGATACAACTTCCGGGTCCGCTGGTCATTTCACCTCGTTGATTGATCTCGATGGTGTCAGTCTGGAGATAGGTTTCCATGGTCGTGTTGGATAGAAAGTCAGGAACGGCCCGCCGCCAAAACTCACCCGGAGTCGGTTCTATTGAAGCGCCCCACTGGGTTCCAATCAGCGTGTAGTTGGCGAGAACCGAGTCGATGGACTTCAGTCGCTGCCGCCATTGCTCATTGAGCATCGCGGTCAGGTAGTAGGGCTGTGCACACTGGACAACCTGGGTACCGAACTTTCCTGCCGTCAGGTAGCGCCCGGCGTACGGCGGCTTGCTCTGCCACAAAAATTGCGCATCACTGCCCCGGTCCGGCGGCAGGTTGCTGGTGCAGTCCTTGCAATCCGGATTGAAAAAGGAAAACTGTTGACCGCCGAGGGCTCCCGCATCGACCGGGCAATTGGATTTTGCATACACCCCATAGCTCTCCCAGTCGACCGGATTGGCCGGGTCCGACGACAAGGGCGCATTGTCCTGATGCTCGAACGTGGCCCAGATCCATTGATCGCGCAATGAGCCCTGGCTCGGATTCTTTTGAATGATATGCATGCCGACCAGACCCAGCGTTACCGTGGCACAGATCGGCTGACTGCTGTCGGCGACCTCATCGGCGCTGACTTCCAGCAGTGCCTTGCGGGTCAGAAACCGGGCGTTGGCGGAATCGCCGTCAGCCAGAATACGCCAGGCAATCTTCAGCTCAATGGCTCCCGGAGTGCCATCGGGCTGACTATCGCCGGCAGGAAAGGACAAGGCATCATGGTTCCTGGCATAAACGGCCTGGCCGGCCAGCGTCGTGAGGCGATTGGTCTTGAGAAAATCAACTTCGCGCGGACTGATGCGCCGTTCAAAAACGGCCCAGTTACCCGCCGCATCAATCAGCGGCAGATTGGTCGAGGCCTCCAGAAATCCGCTCATGCGGTCATCCGGTTGGCCATCGCTCTTGGTCAACAGGCCAATGCGAGGCAAGTCATCCGGATTGGCACAGATACCGGGCTCACCACCAAAGACATCCTGGGGTTGATCCCAGCCTGTCCACACCCCGGCCAGGTCACCCCTGATTGCCCGATCGGGTCCGAGCCTTTCGCTGCCGGACGCCCAGTTCAAGGCCACAAACATCTGCCAGGCCATGTTGTCGAACGGGCTCTGCGAGTCCTCCTTGGCAGATGACACGTTTGCCGCCAGGCCGTGATAACCGACACCGACATGCAGAGCCGGATCATCACCAATCATGCTGGGAATCAAGCTACATAGGTCTTCCGACCCGTCGGCGCAATAAACCGCACTTGGAACGTAGGGTGCCGCCTGGTCGTTGCCGTCATGGGCAAGCGATAGGCCGGCCAGCACCATGACAGCAAAAAGAACCAGCGTCAGGTAAAGGAGAAGATTTTTAATGTTCATGGCAATCAATCCTTGTATGGAAGGTCAGGCAAAAGCCGAATTTGGCCCTTGCTGGCTCTGATCATGGAACACGGTATGGGGGAATGCAAATGTGGATCGTGTACCATTCCCGAATGCTCTTGTTCGTACTTCTTGGCGGTGCCTTTGGATATGCGCTTGCTGGCCTCTTCGGCCTGCTTCTGGGCGCCCTTGCCGGCTACGTCGCCGCGACGGTCCTGCTGCAGGTTTTACTGCCGATCGGGCAGGGTGGGCTGCAGTCACAGTTCCTCGATACCACCTTTGCCGTCATGGGCGCCCTGTGTAAGGCCGATGGCCGGGTCAGTCGTGAGGAAATCCAGGTTGTCGAACAGTATTTCGACAAGCTCGCCCTGTCGCCGGAACAGCGCCAGGCGGCACGGGACTCCTTCAACCGTGGCAAGGCAGAGGGTTTTGACCTTTATTCCGAAGTCAGCGCCCTGCGTCGCGTGCTCCGGTACAACCATGCGCAGCTTCAGCTCTTCCTGCAGATCCAGCTCTCGGCCATTGCCGCTGATGGCCGGGTGCATGACAACGAGCATCGAATGATGTTGCACATCGCCCGCGCACTGGGGCTGGTCGAGAGCGATGTGGAGCGTCTGGAGGCCATGCTGCGGCAGGCTTCGATCGGCCCCAGCGAGCCCAGCAGTCATGTTCACGAGGATACCTACGCCATCCTTGGCGTCGAACCCTCCGCCAGCGATGCCGAGGTCAAGAAAGCCTACCGTCGCCTGATGAGCCGATATCACCCGGATAAATTTGCCAGCAGCGGCCTGCCGGAGAACATGCGCACGGTCGCCGAAGAGCGGGTCCGGGAAATTCGCCGCGCCTACGACGCCATTCAGCAGCAGCGTTCTCGGTGATCAACCCGGAGACCCCAGGTTTCCAATAATCCTGAACAGCAACTCCTCGGGGTAAGATGCGTTGAGTGTAGAGCCTCTGACCAAGCTACAGAGGTTGACAGAGCGACAGCGTTTCTGATGACACGCCTTTTAATAAGGAAGACCCACCATGAATATAACCACATCGGTCCAGATTCAGGCTCCCAGGGAAACCGTTTGGAAGATGGTTACCGACTTTGAGAATGCCGCTGAGCGAATCAGCGCGATCGAAAGCATCGAGGTGTTGGAAAGGCCCACACAGGGCATGGTGGGATTCAAATGGAAGGAAACGCGCACCATGATGGGCAAGACCGCCACGGAAATCATGTGGGTCACCGATGCGAACGAGCCGGAATTCTATACCGTCCGGGCCGAAAGCCATGGCGCCATCTAT
>JBGTLI010000080.1:0-1543 GCA_041744195.1 Wenzhouxiangella sp. | reverse complement strand
CGGTCGGGTCGAGGTCCACATCGATATCAATTCGCTGAAAGACGTCAGCGCCCGCCTGGATACGGCTGCCAGCCGCCTGACCCTGGGCATCGTGACCGCCGCGCTGATTATCGGCTCGGCGATCGCGATGACGGTCGACCCATCCGAAGCCGGCTTGCCGGTGTTCGGTCTGATCGGTTTTGTCGGCGCCGCGCTGGGTGGTGTCTGGCTGCTGATCTCAATCTGGCGCAGCGGACGGGAGGATTGAGCCCGTGCTGATCAACAGTTCGAAGTCCTTGTGCTGAACGCCTGGCAACCGGTGCAGGGACCAGGAGGCCTGACCGCGGCCTGATTGCAGTAGGCCACAATGAATGCTGCCCACCTCCGTATGTAGCTCGTTGAACGACAAGTGGCCAACAAGCGCAGAGCAGGGGTCCTGCTCGGCAGTGCGGGCGTCATCAGGCCATGGCAGCCCTGATTGCCGATTGAAAACGGTCGACTCTCCAGCACCGAGGCGCCGCATCCGAACCCGTATCTGATGGTCATCGGATTGTGAATCTCCGCTGTCAAGCACCCAGGCGCCTCCGGCACCCATGACTGTCAGCGCCACCTGGCCTTCGTTGTTGGCGGGGCCGAGCTCGACTGCCGTTGTCTCGTCGATGCCCAAACCGAATCGCCAGCCACTGTCGAGCAGCAATCTGGACAGTCTCAACTGCCGCATGCGTTCGGAAAAGTGGGTGTCGACGATGGCGAATGGCACGGTGTTCAGCCCGCCGGCCGGATGCCAGGTCAGGCTGTTGGCGCTTAGTCCCGAAGGACACCGCCCGCTGCGTTCGCAGCCGGGATTCGGCGGTGGGACAGCATGAGCCCCGTGAACCAGGGCAGCGAGGTTGCCGCCGTTGGAAATCATGCCGGGACCGGATTGAACTGCAGCGCCGGCACTGGTGCCACCAATGACCACCCTGTTGTTTTGTAAACGCTCAAGTAGTAGCTGCAACTCAGTCGTGGGCGTGCCGTCGCGATGACGAAATGCATGCAGGGTCAGCCACTGGTCACCGCCATTGAGAAACAAGCCATCAATCTTTCCGACCAGTTCGGTGCCGGCGTCGGGATCAAGGCAGAAGGTGAGCTGTTCCTCGTAGCGTTCCGGCCGAATGGCCTGGCGTTGGTAGCTGCCCAGTTCCAGGGCCTGGTAGCGGGCAAGGTTCAGGCAATCCTGCTCGCTTCGGGCTCGCCTGACGGCCGCGTCCAATGGCAGCCAGACCACATCGGCGCCAGCCTGTTGGAAAACCTGCAGGTAGAAATCCACCGCGTCGTAGGGGTCTCGTGAAGACGCCGTTGACACGGCAATCAGCGGTCTTTGGCGCTGGCTGCGGCTCTGCGCCATGGCGACAAAGTGTTTGAAGATTTCAACAGCGTGTGAGTTGATGCTTTGGTCCAGTGAGACGCTCTCGGTCTGGTCGCCCGGGACCTGCAAATGATCCAGCAGGCTCTGCCACTGTCCGTCATCAAGGCGCTCATGGAAGGTCATGCCGTCAATGCCATGAAGTAAGTCAGTTAACTC
>JBGTLI010000079.1:0-7414 GCA_041744195.1 Wenzhouxiangella sp. | reverse complement strand
CGCGCCGGTCCGCGCGATCCTGCGCGTCGCCGTCGACGACGGCCGCCCGGTTGGCGACGCGGCCCGCGTCTTCGCCGCCCCGAATCTTACCGACAACGCTGCCTACGACCTCGACCCCGACGGCCAGAGCCTGCTCGCCGTGCAGATCGATGCCGACGCGATCCCGCGGGAGATCCGGGTCATCACCAACTTCTTCGACGAGATCCGGCGCGTGGCCGGAGAAGGATCGCGGCCATGAACCTGTTCACCGAACTCAAGCGTCGTAAAGGCTGGCCTTGCCTTCCAGGTTGAAGCTGCGCGAGCGACTGCTGAAGCGTTCTACGGTGCTGCCGCCTTGAGGCAACAGCACTGGCGACCGAAGCCGTTCTTACGGGATTCAGAAATGATGTCGATATATGACCCGCAATCCTTGATTGGTTATCTTGATTGGTTATTATGTGATCGTGTTCACGACTTGCAAGGTCGTGCCTGACTGGCCCGATTACCACGGATGATCTGACCGGTCGCCCTTGAAAAAGGTCACAACATGCCGGTTTCGAATTGAGCGGATGGCTTACCTGGCCGAGCTCAAGCGCCGCAACGTCATCCGGGCCGGCCTGGCCTGCCGGGGCTGTCGTGGCTGCTGGTGGCCATTGCCGATCTGCTGTTTCCCTACCTCGGCGTGGCGATGATCCAGATACAATTGCCGGACTACTGGCGCGACAAGGGCTTTTCGCCCCAGTGCCAACCGATTGTCATGACGAGCGGCGCGGAGGACTTCACATGCGACTGATGGCCAGGCGGGCCGCTTCCAGGCGAAAGGGGTATCGCTGATGCAGCTGCGCCGTGTCACGAAGCAAGTCCTGGACCAGATCGCTGATGCCTGATCGACCTTCCGACGCCGGGATGCTGAAACCGCTTCGCGCGGTCCTGTTTGGAAGATTCCAGCTGCTCGCGCCAGACGGGACCGAGATTGCCATCGGCGGCAAGCGGCCCCAGGCGGTGATGGCCATGCTCTGCATCAACCCCGGCACGTCGGTCGATCGGGATCACCTCAGCGAACTGCTTTGGCCGGGCAAGTTCAGAGCCCACTCACGAGCCAGCCTGCGCCAGGTCCTGCTGAGCCTGAACAAGCTGCTGGCCCCGCTTCATCCTGACTTTCTTACCGTGACCCGTGATCGGGTGGCCGTCAACGCAGATGCAGTGCGCTCGGACCTATTCGAGCTGGAGCAAGCCCTTGGCAGCGGTTCGCCCGCCTGCGCTAGCGGCTTGCTGCTGTCCATCGGCGGCAAGCAGCTGCTGGATCAGTTAAACCTGGGTGAACCGTTCAATCAATGGCTCGCCGATGAGCGCGCCGGGATCGAACAGCGCCTGGAAACTGCGGTGGAAGATGCCCTGGCCGAATGCCGGAGACGTAGTGATCACCTCGAGGAAGGGCGGCTCAGGGATGCCTGGCATTTGCGCGATTCGACCAGCGCATTGAGCGGCTCCGACCGGCGTGTCCGCATAGCCGTGCTGCCGTTACATTCGCTGAATGAAAACGAATCGCATGATCATATCGCGCAGGGCCTGTTCGACGAGCTGATTACCACGCTAGGCCAGATTCCCGAGCTGCTGGTCGCCGGTCGCACCTCATCGCTCAATGCACGCCAACTGGAACAACGGATACCGAAAATCGCTCGTGCACTGCGGGTGTCCTACCTGCTGGAAAGTTCGATCCAGCGCCAGGATGACCAGCTGCGCATCCATGTCAGCCTGATCGATGGGCATCATGGCTTCGAGCTTTGGAGTGAGAGTTATCGAGGCTCGACCACCAATTTCTTCGAGTTTCAGGACGAGCTGGCGCGTTCAGTCAGCCGTGAGGTGGCCCGGGTTCTGAAGCTTGATCCGGCCCGGCCAGGTCCGAAGAAGACAGGTCCCAGCCAGGCCGCTCTGGCGCTATATCTGCAGGGCAGGGCCCTGACCATGCGCGCCATCGGCGACGGCGTGCTGGCCCGGGCGGTCGAGCTCCTTGAAAAATCACTGCGGATCGACCCTCATTTCGCAGCCGGCTGGACGGCGCTGGCCGAGGCCTATGTCTATACGACAGTCTACACCCCCTGTCTTGACCGGCTTGCCAAGTCCAGTCGTATGGCCGAGTGCGCCTTGAAGGCCATCGAACTGGATCCGAACCAAGGCCATGCCCGCGCCATGCTGGGCATCCATCGCTGGACCGAGAACGATCCGGTCGGCGCGCTGGATCTGGCCCACGAGGCCCATCGGCTGGAGCCCGACAATCCCGATGTCACCCTCAGGCTGGGTGCCTTTCTGCTCTACATCGGCCGCACCCGCGAGGCACTGCCCTACATCGAATCCGCGATCGATCTGGATCCGGTCAATGGGCGCAATTTCGCCATGCTGTCGGTGGCCCACCTCAACCTGGGCAATCTGGAAGCCGCCATCGCTGCCGGCCAACGCATGGTTGATCTGGGCATGCCATCGATGTGGCTCGCGGTTGCCACTGCGGCCTCTGGCGATCGCAAGCTTGCCGTGGAGCAATACAGGCAGACACGCCTGTTGATGAACACCGTGATCTTCCCCCCGGCCGGCACCAGGCCGCTCCCCGGTCCGGCCCTGCATACCTACTGGCGGATTGCCTCCAGGGGTGTTTGCAGCGGACGGGCGGTACATCGAAAGGTGTACTGCGCCATGCTCGACTACCTCCATGCCACGTTGCCCGATCCCTGCGACACCAGTATCGTCGCCCCGGCCATCTGGATGGGCTATTCAGAAATGGTCTTCAAGACCCTGGGAACCCAGATTACCCCGGCCAACATGTATTGCCTGATGTCGCTGTGGGCTGATATCGAGCCCATCCGCCAGACCCGCCTGCATCCGGATTTCCTGCCCTTTGCCGAGCGCATCGGCCTGGTCGCGGCCTGGGAGAAATACGGCTGGCCGGATCTGCTGCCGGCTTCGGGCTCCGGCATATCGAGATCCTGTAGGAATTCTGGGATCTGGTCAACGGGGCTCGCTAAGCGTCGGAGAAGCTCATGAAAACTTGCTTGACGCTCCGCGTACGGAGCCCACGAGCGGCAACTCAATTAAAGTTCATTGCCTCGGGCCTGCTTAGCGCTCGAGCACAACGCGATAGCGGGCTTTGCCACTTTTCAAGTGATCCAGGGCCTCGTTGATCTGGGCAAACTTGAAGGTCTCTACGACCGGCCTGATATCGTGCTGCACGGCAAACTCCAGCATTTTGGCAATGGTGGCCGGACTGCCGACCGGTGAGCCTGACACGCTGCGTTGAGCCATGATCAGGTTAAACACGCCAATATCCAGCGGCTCCAGCGTTGCGCCAACAAAGTGCAGCCGGCCTTTGGCCTTTAATGTCGATAGATACAGGTTCCAGTCCAGATTGACATTCACGGTAGAGACCAAAAGATCGAAGCGGCCGGCAGCCTGCTCTATCTGGCTGCTGCTGCGCGAATTGATACAGTGGTGCGCCCCCAGTTCCTTCGCTTCCTGCATCTTGCCGTCGCTGGAGGTGAAGGCCGTCACCTCGCAGCCCCAGGCCCGCAAGAACTGAAGCGCCAGATGACCCAGGCCACCAATGCCGATGACCGCGACTTTATCGGTCGGTTTGACATCAAACTGGACCAGTGGGTTAAACACCGTAATACCGCCGCAAAATAGCGGCCCGGCTGTTCTCGCATCCATGCCCTCGGGCAGTGGCACTACGCTGGCGGCATTGGCGCGTACTTTGTCGGCAAAGCCGCCGTGGCGGCCCACGATCGTGCCCTGAGCTGAGTTGCACAAATTATGGTCGCCGCTGCCGCAGCTATTGCATGTTTTGCAGTAATCGGAATGCCAACCCAATCCCACCACCTGGCCTGGCTCAAGCTGCCTGACGGCACTCCCCACCGCGCTGATGCGTCCCACCACTTCATGACCAGCCACCAACGGGTAGGCCGACATGCCCCATTCATCATTGATCATGGATAGATCTGAGTGGCAGATGCCACAGTAATCCACTTCGATCTCTACATCGTCATAGCCCAGTGCACCGGGCTCGTATTGCCACGGTACAAGCTTGCCCCCGGCGTCCAGTGCGGCATAAGTGTTGATCATGTTGTCTCCTGTCATAGATTCTGAGGTCTGATTGTTCAAGACACACAGCTCGCCGGGTTAAGCGAGCCTTCGACTGCGGTGTGAAAGCACCCTATATGCGCCGATTATGCCAAAAGCCGGCATTCCGATCGCCCCCAAACCCTCAACTTCCGCAGAAATTGACGAAAGATTGACGGTCGCGGGATTGTCCGGCACGCGGCTTCGAGCGCAAGCTCTTCCTCATGCCGAACGCCGACATCGCAAAAGCCGAACAGCAAAATCAGCATTTGTGCTGAAAGGAGGCATATGCCCAGGCAGAAGAGCACCAGGTTAACGCAAGATCAAACTTCCACATTGACAAACTTCAAAGAGGAAATGTTATGAAACGTTCAATTCTCATGCGCGCAGGCGCCCTCGGCTTTCTGATGATTCTGGGTGTCGCCATCGCTTCATCTGCCACGGCCCAACTGAAAGTCTGGGAAGACTATGAGGTCTCGGATTCTGTCTGGTCACTCACCATGGTCAAGCTCGATCCGGGTACTCAGGATATTTATCTGGAAGGTCTGAAGTCGACCTGGGTGGCGGCCAATGAAGTCGCGAAGTCTCTCGGCCATGTCGAATATTACGCAATCCATGCCAACCAGGCAGTTGCGCCCGGAGCCTTTGATCTGCTTCTGGTGATCAAGTTTCCCAGCACCGAAATGGTCGCGCCTAGCCGTGAGCGATACAACGCCTTCATGGAAGCCTGGGGCAGCGAGAACCAGGCCGCCAGCAACGAGAAGGTTCTCGAGCTGTACAACGAAATTCGCGAAATCCAGGGCGAATACATGACCCGGGAAATCACGATCAAGTAATCAGGTCGTCCAGTACGCTGCAAGGGCAGTGTCTCTTGCAGCGTGGCTGGAACCCATTGAAACAACTCAAAGGAAACATGCCATGTGCCGCTCAGGTCTTGTGCGCATAGTTGGAAGGCGGCCGGGGGGCAGTCTGCCAAATTCCTGTCCGCTCACAGGAGAGGGGTCATGAGTACGACGGTTTCAAGTCTGGATTACCAGACGTCTGGCCGCGCGTTGACCCGCTTTTTCGATCGATTGCTCTTCGTGCTGATGGCGGTGTGGTTCATCGCGGTGGCCCCGATGTTCATCTGGGATGTGCTGCGCACACGGAAGGTACACAAGGCCTTTTCACTCTGGCTGGCGGGCTTCCTGCCCTCCTCCGTGCTGATCTACCTGCTCTGGAACACCGACGGGTGGCAAGCCACCGCACCACGGCTGGTGGGTCTGTGAGCCCGTTTGTGTCAATGATCGATCTGCGCGCCGTGATGGAAGCCAACGACGTCGGCCCGGCCGCAAGAGCCAAGTCATGAGCGAACGCCCGCCGACCACGGCCAATGTAGCTGCTGGATTCACGGCGCTGTGGCTGGCCGGCGATTTCCGTGCCGCCGGCGAGAAATACTGGGCCGACGAGGTAGTGAGCTTTGCGCCATGTCTGAGTGTTGATCCGGCCGAGGCCGACTGTCGTGGCATCGAGGCGGTTCGTTCCAGAAACCGACGCTGGTTCACCACGCACGCTATCGAAGATCTGAGCCTGGATGGACCCTTCGTCACCGGCGATCACTTTGCCTTGTTCGCCGACATGTTGATTGTGCACGCCGGCCGGCGCACGCCGCATAGCCAGATTGCCGTTTTTATCGTGCGCGACGGCAAGATCGTCGAGGAGCGCTTTTTCCATGAGTAGCAAAAGACAGGTCTCGCGCGAAGGCGCGGAGCCGCAGAGTGAAATTACATCCGAGGAGATTGATATGACCACTACCCCCAAATCCCTGGCCCACGTGGTTTACCGCACGCGCCGTTTTGCCGAGATGCTCGGTTGGTATCGCACCGTATTCGACGCGAAGGTGCAACACCAGAATCCCGCGATGACGTTCCTGACTTTCGACGATGAACATCATCGTTTCGCGCTGCTTGATCTGTCGGTTGTCGATCCGGAGGGTTCCGAGCCGGATGCGAAACACTTTGTCGGCATCGATCACCTGGCCTGGACCATGGCCTCGCTCGATGATCTGTTTGCCAACTACGTTGAATGCAAAAGCAAAGGGATCGAACCCTACTGGTGCATTCACCACGGTCTGACCGTTTCGATGTACTACGCCGATCCCGACGGCAACCAGATGGAGTTCCAGGTCGATGCCTTTGATACCGCCGAGGAATGCAACGCCTATATCTCCGGCCCGCCGTTCGAAGCCAACCCGGTCGGCGTGGAGTTTGACCCTGAACAATGGCTGGCAGCCGTGCGCAACGGCGGCTCGTTGGACGATTTTCGGGTGCGCCAGGTGAACGAGCCGGTCTCGCCGATACGAGGTGCAGTCAGTGCGTTGCTTTGATCCGATTCAACTCAGCAAACACAGCCCATGTCCCTGACGCTGGACAGCCCCGTCACCGCCCCGACGACGAAAGCGGACCGCTACGTCGTCATGGACGTTCTGCGCGGCTTCGCGCTGCTCGGCGTGATGACGATCAACCTCTATGAGTTCGGCGGCGTGGATGTGCTGATCACCGCCGAGCAACTGGCCTCCCTTCCGTCGGCGGCACTCGACGAGCGTCTTCAGTTCTGGATCAAGTTGTTCGTCTACGACAAGGCCAACACGCTGTTCGCCTTCCTGTTCGGGCTGGGTTTCTGGGTCCAGATGGAGCGCCTTCAGGCGCGCGGCGCGCCTTTTCGCTCGATCTATCTCCGGCGTGCCGCCATCCTGCTCATCATTGGGTGGATCCACCTGCTGTGCCTGTTCGGCTGGGACATTCTGCACGTCTACGGCATCGCTGCCTTCATCCTGTTCTTTTCCCGAAAGCTGCCGGATCGGGCGCTGCTGTGGATCGGCATGACGCTGCTGCTGTTCGCCCGGCCGTTCGTGACCTGGGTTTTCGATGCCGGCGGGATCAAAGCTTTATTCGACGATCCCGTTGTCGCTGAGGCGGGCATTCTGGCCCGCCAGGCTGCGGCGCAGTCGGGAGACTTCTTCACCTTCATTGCGTTGATGAATAAGGATTATCTCGGCTGGTTCCTGACCGGCGGGTTGCTCGGCTGGATCTTCTATGCGCTGGGCCGGTTCTTCATGGGCGCCTGGGTCGCACGCCGAGGCTGGATTCAGAACGCGTCCGACAATCTGCCCATGTTTCGCCGCTGGCTCTGGCCGCTGCTGATTGTCGGTCTGCTGCTGGAGAGCGTTCATCTGTTCACTGAGGATGTGTCCGGGGACGCGGTGTTCGGCCAGATGGAACTGCTGCGGACCATCCTGCACGCGGTAGCCACGCCACTGATCGCCGCGGGCTATATCTGCGCGATCGTG
>JBGTLI010000078.1:0-39186 GCA_041744195.1 Wenzhouxiangella sp. | reverse complement strand
CATGGGACGCAGAAAATCACCGGGCCTCCAAAAACGGGGCCGCATCTGGTGGATCGACAAGAAGATCAAGGGATACGGAAGAGTGGCAGAAAGCTGTGGCACGTGTGATCTCGCGGAGGCGGAGCGGTATCTGACGCACCGTCTGGAAGAGATTCGCCAATCCATGGTCTACGGTATTCGACCGATACGGACGTTTCAGCAGGCGGCCATCAAATACCTCGACGACAACCAGCATAAGAAGAATCTTGAACGATACATCGCCGCGTTCAACCGCCTGATGCCACATATTGGGTCTCTGCGGCTGGATCGTATTCACAACGGTACATTGGCGAAGTACCGGCAAGCCCGTCGCACGGACGGGGTCACGGCCGGAACGATTCGCAAGGAATTGAGTTGCTTGCGGCGAGTGCTGAACCTGGCAGCCAGGGTATGGCGACACGACGACGGAATGTCGTGGCTGGACTCCCCGCCTCTTATCGAGATGGAGCAAGGTCCGGCAAGAAAACCCTATCCGCTGAGCTGGGAAGAGCAGGATCGCTTGTTTCGGGAGTTACCGCCACACCTGCAACGGATCGCCCTGTACAAGGTGAATACCGGCTGCAGGAAACAGGAAGTACTGCAGCTCAGATGGAACTGGGAAGTGAAGGTCCCGGAACTGGCGACAAGTGTGTTTGTGCTGCCGAACAACGATGAGTTCGCGACCAAGAACAGTCAGGAACGCATCGTCGTGCTCAATTCGATTGCGCGAAGGGTTGTCGACGAACAACGAGGTAAGCATCCGGAGTTCGTCTTTACGTTTCGCGGTAATCCGACCCGGAGCATTCTCAACTCCGGTTGGAAGCGAGCACGGGTTCGTGCCGGTTTAACAAATGTGCGCGTGCACGATTTGCGTCATACCTTCGGGCACCGGTTAAGGGCGGCAGGCGTAAGCTTCGAGGACCGTCAGGACCTGTTAGGCCACAAGTCCGAGCGCATGACGACACACTACTCCGCGCCGGACGTTTCGCGCCTGATTGAGGCCGCCGAAAATGTCTGCAAGCGGCGCCCCAACACGGTCTTGCGCATTTCTCACACGAATCTCACACAGTCGGGGTCGCGCCCCAAAACGGTGCAGGAGGGCCGTGCATAAATAACTGAAGGTAAAGGGGAAAATGGCGCGCCCGACAAGATTCGAACTTGTGACCCCTGCCTTCGGAGGGCCAAAAGTCGGGCCATAACTGCTTGTTTTTGAACAACTTGGAGCGCGTTCGTAGATTCTCTAAGTGGCAGTAGATGCCGGTTTGTGCTCGATTGAGTCTAATCAGAAGTGGCAAATCTAAGGCAAGCAGTTCGCGTCAACTCTCTGCGTGCCGATGGCTGAAATCGAAATAGCGTCCTATCCTAACGCCAGCAGGAACAGTCAGCTATGGCGGCATGACTCAAGCAAACGAGTCTCCGGTATTCCCGGGGTGGTTCAGCCGCTCGTGGTTCGCGAAAACATACAGTCCACCTTGATGTTCTAACGCATCGGCCGATCAGCCTAGCCTTTTAGGATGGACGGTATGCGCTGTGCGAGTGCTGGATCTTGCTGACAGCCTGCGGCGATTTGGCGTTTGCGGGCGTTTGCGGCTCCACGTCATTACGCGCTCCGGCCCGAACCGAACCGACCTGATACACGCCTGCAGCGGTGTCATGCAACAGTTTTGCACGCTCTGAAGGCGTGTATTCGCGACTCAACCGTTTGAACGCATTCCACAACACAGTGTAAGAGCACGAAGCCCGGTCAACGGGAAAATTACTTTCAAACATGCAGCGGTCTGGTCCGAAACGATCGACGCAGGCATGGACGTATGGCTTCAAATTTTCCGCCAAACAGACGGAACCGGGCGGAGACTTCATGCGATGCCAGCCAAACCCTGCCGATGTCATGGTCCGGCCGCCCAGTTTCACGTAGACGTTTTCGCAGGCTGCCAGCTCCGAGAGGCCTTTGCGCCATTCCTGCAACACATCATCTCTCCTGCCCTCATACGGACCGATTCCCAGTGGACCAGCCATGTGGTTCAGCACGACGGTCAGGTTCGGAAAACGCCTTGCAAGCTCAGCAAGCTCGGGCAATTGAGGATGATACAGCCACGCATCAAAGTTCAGGCCCATCCCGACAAGGCATGCGACACCACTGCGAAAACGCTCATCACGCAAGAGGCCGGGTGGTGGATTCGTATGCGCATTTTTAATCCGCCCATCCTCGTGCCAGGCGGAGGCATGTCGCACGCCCCGGAAACGGTTGCTGGAATCGGCATGCGCCTCCAGCACAGGCTGCACCGCTTCGCCTAAGGACAAATCCGCGAAACCAACGATTCCCGCAGCGACGTCGACGGGCCCAGAGTTCGTATGGCGCACTCCCGCCAAGCGGTCGATAAAGCGGGTCTCCCCAACGGGGCGAAGCTCTTCTGGCCCTTCCGTGTCGTAAAACTGCTGACACTCAACATAGACGGTGCCGGATAGCCTATGACCTCCCCGGATATCGTCCAGGAACTCATCGATCAGATATCGACTTCCCTGATGATTCCAAAGGTGATGATGCGGATCAAATATGGGGACTGTGGGATCGATGGCCTCTTCCCGGGTTTGAGCAAGCCATCGATCGCGGTCAAAAATCGTCATTCGGTGGCACTCCTCATGAAGTGAAACGGAATACCGATCACTCCGAGCTTCGAATCCGTTTGCGAGTTCGTGTCACACGAATACATCCGCACAACACAACGCGGAACACCCGGCGTTTCCAGTCCGGCCAATCTCTTGCCCCAGCTCCGGCCATCTAAACTAGAGAGATGAGTCCAGCCTGACGCATGACTCCGTCGCGGAACAGCCGCCGTGCGTTTGACAGCGAAAGCCGTTGATCGAAGAAGGTCGCCGTACGCAAACCGATTAACAGAGCGTAGGCGATTTCTGCATGATCAGGTGCGTCATCTCTGGTGTTCGGCAATTTGACGAAAATCGCCTGCAGGTAATCTTTAAAGTAGCGGTCCAGCTCCGCCTTTTCGCTGTGCAGTTGTGGGTCATGGACTGCCACCCCGAAACACTCCAGCATGAAGCCGGTCTCCGAATTTGTGATGCCTCTGCCCGCAAAAAACAGGTCAGCGAGAAGTTCGAACTGGCGAGACGGGTCTTCATCCCGAAAACTGTCGATCCGCTGTCTTATCCGTTCCGAGACCGCATCAAAATAATGTTGCAGGATGGCGTCCTTGCCGGAAAAGTAATACAGCAGGTGACTGGCGGACATGCCCGCTGCTTTCGCCACATCGCGAAGCGTTATGCTCGAATATCCCTTTCTGATGATGCAATCATGAAACCCATCGAGGATACGTCTGCGTCGCTTGTCGCCACGTGAGTCGTTCGCCAGATCTGTTGTCTGTGACGTTTTGTTCGTGGCCATAATGCTATTCCCGGCGCCTGGGGCGCTTTGAATACTTCTCGAGCCTAGAGCTTGCAGGACTCACCACCGTCCATGACGAACACGCTGCCAGTCACGAAGTTCGATAGCTCTGAAGCCAGGTAGCAGACCAAAGGGCCCATTTCTGAAGCGCTTCCCATGCGGCGCGCAGGAATCTTCCGCAAGCGGCGCTGCAGACAGTCCGGCGACTCCAGAACTGCTTTTTGCGCCTCGGTCTCGAATGCCCCGGGCGCTATGGCGTTCACCTGTACACCTTTGGCCGCCCATTCCGCGGAAAGAGCCTTGGTGAACTGGATCAAAGCGCCTTTCGAGGCAGAATACGATACCAGCGTCGCCTTGCCGAGCAAACCGGAGGTCGATGCGATGTTGATGATCTTTCCAGCCCCTTTTTCCACCATAAGACGCCCCGCGGCGCGCGTCAGCACGGCGGGCGCCGTGATGTTCACTGCCATTACGCCATCCCACTCAGATTCTTCTTGATCTAGGAATGCGCCAGCAGGAGCGATGCCTGCGTTGTTCACGACGATATCCAGTCGTCCGAAGGCGTCGATTGCCACCTGTGGCAAACCCGCGACGGTGGCACGCTCGCGCATGTCACAGGCATGGGCGACGACGCGGCCGTCGAACTCCGATGCCAATTGCTCCAGTTCTGCCGTGGAGCGGGCAGACGCCACCACGCGCACGCCCTGTTCCACAAGGGCGATCGCTGCCGCGCGACCGAGTCCCCTGCTCGCCCCGGTCACGATCGCGACCTTATCTTCGAGAAGGAAATCGATCACGGGACCTCCTTGGTCAGCTGACTGGCGATTCCTAGGCGCAATACTTCGGAAGCGCCCTCATAAATCCGCATGGGCCTCGCCTGCCGGTAAAGGCGCTCGATCTTCGACCCACGAATCAGGCCCCAACGCCCCATCATCTGCACACTTCGGTCCACCACACGCGACGCCATTTCACTCGCGGCCAGTTTCGCCATCGATGAGTAATGCAACGAGGGTTCGGGGTCTTTTCCGGCCATGCTGGCCGCTCGGTACGTCAGCAAGCGAGCCATTTCCAGTTCAGTCCAGCTGTCGGCGAGCATCTGCGCCACCGGTCCGAGCCGGGCCAGCGGACGGCCGAACTGGTTGCGCGTCCGCGTGTGGCGCACCGCCTCGTCCAAGGCCGCCTGGGCGAGCCCCAGCGCGGCGCCCGCGACCGATACCCGAAACACCCCGAGCGTCGCGAGCACGAGATTCAGCCCCATTCCTCGTTCGCCCAGACGAGCGGTTGCGGGCAGGCTGACGTCGTCGAACCGGACTTCGCCCAGCACATGCGGCGCTATCAATTCGGGCGACGGTTCCACGGACACGCCGGACGCGGTGGCCGGCACCAGCACCATGCTGAAATCGGATTCTTCCCTGGCGAACACCAGGTAATATCCAGCTGCTCCTGCATTAGAGATGAATGACTTGGCGCCATCGAGCCGGAAACCACCATTCCGGGGCGTCAAAGTGGTGGTAATGGACTTAAGGTCGGAACCCGCTCCGGGCTCGGTGAGGGCCAACGCCGCCAAAGCGTCCGCCAAGGCGACTCGGGGCAGCCACTCCAACATCTGATCTGCAGTCCCAAACGCCGTGATCGCATAGCTTCCAATGCCCTGCATTGCGAACAGCGAGTCCGCGTGGGATGACGTACCCATGAGGACTTCCCGGACCAGGCAGATGGCAAGTGGGTCCAATTTCTCGAAACGCCCACCGTAAGGCCTCGGCACCATGAGCTGCACCAAAGCGCTGCTCCTCAGGGCTTCCAGCACCCCTTGGTGGATCGCACTTTGCTCGTCGGCCTCCGCCGCCATGGGCTCGATCATCCGACAAAGCGCTTGCGCCTCTTCCCGAATTCCCCTGTGCGTGGGCGAAAGCTCGAAATTCAGCCCAGTCTCACCGGTCTTGGCATCTTGGTCCGTATCAGAAGTAATTTCATTGCCTTTTTTTCTGTCCATTCGGGCCATTCGATTCAAGTGGAATCCTTGCGCGCTCTGCCCTCAAAATGGGGAGGGCGTTTCTCCATGAACGCCTTTGCGCCCTCTTTCATGTCAGAGCAGCCAATGGCCTGAATCAGCATGCCCAGACCACTAAGGTAATTGTCCCGACACTGGTTCCACCAAACGTTGGAGCTGATCTTGGCGATCTCCAGATACCGTGGACTCATACTCAGGAGATCCTCAGCCCATCGGGTCACTTCCTCTTCCAGCCGATCATCCGGAACCACGGCATTGATCAGCCCCATTTCCAGGGCTTCCGGCGCGGGATAGCGACGGCAAAGGAACGCAATTTCCTTCGCTCGCTTTTCGCCCACGCTCATGGCGAGAAAGTTGGTTCCACCCAATACCGGTGCACTGCCGACCCGCACTCCGGTCTGACCGAACGTCGCGCTCTCGCCGGCTATCGCCAGATCGCAAGCGACAACCAGCTCGTTCCCGCCGCCAGCCGCGCTTCCATTCACTGCCGCGATGACGGGCCGGGGGCTCATCCTGATCGCTTCGTAAACTCGCAGCGAGCCATAGAACATCTTGCGCAATGCCTCGGGATCAGGATCACTGAGATCGGCCAAATAACCACCGGCACAAAATGCCCGACCCTGTCCGGTCAACACAATGACGCCGACGTCGACAGCTTCATTTATGGCATCGACCAGCGCTTCGGCCATGGCCGCATCGTAGGCGTTCATCCTTTCCGGGCGATTCAAGCGGATCCACTCCACTTCGCCGCGCCGCTCAATCAATATATCGGACATCTTTACCTCAAGTTAACGCGCCCGAGCACGCTGCTGTTGACACTTTTCTATATTCTGTGGAAAGATTGAACAAAGTTCAAGTTCTTATTGCTGCAGCTTGAGTGAGCAGTCCGTCGCAAGCCATCGGGTTCACCGGCCAGGGCCGTTACGGAGACGCATGGCCATGGGCCAATGGGATGACAAATTCGAGCGTCACGCGAAGAAATGGAACGCGTGGAGCATGCAGGAATACCCACAGCATGATCGCGTGCTTCCCCGAATCATCGCGGACAAGGCGCGGCAGTATCCGGACCACGTCGTGTTCCAGTTCGGGGATCGACCCATCACGCTGGAGGAGCTGAACGATCGCATCAACCGCACAGCCAACGGCCTGATGACCTTGGGCGTCCGTCACGGTGACAAGGTGGCAATCATGCTGCCGAATTGCCCGGAATTTCTTTACACCTGGTTTGCATTGAATCGGATCGGCGCTGTCGAGGTACCGATCAACGTCGCCCTGAAGGGTAAGGGCCTCGCGTACCAGATGGTGCAATCGGATTGCATTGCCCTGGTTGCGGACCTGCAATACGAGGACAGGCTGGAAGGCGTGGCCGATGAGCTCGAGGGCGTCCGGCAGATTGCATATACCGACACCAACGCATCAGGCGGCGCCCTTCCCGATTGGGCCGGGTTTGAACACCTGACAATGCACGAACTCATGGACCGACCGTCAAGCACGCCCGATGTCGATGTCCGCTACAACAATCTTGCATCCATCCTGTACACATCCGGCACAACCGGCGTGTCCAAAGGAGTTATGCTCAGCCACCACTACTGGTACGACATCTGGGCGGAATCCGTAAAGTACGCGCGCTACACGGAAGACGATGTTCTTTACAGTGGGCTTCCCCTGTTCCACGGGAACGCGCAGGGCATTACTATCGGGCCCGCCATCTTGGCAGACGCGAAGGCTGTGATTGTCGAAAGGTTTTCGGCCAGCAGACTGTGGGACGACTGCCGAAGGTGGAACTGCAGCGAAGCAAACTACATCGGCGGCATCATTCCCATTCTGCTAAAGCAGGAGTCTCGTGACGACGACGCCGATAATCCCGTTCGGCTCATGGTCGGCGCCGCTGCACCAAAGGATGAATGGCACGCTTTCCAGCAACGCTTCAACATCAAGATCCTCGAAGTCTATGGCATGACCGAGTGCTATTGCTGCCTCGCCAGTCCTTATGACGAACCCCGGCCCGGCT
Organism: Wenzhouxiangella sp.; assembly: GCA_041744195.1. GTDB lineage: Bacteria > Pseudomonadota > Gammaproteobacteria > Xanthomonadales > Wenzhouxiangellaceae > Wenzhouxiangella. The sequence continues at coordinate 31,749 of JBGTLI010000078.1, read as the reverse complement.
CCTGCGGCAAACCCATCACGGGCTGGGACGTGCGCATCGTCGACGACGATGACAACGAGTGCGCGCCCGGCACCCTGGGCGAGTTCGTCGCGCGGCCCGACAAGATGTGGGTTGGAACGACGGGCTACTACAACAGGCCCGAAGCGACCCAGGAACTGATGCAGAACGGCTGGATACATACCGGCGACCTCGGCCGCATGGACGAGGACGGATATTTCTACTTCGTCGACCGCAAGAAGCAGGCCATACGCCGTCGCGGAGAGAACATTTCCTCATTCGAGGTCGAGTCGGTCATCAGCTCTCATGAAGCCGTTCTGGAAGCCTGCGTCGTGGGCGTGCCCTCGGACGTCGGCGAAGAGGAAGTCAAGGCCGTCGTGGTACTGAAGGCGGGCCAGCACACGACGGAAGAAGAACTGATCCGCTGGTGCGAGCCGCAGCTGGCGTACTTTTCGATTCCTCGCTATATCGCGATAAGGGAAAGCCTGCCGAAAACACCGAGTGAACGCGTCGAAAAATTCCAGCTGAAAAAGGAAGGTATCACTTCGGATTGCTGGGATCGCGAAGCGCACGGCATCGAGCTTCAGCGATAAGGCGCCCGGACCGGAAACAGCACAGTCAACGTCGCGGCCCCGGCTCAGCATCGGTCCCTCCGACTAGAACCCGGCAATCCTGCGTAGCTCCCGTTCTACAAGGCTTGCCCGCTGTCGCGAAATGAGGGCTGCGGCAGGCTTTCTATTCCGGGATATCCGTGTTCCGCGATGTTGCGGCCGATGGCCTCGTTGTCCTCGCCGGTAAGCGCTTCGACCCCGTGCCCGGAGGCGAGCCGGTTCGTCATCGCGTAGTAGGCGGTTATGGCCGCGACATCACTCACCGTTTGCTCGCTCCAGCCTGCCGCCGTTATCGCATCGGCATCTGACTGCGTCATCCGCGCAGGCTCCTGAGTCAGCTTGCGCGCGAACCCGATTATCGGCACGAGACGATCCGGTATTGGCGCCTCGGCCGGGTCGGCAAGCAGAGCTTCGAGCACATCCACACCCCAACCGAACGCATTGGCGATGCCGGAATGGGTTCCGATGCAGAAGGAACAGGCGTTCAATGACGAAATATACGCGGCCAGCAGTTCGCGCTCACTGCGCTCCATCTCGGACGGCCCCGTCATGAGTTCTTTGCCGATCTCCATGCACGGCCCGTAGCGGTCGGATTGCCGCGTAAACAACCCGGCAAGCCCGGCGCCCGCTGGCAGAAACGATACAAACGGCATTCTTAATTCCCCTGTTCAGTCTTGCGAAAGGAGATGCCTGGCCACTTCAATGGCGTCGACATGCGAACCCAGGTGCGCCGAATCAAATATCGGCGCCTTCTCATCCGTGTTGATGGCGAAGATCATCTTGCTCTCGCTTATCCCGGCCATGTGCTGCAAGGAACCGGATATGCCGAACGCCACATACAGCTTGGGCTTTACCGTCACCCCCGACTGACCAATCTGTTTCTCGCGGGCCACGAGACCCAGGTCTACCAGCGGGCGGGACGCGCCCAGCGCGACGCCGAGCTCGCGGGCGACATCCTCGAAGACCGCAATGTGCTCCGCTTTACCCACGCCGCGGCCCAAGCCGAAAATCACCTCCGCCTGGCCGAGGTCTGCGTCGCGCGTCTCCGGTTCGATCAGGTCGATCCGGCGCACCCGGGTTTCGCCGCTCACTATGACGTCGACGATTTCTACTGGCGCGGGCTCACCCGCGTCGGATGCCGCCGGCCAGATTCCAGGGCGAAGCAGCAGAACCGCAGTACAGTCAGCGGCAAGCCGGAGTGTGACGTCGACCTTGCCGCCGTATGCCCGCCGCGTCGCGAGCAGCGATCCGTCGTTTTCGTTCGACAGGGCGACGACATCGGTGGCAAACGCATAACCGCCACGCTCGGCCATGCCGGCGGCGAAAGCAGCCGTGTCCCAGCTCAATGCCAGCAGAACCGTCCTCGGCGACGTGATCTCCATGAGCGCTTCGACAGCCCGCTGCCGGACTTCGTGCGCCGGCGGGTCTGCAGGCACGGCAATTCCAATCACCCGGTCCACTCCATTGAGCCGGAGCCCGCCGACCGCTGCGGGATCAGGCGACACGACACCGAGTATGACGGGTTCGCCAAGGCCGGCGGCTGCACTGAGCAGTTCCGCGGTCGAATCCATCAGGTGGCCGGACACGCATTCGGTGATAATCAGCGTGCCCTCCATTACGACGCCTCCTCGATCAGTTCCCGGATTTTCGCGGCGACTGCCGCCGGCCCGCCGGCGATGAGCTGCAATTGGCCCCGGGACGGCGCATGAGTCGCCATGCGCTCGACCTGGATGGACGTCGGCGCGAGTGGCTGGGGCTCGACGACTTCAATGGTCGCTCGCTTTGCCATCATGACCGCCTTGAAGGATTCGGTACGGCGCGTGTCGATGCCCGTCTGCACGGTGACGACGACCGGAAGACCCACCTCGACCACTTCTGTGGCCCCGCCGCTTAACTCCCTTTGGATCACCAGCCGCCCGCCGTCCTGATCGAGTTCGACGCCAGTCGCCATCGTCACGCACGCGCAACCCAGCGCGGAGGCCAGTGCCGGGCCGGTTGCCTGCTGGGCGGCATCTTCCGATTGCACGCCGCAGAGGACAATGTCGGCAGACTCCCGTTGAGCGATCTGCGCCAGAACTCTGGCAACGCTGAGTGGATCGTGAAGCTGCAATCCGGCGGCCGGGATCCGTACCGCCCGATGGGCGCCCATCGCCAGGCACCTGCGCAGTTCCTTGGTGGTTTCGTTTTCACCTACGGTGACCACGACGATTTCCCCGCCACCATGCTCCTCGCACAACCGGAGGGCTTCCTCGACCGCGCACCGATCCGGATCATTTAGCCGTCTCGTCGTGAATAGCGGATCGATTTCCTGGTCTCCATCCAGTAGTACCACGGCCCCGGGCAGAACGGACACCTGCTTGACACAAACAACGATCTTCATGGTTTGCCCCGTTGATTCGGCAGGTTCGACCTGCCACGCCGGTCTACGCGCGCTGCGCCGTACGATTCACTCATTTTCGGGCACCTGGCGATAGACGGGGCCGCGCGCGAGCACTGGCTGGAGCAGGCCGTCATCAAGATAGTATTCCGCTTCCCCTTCCAGCGGCGGATTGGGCTCGACCGCCAGACCCTCGTAACCCAGCGCCTGACGCACCCGTGGATGCATGAAATAGGCTCCCGATAGAACGAAGGTGAAGGCCATGAACGCTTCGGGATGCCGTTCCCGGAGCGCTTCGACCGCCTCGGCGGGTTCGCCCGGCAATTCGAGCGCGAACCGGACCGCATTCCCCATAATCGGGACGGCATTCAGGGCTTGGTCTATCCAAACAAGGTGGACATCAACCTCGCTGGCAGCGGGCAAGCCCCCGCCTGCGGGCATCAATTCGTCCGCCAGCGAGGCCAGCCGGCTACGCTGCGTGTCGTTCAGCTCCATCATTGAGACACCAGCTGTTGTTTCCGTGTACCCACTAAATGGCTGGCCGTGCGTTTCGCGATCGCGGCGATGGAGCATGTGGGATTGACGCCGAACGCGGTCACGAACACGCTGCCGTCGACTATGTACAGGTTGGGGACATCGTGTGATCGGCCCCACTGGTCAACGACCGACGTCTCCGGGTCTTCGCCCATTCGCGCCGTCCCCAGGAGATGGCCCGCCGGCACGTTGCGCGAGAACACGAAGCTCCGCTTCGCACCCGCCGCGTCCAGCGACTCCATGGCGCGTGCACAGTGAAAATCCGTCAACTTGCGCGTGTTGTCCGAAAGCGTATAGGTGATTTTGGCCGCCGGCAGGCCGTCGCTGTCCGTTTGGTCAGGATCGAGCGTTACCCGGTTGTGCTCCTCGGGAAGGTCTTCGGCGACGATACCCCACATCAGCGTGTGGTGCGCAACCTCCTTCATCGCCGCCGGAAACGCGCTTCCCCAGAACGGCTCTTGCCCGATACCTTCGCTAAGCGAGCGACGCAACATGTGCAGGTGAGGCCCGATGCCGTCGTACATCGTCCAATAAGCGCCCCGAACGAACCCCCGTGAGGCGTCGGATTCGTAAAACTGCATCGAGCCGATTTTCTGTCCGCTCGGCCCGCGCTCATCGAACTCGTCATCGAAGATTCCGGCCACCGTCGCGCACGGATGCATCATCAGGCGCTTGCCAACCAGGCCCGAACTGTTCGCGAGACCATCGGGGTGGCCCCCGGAGCGGGACATCAGCAGCAGGCGCGGCGTGCCGATCCCGTTGGCCGCGAGCACGACGAGTGACGCTGACTGGAAATGCTCTTTGCCGATACGATCGATGTAGACTGCACCATTCGCCAGTCCCTTGTCATCCAGCGTAATTTCCCTGACCCGCGCACCCGTGATTAACCGGGCGCCATTACGGATGGCTGCAGGCCAGTGCGTGACGTCCGCGGAACCTTTGGCGCCCGCGGGGCAGCCGCCCACGCAGGTGCCATAGCGCAGGCACTGTTTCATCTCACGATAATCCTGGGACGCTATGGCATTGTTTCCCGGCCACCAGTGCCAACCCAGCTTGTTCATGCCTTCGGCGAGCTTCCGGCCCGTTGTGCCGATCGGAAGTGGCGGCAGAGGCGGTGGCGCACCCGGCGGATACGCAGGATTCCCACCGAGTCCCGAAGCGCCGAACTCGACATCGATCGCTTCGTAGTAAGGCAGCAGTTCCTGGTAGGTCAGGGGCCAGTCGTCAGCCACGCCGTCCAGCGTCCGGACATGGAAATCCGCAGGCGCCGGACGGGGCCAAACGGCTGCGAACAGTATGGTGCTGCCACCGACCCCGTTGTACATCTGCGCGACGGGCGCTTCCGAGTCCGTTTGGTCAACAGGATAATCAGCCTCGGAGGCTCGGACATTTGGATCGGCGCTCCATTTCTGCGCGATCTGGAGTTCGTAGTCGGGACGGATGCCGGGGAGATCCCCCTGATTCACCCAATCACCCTGCTCGAGCACTACGACCTTGATGCCATGTTCCGCCAGATGCCTAGCAACGACACCTCCTGACGCGCCAGCACCAATGATCAGCACTTCCGCGCTATCAGTTTGGGTCATGGATCTTGCGCCTCCCAGCACCTCCCCGGCAGTTGGTAATGCGGGTTTGAAGTTTGTTAATGAGAATCATTGGGCGTATTGCTCTAGAAAAAGGGACTTCGCTCACATGGCCATCGTGGCACTCTACAACTCTAAATGCGGACCGTACCGCTGTTAGAAGCCACTGCCGACCAATGCTTCGGATTCGACCGAAAGCACCTTGACAGGTGTTAATCGTTGTGGAATTCTAAAGTAACTTTGAATAACATTCAAATTTCGTCATGGAGAGTCCAATGAATGGCATGGCAATTCACCCAAGCGCAGTCGCGCTAGCCCTTTGCACCTTCTCGGTGAGCGCGTCGATGAGTGCCTCCGCCGTCGCCGCTGAAAGCGATGAAGCAAAAATCGCCGGTGGACTCGAAGAAATCATTGTCACCGCGCGAAAACGCGAAGAATCTCTGCAGGACGTTCCCGTCGTGGTCAATGTGCTCACTAAGGCTGAGATCGACCGGTACGCACTGGACAGCCTCGAGTCCCTCGCTGCGAACATTCCCGAATTGTTCGTGGGGCGATCATCGAATGGCTCAGGCGCGCAAATCACCTTGCGCGGCGTGGGTTCCGGCAGAACCACCATGGGTATGGAACAGTCGACCGCCGTGGTGGTGGACGGGGTCTACTACGGCCATGGGCTATTTTTGAATGAAGCCTTGTTCGACCTCGAGAGGATTGAGGTACTCAAAGGCCCGCAAGCGCTCTTTTTCGGCAAGAATGCAACCGCAGGTGTCATTTCGTTCAACACGTCTGATCCAACCGAGGAATTCGAGGCACAGGTGCGGGCCGGCTACGAAACAACTGCGGAGGAGTATTCCGTTGAAGGTTTTGTCTCAGGTCAGATTGCACCCAACCTTCTCGGACGACTCGCGCTCCGCGTGTCCGACATGCGTGGTGGATACTTCGACCAGACAGCAATAGACACGCCCGTTACGTTTCTCGATCTGGCGACGTTCGAGCCGGTCGTGCGCAACCAGGAACCCAACCAGGGCGGAATGCCGGGGACCGAGGCATACGTAGCGCGGGGAACGCTGATTTGGGCACCCACCGAGCGCTTTACCGGTGTATTCAAGGCCAGTGTCAACGAGCGTAAAGATGAAGCCAACGCTTGGAACTTCGTGGTGTTTGACTGCCCCAGCGGTTTCACACAGCCCAATCCGGCTGTGCCGTGCGAGCGTGAATTCAACGTTCGCGTGCCGAATGCGCCGGACGGCGTTGGGGGCAACCTCCCGCACATGAAGGAGGACGGTTCTTCCTACAATGATTACAACTCGTGGGCCATGACGGCCGGCCTCACGTTCGACCTGGACGATTCGCAGATTACGTCCATAACCAATTACAACTGGCATCGCAACAAGTGGGGCCTGTCACAAAATGTCGAATCGCCAACGAGCTATATCGCCGCCACGCAGAATACGTCCCTGAGCGCCTGGTCCAACGAGACACGGTTCCAGACTTATTTCGACCAACCGTTCAACTTCATGATCGGTTCCTACTACCAGAACACCGACCGCGATCATGACCAGGCAGGCGCCTTTGCTCCGCTTGAGATTTCGACCAACCCGCCTGAAACCCAATTCACCAGCTACATCAAGCCGTCCGGATCGGAGGCGGAGACTTGGTCAGGCTTCGGCCAGGTAACCTGGCGACCCACGGATCAGACCGAGTTGGCGGCAGGCGTTCGTTACATACGCGAAACGCGTGACAGTTTTCTGGTGCAGAGTTATGTCATGCCCGCGCTGCAGGGACTGTTCCTCCAGGATGCACCCGTTTTCGGGGATCAGACATTTACGGATTGGACTCCGGAAGTCACCGTTTCCTATTTTCCCGCTGACGACCTGACATTCTTCGCCGGATACAAGTCCGCGTACAAATCGGGTGGGTTCGCGGTGAGTTCCCTGATCGTCGCAGCCACGATTCCGAGCGATGTAATGTTTGAGCCCGAAACCGGCGACGGTTTCGAAGTCGGCATGAAGAGCATGTGGTTCGATGATCAGTTGCGCTTCAACATGACCCTTTACCGGTTCGAATATGAGGATCTCCAAGTCGATTTCTTCGACTCGGTCACCTTTCAGTTCATCACGACCAACGCCGGCGCGGCTACAGTCGAGGGTGTCGAATTCGAAGTCGACTATGCGCCCATTGCGTTGCCCGGACTGCTTTTGTCCGGTTATCTGAATTACAACAAGGGCCGCTACACGGACTACATCGCGCCCTGCTACACGGGCCAGTCGATCGCGGCCGGCTGCAATACCAACTTCGGTGCGGGTCTCGGTCAGGACCTGAGCGGTGAGCCGCTGGCCATGGCGCCCGACTGGGTCGCTGCAATCAACGCGGCGTACCAAGTGGATACGCAATCCGGCCACACTTGGGAATTCGGCGGCAACCTGCGCTACAGCGACGACTTCATTTCGTCCAGTTTCGGCGCCCCGCTGTCCCGTCAGGACTCCTACATCAACCTCGATGCCAGCCTGCGGTTCCGACACACTGACGGTAATTGGGAAGCCGCCATCATTGCCCGCAACCTCACGGACAGCTTCCATATCAGTGGCGAAACAGACCTACCCAACAGCGGCAGCGGAACCGGCACGGTCGATGCCGTTCCGGCTGACCCCGTTGGACTGGTCGACCTGCCTCGGACGGTGCTGTTGCAGGTTACCTATAACTTCTGACGTTAAAGTCTAACGTGACCGTAATGTCAGCTTCATCAGGGCTTTGAACGGTGCCAAGGGTTTCGGTGACGGGAAACCCGCCTTGAGCAAGCAGTCCGAAAAGCAGAGCATCGTATACGAATCGCCCGAGGGCAGAATCGCCTGCTTGGACTCAGCGTACAATGTAGACGAGAGGCACCGCGCGCGCGATGTCGTCGTTACGGCCTCGTATTGTGGCGTGTTGTGCGCTCGGTTCGCCGCCGCCCACCGCCCCAGGGCAGTCATCGGAGTCGACTGCGGTTTTGGGCTCGAAGGATCCGCAATCGCGGGACTCTGGTACTACGAGGCCCTCGACATTCCCGCCGCAGCCGCGGACATCAACACCGTCGAGTTGGGCAACGGACACGATGTGTATGCGCATGGAACCATTTCGCGATTCAATGAACCGGCCCGGCAATGCGGATTACAGGAGGGAATGTCGGTAAAACACGCAGCGGCACTTATGCTCGAACCGCGTTCGGTCGGTCAACTTCCACCGGATGCTATTACAAACCGGACGGTCGTCCACGAAAGCGAAGGCCATCAGGTCATCTGTACCGATTCCATCGCCTTTGCCCTTCCAGAGGACCGGGATCGGAATGTACTCTGCACTGGTGGCCATACTGGTCGAAGCGCCGCGCCATATCTGCGCTCCGCGCAACCCTTGGGCTTCATTTGCAGTGACGGAGGCGTCGGTCGCAATCAGTCAGGCATTATCGGCCTGACGATCGTGGAGCGGGACGGGCTCGCGGGAGCGACAGTCGACGCCAAGACCGCCCGTATGGGTGATGGCCTCAGCACGTACCATGACGGCGTGATCAGCGCCTGCAATCGACCGGCTCTGGACAGGGGTGTGCGCACCGGCATGACCGCCCGCGAAGCAGCCTTGCTGCTGCAATCGAAAAGGGAGAAAACATGACGGTCAGGATCGGCGTGGACATTGGGGGGACATTCACGGATGTCACCGCCGTGGGGCCGGACGGCGCCATCCATCTCGGGAAAAGGCTGACATCGGTTGGCGCGGAGAACGAAGCGGCCGTCGCCGCCGCGATCGACTCAGGAGTGCCCTGGACGCCTAATACCGTCCTCGCGCATGGAACGACGCTGGTCATCAATGCCCTGCTCGAAAGACGGGTCGGCCGCACCGTGTTGGTCTGCACCCGGGGATTCGCCGATATTCATGAGCTAGCCACGGATTCGCGGCCGGAACCCTACTGCATGACCTATCGCCGCAACCCGCCGCTCGTGCCTCACGACATGCGGTTCGAAATCAATGAGCGGGCCGCGGCGAACGGAGAGATTCTGCAGCAGCCGACTGACGAGGAACTCGAGGCCCTTGTTACGGAATTGCTGCAGGTCGAACCGGAAGCGATCGCCGTGGCTTTTCTCAATGCCTATGTCCAGCCTGAGAACGAGCGCCGGGTGGGAGCCTTTCTCGAAAATGCGTTCCCCGACCTGCCAATCTGCCTTTCCTCCGATATCAGCCAGAGCCCCCGCGAATATCAGCGTTTCACGACGGCCGCCGCAAACGCTTCCGTCGCGCCGCTGATGCGCAACTACTTGGGATTGCTGGAGAATGGGGTCCGCTCGGCCGGTTTTTCGGGAGACCTTGTTGTTCTGGATTCCAACGGTGGCGCGCAGAGCGTTTCCGTAGCGATGCAATTTCCGTTGCGCACGATCGAATCGGGTCCGGTTGCCGGCGCTCTGGCCGCCCGCAACTTGGCGATTTCTCATGGCGTGGAGAACGCTGTCGCCTTCGATATGGGCGGTACGACGGCAAAATCCAGCCTAGTTGAAGGCGGCCGGTTCCTGTCAACCGATCTGTACTGGATCGGGGGATACAACCGTGGCTTCCCGACTCAGGTGCCCTGCATCGACATCCTGGAAGTGGGCGCCGGAGGCGGCTCGATCGCGTGGCTGGATGAAGGCAATCGCCTGCGTGTGGGGCCGCGGTCCGCCGGCTCGTCTCCCGGGCCCGCATGCTATGGCCAGGGTGGCACGGAACCGACAGTTACCGACGCCAATCTGTATTGCGGAAGACTGCCCCAGGTACAGCTTTCGGGATCACTCGAGCTGGATCCCGATGCCGCTGAGCGAGCATTGTCCCGACTGGCCAGGAAAGCCGACATGGACACCAGACGGCTCGCCCGGGGGATCCTGCACCTTGCGGTGATGTCGATGGCGAGAACGGTCAGACGCCAAACGCTGGAGCGCGGCCGCGACCCTCGGGACTTCCTCCTCATCGCATTCGGCGGGGCGGGTCCGATGCATGCCTGTGATGTGGCAAGGGATGTCGGCGTTCACAATGTAGCCATCCCCATGCATCCGGGCCATTTTTCGGCAATTGGTATGCTGAGTGCCGATCTCCGTTTCGAACGCACAGCGACGATCGGCAAGGAGTTGCAGTATCTTGACCGTGAGTCCCTGGTCGACCTCATGAAGGCAATGCGTGGAGAACTGGTCACCGCACTCGGCGGTGTAGGTGCGTCCGAGTCGGATACCGCGTTCGAGTATGCGCTGTTGCTGCGCTACGTGGGTCAGGAACATACGCTGAAAATTCCAGCACCCTACAAAGACCTCGATGTACCAGAGGAATTTCACGACAGGTTCGCATCGGATTTCGCCGAAGAGTATAAAACCCGCTTCGGGCACGCGGACGAGTTGTCCGAAGTCGAGGTTGTGCAGCTGGAACTAATCGGCAAGCGGGCTCTTCCTCAGGTCAGCATCAAGCCGACATCTTCCAGTATTCCATCGCTACCTGAGCGCTCGCAGGCCTGGTTCGGACTTGACGGTCCACCCATCGAGACCCCGGTCGTAGACCGGGCATCACTATCAGTGGGACAGACATTTGACGGCCCGGTGATCCTGTGCGAAGAGGGATCAACGTCCGTCATTCCACCCCGTTCTAACGCACGGGTGCTCAACGATCTGACCATCCTCGTAACACTAAAGTAGTAGGCGGATCGGATCGAAACGGAGAGAGCATGTGACGGACTTACTGAAAACTGAGGACCACCCGCAGCAAGTGGTTCTGGAACAGGACAGCAAGCGGGTCGTAATCATGGATTCCGCTCGCTACGTGGACAGCAGGAACACCGGGCGGGATGTCGTCGTAACGGCATCTTACATCGGTGTTTTGCCCGCACGCCTGATGGCTCCCCATAAACCCCGTGCGGTTATCGGCCACGACGGCGGAATTGGCAAGGATGCCGCAGGCATTCAAGGGCTTTACTACCTGGAGGCTCTGGGCATTCCGGCAGCGGCGGTCAAAGGCGACAGCGCGGAACTGGGAAATGGCGCGAACCATTACGAGGAAGGCGTCATCAGCCGAGTGAATATTCTCGCCGAAATCTGCGGCGTCCGGCAGGGGCAAACGGTCGCCGAAGCGGCACGGCTTTTGCTCGAAAACGACCCGGGGGATGTCCAACCGGGCACCAAAATCCGCCGGGATATCGTCGAGACGTCTCCGACCGGGCGACATGTCGTGGTGACCGACTCCATCATTTTCGCCCGGCCCGAGGACAAGGGAAGAAACGTTCTCGTCACGGCCGGTCACACCGGCACTTCGGGTGCATCCTTTCTGCTGGAGTTCCGGCCTTGGGGATTTATCTGTTCCGACGGCGGCGGCGGAAAGAACCAGTCTGGCACGGCGGGCCTCGCTATCGTGGAGAAGGCAAATCTTCCGGGCGCCAGCGTTTCGGCCGACTCCGCTGCAATCGGCGATGCACACTCGACCTACCACGAGGGAATCATTGTCGCCTGCAACAAGCCTGCCGAGAAACGGGGCTTGCGCGTGGGCATGACAGCCAAGGAGGCTGCACACTTTCTGCTACAGGAGGCCGATACGGAATGACCGTTCAGGTTTCATCCAGTGTTTCGGAAATCACTCGCCCGTTCTGGGAGGCGACGGCGCGTGGACAACTGGTACGCCCCGTGTGCGACCGCTGCGGCAGGAACTTCTTCATTCCACAGATTGCATGCCCCGATTGTCACAGCGAATCCTGGACATACCGCGAAAGTTCCGGCCAAGGCGTCATTTCCACATTCACGGTCGTGCATCGCGCGCCTACGGAAGACATTGCCCCGCCCTATGTGGTTGCCGTGGTCGATCTGGATGAAGGGTGGTACATGATGTCGAATATCGTCGACTGTCCCCATGAGTCGGTGAAGATGGGCCAGCGGGTCGCGGTCTGTTTTATCACCCGTGCCGATGGCGTCGGGCTGCCCGTATTCCGGCAAGCCGAAGAGAGGCTGGAATGAACATTGGCCTGGCCACCACCCGCTCTGCCCGCCGATATCCTGAAAGACTGGCGGCGTTCGAGGGTGAATGCCAGCTTCGCTGGCGTGACCTCGACGAACGCAGCAACCGTCTCGCGAACGTGCTGCATGCCGGACTGCACCTTGAAAAAGGATCGCGTGTCGCGTTGTGGGCACCCAACCGTATCGCGGTCGCAGAAGTTCTGGCTGGCGTGGCCAAGGCCGGCATGGTTTACGTAGGCCTCAATTTCCGCATGAGCAATGTCGATTTCACGCACGTGTTCGAAAATGCGCAGCCCCGCGTGCTGATCGTCGCCGGTGAATTCCGTGAACGCGCGGAACACCTCGTTGCGGGTCCGGGCATTCACATTATCGACCTGGACGACGGCTCGCCGGAGGGTTACGAGGCGCTCATCTCGAAAGCTGCTTCGCATTCGCCCGAAACGCTGCACCAGATCCGCCCCGCGGATGATTGCTGCATCGTTTACACCAGTGGCACAACCGGCACGCCCAAGGGCGTCTGGTTCGATCACGGCCGGGTCCTACAACACGCCACGGTCGCTGCGCTGGAGTATGAGATCGATCTCGATACCCGTTATCTGACGGCCATCCCGCACAACTCGTCGGTGCACATTACGCTCGCCCCCTGCATGACTATGGGCGGCGCCATCGGGTTCTTCGACACTCGCAGGTTCGATGCAGAGGCCTATATCCGGGAGGTGGCGAAAACCAGCGCCACGCATTCCTATCTGGTCCCCACACAGCTGTACCGGCTGCTGGAAACCACCGCTGAGCGTGACGCGCTCGCCTCGATTAAAACGATTGGCTACGGCGCGGCGCCCATGTCGCCCGATAAGGCCGCGCTGCTCGTAGAACGCTTTGGACCTGTTTTCAACCAGCTCTACGGGATGGCCGAGATTGCGTCCATCGGCACGATGCTGCGCAAGTCGGACCACGTCGCCGCGCTGGATGGCCGGCCTCATCTGCTGCGCTCCGTGGGACAGCCCTCCTATGCCATCGATGTGCGTGTCGTGGACAAGGACGAGAGTGATGTCCAGCAGGGTGAGCGCGGCGAAGTCGTGTTCTCGGCACCCTACATGATGAAAGGCTATTACCGGGACCCCGAACGCACAGCGCGCACCCTGATCGACGGATGGATTCATTCGGGCGATGTCGCCAAGATCGACGACGACGGCTACATCTACATCGTCGACCGTCTCAAGGACCTCATCATCCGCGGCGGATACAACATCGCGCCGGCGGAGATCGAAACCGCGCTGCACAAGCATCCGGATGTCCTAGAGGTCGGGGTGATCGGAGTGCCCGACGAGCAGTGGGGGGAATCCATCCTGGCCGTTGTGGCGCTCAAACCCGGTGCCGGCGCGAACGAAGCGTCGATGCTGCAATGGTGCCGGGACGGGAGCTCTCTGAGTTCAATGAAGATACCCGAGCACATCGAATTCCTCTCCAGCCTGCCGAAGAACGCGGTGGGCAAGATCGCGAAGAATGAGCTGCGCCGCCAGTTCTCGCCTCCTGAAAACAAGAACTGAAACGTGAGCAGCCTGCATGACATCGCCATCGTCGGCGTCGGCACCAGCGAGCAGCGCCGCCAACTGGAACGAACGGCGCTATCCGCCTGCCTGGATGCCGCGCTACGTGCAATTCGCGACGCCGGCATGGAGGTCGCTGAAATCGACGGCATCGCCGGGAGGTGGCCGGGCCCGGGTGGAACGGTCATGCATCCGGGCTCCCTGGACTGGGCCACGCTGCTCGGAATACCGGTGCGGTGGGTCCAGGACACCTACCCTCAGGGTGTTCCCGCGGTTCTCGACGCCGCCGCCGCGATCGCCGCAGGGCTGTGCCAGTCTGTACTTGTCGTCGGCGGCCAGGCCGCTATACGGGATGAGTCCGCCAAAGTCGCCGCGTATACGCGCCCGGAAAACGAGTTCATTGCGCCATGGGGCGCCTTCACGGCGGTTCACTTCGCCCTGCTTGCGCAGCAATATCTGCATCGTTATCCCGAATCGCGGGCCGGGGCGGCGGAAGCCGCCGCCACAATCCGCAACCGGGGGCATTTCAATCCGGAGGCTGTGATGTACGGGCGCGGCCCGTATACCCCCGAAGACGTGTTGGCGGCGAGCATGATCGCGACGCCGTTTACCTTGCTCGACCTGTGTCTGGCCACGGAGGGGGCGGCTGCCATGGTCCTGACGCGCCGTGACATCGCGTCGCGTACCCGGGCGCCGGTGTGGTTACTGGGCGGCGGCTGCAACTGGCACAAACAACAATATGTGGACCCGCCCCGCTACGACGAAGTGTGGAACGTTGGCTCGGACGCGGCGGAACGAGCCTACAAAATGGCCGGCGTGCAACCCAACGATGTCGACGTGGCCCAACTCTACGATATCAATTCGTTCGAAGTGCTCCGACAGCTCGAAATCCTCGGGTTTTGCAAGACCGGAGAAGCGACCGCATTTGTTCGCGATTTCGGAATCGGTCCCGACGGCGGGCTGCCGATCAATACCGACGGGGGACTGCTTTCTTACAGCCACATCGGCTGGGGCGGCCCCACGTTGAAAATCGTCGAAGCAGTTCATCAGCTCCGGCACGAAGCCGGCGAGCGCCAGGTAGCCGACGCGGGCGTCGCGTTGGCCTCCGGCGCAGGTTCGGGGGCGCAGTACCACAACGTCGTCATCCTGGGGAGAGAGCCGCATTGAAGCGAAATACGCGAATCCGGGAGGAACCCGCGGGATCGCCGCTTGCTACGAAGACCGAACAGGACGGGAGATGAACTGATGTGGATTTGTATGGCATGCGGTCATATTTACGATTCGGCTGAGGGTGACCCCGATAGCGGAATCCCACCGGGCACGGCTTTCGAGGACATACCTGACTCGTGGCTTTGTCCGGTATGCGGCGCACGCAAAGCGGATTATGAAAAGGTGGAGGACTGATTTCCGGGCTGGCCTCGCTGTCTTGCAAGAACGCCGGCGCGTATGCGACAGACGAAACGATTGTCCAGACACACGCTACCGATTTTTTGGAGGTTTTGAATGAGCACAAATTCTGACAAGTCAGCTTGCCCAGTCGCAGGCGACCGCCCGCTGTTTCCGGATTTCAACCCGTTGGCGCCGGACCATGAACAGGACCCGTGGCCGCTTCTGGCCCGCGCCCGCAAAGAGCAGCCTGTATTCTGGATGCCGAACCTGCAGATGTATTGCGTCACACGCTACGAGGACGTCATAGCGATCCAGAAAGACCCGGAAACGTTTTCTAACGTAGGCGCCAACGTGATGCGGGTACCCATCCCGGAAGGCCTCGAGATCCCTCCCGGCTGCCCGTTTCCGAGCGTGGGTGACGGTCTGGCCAATTCGGACGCACCGAAGCACACCCGGCTGAGAAAACTTATGCAGCCCGCGTTCAGCCGCCCCCGGGTGGCTCCGTACGCGCCCAAGATCGAGAACATCGCCCACGGGCTCATCGACGACTTCATAGACAATGGTCAGGCAGACCTGGTCGGGCAGTTTGCCAATCAGATGGCGATGCGGACGATCGCCGTCGCGCTTGGGTTCCCCGCAGAGGACGCGGTCAAGTTCAGGGAATGGACGGACCAGTTCTTTTTCCTGATGGGCACGCCCGATATGGCTGACGACGAGGCGCGCCGGCTCTGGTCCGGGCTGATCGAATGGTACATCTACATTCAGCAGATGGTCCGCAACCGCCGCATGGAACCGCGTGAGGATCTCGTTTCCGCGTTGATAGTGCCGCCGGAAGACGAGGCCATAGAGCCCCTGACCGATGACGAGATCGTGGCCAATATCATCGCATTCATCGCGGCGGGCACGGACACCACGGCGATTTTCATCACGCAGACCGTGCGCCTCATGCACGATGAAGGGCTGTGGGAATCCGTGGTCAAGGACCGGTCAAAACTGAAACGGATCATGGAAGAATCGCTCAGGCACACCGGTGTGGTCCGCGGCCTCAATCGGGTGGTCACGCGGGACACCGAGCTTTCCGGTGTCCCGATACCGGCGGGCTCGACGATCTACTGGATGGGTGCGTCCGCGAACCGTGATGAGGAGCACTTTCCGAACCCGGACGCGTTCGACCCGGATCGCAAGAATGTATTTGAACACGTGGCGTTCAGCGGCGGCCGTCACTTCTGCATGGGTGCGCCCCTGGCTCGGCTCGAATCGAAGATTGCATTCAACGCCCTGTTCGACCGGATGCCATCGATGCGCATACCGCAGCAAGTTGTCGAATACCATCCCAACTTCATCACGCCCACGCCGATCCGGTTGCTCGTGGAATGGGACAACTGATGTTCGCTGAACCCAACTTCCGAGAGACAACACCATGAAGGCGGCCGTCCTGAAAGATTTCAACATTGACCTTCGGCTCATGGACGTCGAGGCGCCGCGTATCCGCCATCCGGGCGAAGTCATCGTCCGCGTCACTGGCGCCGGTGTATGCGGATCCGATGTGCACTGGATCGAGGGCGCTTTCAAGGACGTGCTGGGCGCGCCCGAGTTCCCCTACGTGCTGGGTCATGAGAACGCGGGCTACGTCGAAGCCATCGGCGATACCGTAACCAAGCTCGCGGTCGGCGATCCTGTTCTGGCGCATCCCCACATCACCTGCGGCATCTGCCGCGCCTGCCGGCGAAACGAAGCGTCGTTCTGCGAGTCGCTGCGGTTTCCCGGCATCGACGGCCGGTCGCCGGGCGGCTTCGCGCAATTCCTTCGCACCACCGAACAGGCGTTGGTGAAACTGCCTGCCGGCACCGATCCTGCGCCCATGGCCTCACTCGCGGACGCCGGGCTGACCGCGTACCACGCGGTTCGACGTGCCTGTGGCGATCTGCCCGCAGACGGGACAGCCGTTGTCATCGGCGTGGGCGGTGTGGGCTATTTCGCGCTGCAGCTATTGAGGGCTTTTTCACCCGCACGCCAGATTGCCGTCGATGTGCACCCAGACAAGCTCCGCGATGCAAAATCGCTCGGGGCGGACCTTGCGTTGGCATCCGGGAACGATTTGGTGGACCAGGTGATGAAAGCCACGGACGGGGCAGGTGCCGACCTGGTAATGGATTGCGTCGGCATCGCGCCGGTGCCCGAACAATCGTTGGCGATGCTGCGGCGGGGTGGCGTGTACTCGGCGCTGGGCGCGGACACCGGCGAAGCATGCTGCGGCACCCTCGCTCTGACCGGCCGGGAATTGACGATCAAGGGAAACCTCGTTGGAACCCTGGGAGAACTGACGGAGCTGGCGCAACTGGCCGTGCGAGGGCGCATCCAGCTCACCCAGTCGTTCTACCCCCTGCAGGACGTCAACCAGGCCTTGCAGGACCTTCGTCACGGCACGGTGCGAGGACGAGCGGTATTGGTACCGTGAAGATCAAGCGTCAGTTGGCGAGCAGGCAGAACAGGTGGACGTTAGAGCTGGGCCTGCACGGATGCCTCAGCCCGGAACGGCTTGAGGCCGAGCCTCAGTATGAACGCACTTAGAGAACCGGAAATGATGGCCACAGTTGCAATTGAGAGACCAACGGCGTGAACGTCGTGGAAGACATAATCCGTGATTGAGGCTGTTATGGTCGGTCCCATGCCGAGCGCAATCAAGTTCAGGATGAACAGGTAAATCGAAGAAACCAGGGCCCGCAAGCGGTTGGGCGTCACTTGCTGCAGAGCGGCGGCTGCCGCGCCAAACCCGAAACTGGAGAAAAACAACAGTGGACCGTACAAAGCGAGAATTCCGGTGACTGAAGACACTGTCAACGTCAACAGGGCGAACGGCACACACCCGAGGCCAGCAACGACGCCTACGCGCATCGCTCCGTCCGCATATCCCCTGACCACCAAACGGTCGGCCAGCCATCCTCCAACGAGGATTCCGCTGGTAGCAAATACCAGGACCAATGCGCCCACGGCAGGCCCGGTCTGGCCTATGGAGAGGTCGAAGTTCCGGATCAGAAAAGCCGGCGTCCAGGCAATTATCGAGTTGAAAACGACTGCAAGGAACGAAAACCCGAGAATATGCGAGCCGTAAATACGCCAGCGCTGCAGCATGTACTCACTCGCCTGCTTCAAGGGTATGGCGTCACCGACATTGCCACTGAAAGTCGCGTTGGCTTGCATTCGGCGCACAGGCTCCCGGACCGTGAACATGAGCAGTGCCACGAAGATACCCGGCAGTCCGACAATGAAAAACGCGGCCTGCCACGATTTGATGACCCCCACGACCGGAAGCGATATTTCCGGAGTACTCATCGTTGCCTGAAGTACCATTCCCCCGATAATGAAAACCCCACCGGCACCAATATACGCGCCCGTCGTATAGAAACTCAGGGCTCGCCCCAGTTTGTGCGGCGGAAAGAGATCAGCGACCATCGAATAGGCCGGCGGGGACAAGGCAGCTTCGCCAACACCCACGCCCACACGCGCGGCGAACAGTTGCCAGTAGCTACTCGCGAGACCGCATGCCGCGGTCATCAGACTCCAGACCGTGATTCCGGAAGCAATGATCATCCGGCGGCTGAATCGGTCGGCGAGCCGCGCGATGGGAACGCCCATGATCGAAAAGAATATTGCGAACGCGAATCCATGCAGCAGGCTCACCTTGGTATCGCTCAACCCAAGGTCCTGTTTGATCGGTTCGATCAGAAGGCTCAATATGAACCGGTCAGCAATCGAGACCGTGTAGGCGATGAAAAGCACCACAACCGCATACCAAGCCAGCGCAGGCGACGGCCATTCCACATCGGACGCGCCGGGACCACGAACATTGGGGCTGTTCATCGCGATGCTGGATTGAATCGGACTGGCGGCACGATAATCGGATTGAGCCTCATGGAAACGGACAGCGAACCGTCGCGGCGAGTGCTGGACGATACAACATCTGTTACATCAGGTGAATATCCACTTTCGCGGCATCCGCGATGCGGCACGGGTAGTGTCCGCGAGTGCGATGGTTCGCTACCTTCCACCTGCGCGTAGCGAGAGACGTCGAGGAAACGACCCGAATGTCAAAAGAAGACAAGCCCACTTTTCAAGTCTCCCCTGAGAGCTTTTCTCCCATGGATCCACAGTTAACCAATGGTCGTTGGGTTGACGTGGTCAATGAGCTTCGCGACCGGTGTCCCGTGTTTCACAGTTCCGCCCACGAGGAGGACGGCTTCTACGTTCTGACAAAATACGAGGATCTGCGCCACGCGCATCTCCACCCAGAAATCTACTCGAGCTGCCCGATTACGATTCCACCGGCTGGTCTGACCCGGCCGTGGGGCGTGATCGAAGCGGACCCACCTCTGCACAAGCCGCTTCGAGCCCTGCTGAATCCCCAGATGTCCAAGAAAACCATTGCAGCCCAGGAAGAGCATTATCGGGAGATCGCGATATCGCTGATCGAACCGGTCGTGCCACGAGGGGAGGCGGAACTCGTCGCGCAGGTATTCAAGAAGTTCCCGCTGCAGATCATTCTCGAATTGTTCGGAACGCCTGAAGAGGACAATCCCCGGCTCGTCCAGCTCTTCCACATCCTCGCCCACCGCCCCGGGGAAAAGGAAGATCCGGCACGGGCCCAACGCATCGCCGCCGCGGCTGCTCAGGAACTTTACCAATACTTTACGCAGATGCTTGAAAAACGCCGGAAAGAACCGGGCGATGACCTGATCAGCATCCTCTGCGAAGCCGAAATCGAAGGCGAGCCCCTGACGGACTACGAAATCGTCGATTACGCGATGATCATGGTGCCGGCAGGTTTCGAAACCACGGCGTACGGGCTCAGCCACGCATTCAGGACACTGGCCCGCATGCCGGAAGTACGCCGGGAAGTTGCCGGCGACTTCTCGTTGGTTCCGGCGTTTATCGAAGAAGTACTGCGCTTCGAGTCGCCTTCGAAGGGTCTGGCCCGTACCGTGATGGTCGACCACGAGGTCCGCGGCAGTAAACTGAAACGTGGGGACCGGGTGCTCCTGTTGTGGGCTTCGGGAAATCGCGATCCCGAACAGTTCGATCATCCTGACCGGTTCGATCTGCACCGAAAACCAAACAACCATCTTAGTTTCGGCATCGGCGCCCATCGGTGCATGGGCATTCACATGGCACGGCTCAGTATGCGCGTCATGATTGAAGAATGGTTGAGGAGGGTGCCCGATTTCGATGTCGACTGGGACGCAGTGCAAGAGATTCCCGGTTTTACATGGGCGATTTCAGCGCTGCCTGCTCGATGGGATACCGAGGAATGAGCGACACACCCGCCGCATTCCATGGACTTTATGTCGACCTCGTCGCGCCATGTGACAGCAACGGTCGTTTTCTCTCTCGTGAGCTCCACGTTCATCTGCGACGCATGGCGCGGGTCAAGGAAATCCGAGGCGTCGTGGTCAACGGCCCCGCAGGTGAGGCATCCGCCCTCGACCATGAATTGCGCACGAAAATCCTGCAGACAGCCGTGTCGGCTTCACCTTCAGGATTCCCGGTGTTTGCCGCCGTTCCAGCCGGCATCCCGGATATCGATCGGGAAATCAGCGCTGGGCTCGACGCAGGCGCGTCGGGGATCATAGTGCTCAGCGGGCAAACCCGCGAGGACGAAGCGCGCGCAATGGTGGCGGCAAAGCGGGCCGCTGGTGATGCCTCGGTCATCGCATGGAACATCTCGCCTGACGTGATTTCCGAAGCCGGTGGCGTGCGGGCCCTCATCGTGGACAGCCCGAAAGAGATCACCAGCACCGTCACTTCGTCGGTCATGCTGACAGATCGGAGTTTCGATCTAGATGCGATGGCAAACGGTGGCGCCGCTGGCGCGGTTTTGGCTTCGGCCAACATCGCCGAGGCCGTCTGGGGCAGGGTCTTCCGCTTCGCGATAGCGTCCGTTACCGAAGCGCGGACCCTCCATTCCGAGCGCGTCGGACCCTTGCAACAGACGCTGGCCGAGCTCGCAATGCAGACCGATCAACAGGATCGAACGGTTGCGGCGGCCATCAAACATGGATTGTTTACGATCACGCAAAACACTTCTGCGGCCACGCTGCCGCCCGTACTGGACATCGGCGAAGAAGCCCGGCAAGCGGTTTCGAGAGCGTTGACCGCCGGTCGGTTGATGCCGGGGATGTCCTGAAGATGGCACTGCCGCTGCAACCGCCTGAAAACGAACTGGAGAATGGGAATGAACAGAGATATGGATGAAATCCGCCGGTTGGCGGATGACTACTGCTGGTACGCGGACACGCATGACGTAGACGGGCTCGTATCCCTGTTTACGGCCGATGGTGTCATGGACGCCACGGCCGTCGGCTTCGATGTTATCGCCGGGCAGCACGAACTGCGCAGTTTCTATGAGAAAATCATGCCTTTGCACCAATATTCCCAGCATCTATCGGGCACACATCGCATCGATATCGATGGCGATGAGGCGCGAGGCACGTCCTACTATCTCATGCACGGTGCCGTCAAAGACGCCGGCACGATCTCAGCGGCGGGTTACTTCCAGGACCGGTACATGCGGACCAGCGAAGGCTGGCGGATCGCTTCGCGACGCGGCATGCCCCTCGTGCCACCGAATCTGGACCCAATGAAGGACCGGATGCGCACCAGCAGCACAGAAGCCTGAATGAACGCATCGGATTCTCTTATTTTCTTCATATTTGAACATCGGGAATTCCCATGACCATGGATAAGCTCACTGCCGCCGGAGATCTGGGCGCCGCACCTGGTTCGAAGACGAGCTCTTTGCACCGGCCCCATCAGGAGGCGCCCTCCGGCCAGCACGCGGAAGCGACGCCCCGCCCCATCGACGCCATCGAAGCGGAGATCTTTCGCTTCGCCACGACTTCGGTGGTCGATGAAATCGAGCTCAACCTCACGCGGACGGCTTTCAGCGAACTCATTTACGAGTACAAGGACTATTGCGTGGGGATCGTTCTCGCGGACTACAAGCTGCTGACCCAATCGGCGGGCAGCATGCCGATCTTCGTCGGCGATCTTGGCCCGCAAGTCAAAGACGCGGTGGAAACCATTGGCCTGGATCATATACGTGAAGGCGACGTTTTCATTCACAACTGGTCCGGAGTCAACGGCCAGCACCTCAATCACATCTCCTGCTGCACGCCCATATTCGACGACGGCCGCATCGTCGCTTACATCGTCATTCGAGCCCACTGGGCGGATATTGGCGGCAGTGCCCCAACCTCGCTGAGCTGGGGAGCCCGGAGCATTTTCGAGGAAGGCGTGCAGTACCGCGGGCTAAGAGTGATGCGCGAAGGCGAAATCGTGCCCGACGTCATGGCGACCATACAGGCGAACACGCGTTCACCGGCAGCAATCACCGGCGACCTCATGGCACAGGTTGCAGGTTGCATACTGGGCCGGTCACGCTGGAAAGACAGGGTGGTGGGCCGATGGAGCCGCGACGAACTCACCAAGCTGATCGCATTCCAAGCGGAAGCAAGCGCTAAACTGGGCCGCGAGGCCGTGGGCCGGATTCCGGACGGCCAATACGAAGCGGCGTGCCGACTCGACAACGCCGGGGTGGAAGGCACTGAACCCGTCGATCTACATGTTGCCGTGAACATATCCGGAGACTCTATGGAAGTGGATTTCAGCGGTATGCCGGATCAGGTCGCCACGCCAATCAATTCAGGGCTCCTTGGCGGGGCCGTGAATATCGCCAAACTCGCGTTCAAGGCACTGTGCCTGCCGGACCGGCCCGCCGATGAGTGGATATTCGACGCCCTGACCGTCGTGGCGCCACCGAACACACTGGTGAGCGCATCCGCGGAAGCTCCGAAGGGATTCTGGGTTATGGTCCCGCCTACAGCGGTCGACCTGATTTTCCGGGCCATCGGCAGCGAGCACCCCGATCTGGTTCCCGCGGGACATCACGGAACCGTGTCCGGAGTCTTTTTCACCGGCAGGCGTGAATCAACGGGTCAATTCTGGCTGGCCATCGAATCCTATGGAGGCGGGTTCGGTGCCACTTCCAGCGATGACGGGTACGGGCCGCTGAAATCTTTCATCCACGGGGACAATCCGGGCATTCCTATCGAACTGTTGGAAGCTAGGTTTCCGCTGCGTATCCGCTCGACCCGGCTGCGACGCGAATCCGGCGGTGCCGGAAAGCAGCGTGGCGGATCCGGGATCGAGCGTATCGTCGAAGCGCTGGAGCCGCTGGCCCTGCAGACCGCATTCGATCGGACGATCGACCCACCCTGGGGGCTAGCGGGAGGCAAGGACGGTCTGCCCGGTGAAGTTCACGTTAAGCAACCGGGCTCGAATGAATGGATCGCCGCCAACAAGGTAACCGGGCTCGAACTCCAGCGCGGTGCCCTAGTGCGGATCAGGACTGCAGGAGGCGGTGGTTGGGGCACGCCTGAAGTCAGTCCAAATTCGCGGAGTGCAGCATGAGCAGGGAAACGTGGCCAGTGCAAGTCGATGACCTGATTCAGTTGCTGATTGACGAGCGCGACATACGGGATGTGCTGCACCGGTACGCGACTGCGCTCGACCGCAAGGACTGGTCACTACTGTCCGCATGCTTCGTCCCGGAGGCCTGCGCCGAATACGAAACCATAGGCCTGCTGGAGGGCTATCAAGCAATTGAAAAACTGTGCCGGACCGCACTCAGGAACATGTCCGTTACCCAGCACTTGATCGGCAATATCGACATTCGCGTCAACGGAGACAGCGCCTCGAGCACTTGTTATCTGCATGCCCAGCATGTCCGTCCCGACACCTCGGGGGGCGACAGCAACATTATCGCCGGGGCATACGAGGACGACCTGGTTCGAACAACTCAAGGATGGCGCATTCGGCATCGGATCCTGCGGGTCTGGTGGACGTTTGGAAATCCTGAAATCCACGAGATCGGTACCGACGCGGCGGACTAACGGAGTGCTTACCAGCAAGCCATTCAGTCACCGCATGAGTACTGGATTCTAATTTGACTTAAATTCAAGTTTTCGGTTATGCTCGCCGCTCGTTAAAGGGCATGTATGATCGAGAGGGCGCCCGCCGATGTACATCGCAACCATCAAATCCGCTGACGAGGAACAGGTCGCGTTCGTGGTAGGTGGCCATACAATATCGTTGCATAAGGCGGCTGCGCGAACGGGTCGCGAATCAGTGGCCAAAGCACCTGCAACCCTGCTGGAGATCATCGAGGCCGGCCCGGATATTTGGGCTGAACTTGAATCTTTCTACGATGAGCATCGCGGCGGCGAACTGGCGGCGGGTGGCGAGGGTGAATGGTGGTGGAAAAACGACGACATCACATTTCGGCCACCGATCATCCCGCGCAAAAACCCGTGGGTAGTCGGTGCCAACTACTATCAGCATCTCGCCAACGGCTTCGCGCGTATTCCACGGCCGGCTATCGCTCCACCCCATGTCGAATACTTTTCCAAGGCTGTGAACTCCATCATCGGGCACGACGAGGACATCGTCTACGACAAACGAGCGACCCGGACCGTTGATTACGAACTCGAGCTCGCCGTCGTCATCGGCAAGCATGGCAAGGACGTTCCGGTGGCGGACGCATACGACTGGGTGTTCGGATACACCGTCGCCAATGACGTCTCCGCGCGCGAACTTCAGCTCGGCCATCAGCAGTACCACCGAGGAAAGAGCCAGGATGGTTTCTGCCCCTTGGGGCCAGTTATTGCCACACCACGTGACTGCGGCGACCCGAATCGGTTGCGGATGCGTCAGTGGGTCAACGGCGAACTCAAGCAGGACTGGCCGGTTGGCGACATGATCTACAAAATCGACAAGCTCATCGAGGTCCTTTCCCAGGGTATGACCATCGAGCCGGGCGAAATCATTATCTGCGGCACCGGACCGGGTGTCGGATTCGAACAGTTACCTCAGTCCTGGCTACAGCACGGCGACGTACTGGAAGCGGAGATATCGCGGATCGGGCTGCTACGCAATACGATCAGGATGGCAGGCTACGCGTGAAACCCAGGCGTTTCGTCGTTGCCAACAGGAGAATGATTCAGTGAAGCTCGTAACGTATTCAAACGGCCCAGAACCGCGTGTAGGTTTCCTTGTGAACCAGCAGGTTTGCGACCTGTACGGGGCCGCGAAGGCCATGAAGGTCGCCCTACCCCAGGTTCCCGACCTGCAGTCCTTGGTCCGGGTCGAACATCTTCCCGCGCTCAAAGAGCTTTCTTCCGCGGTGGGCGAACAGGCCGACGGAAGCTGGTCGCATGCACTGGAAGACGTGACGTTGCACGCACCGTACCGGCCGCGCCAGAACATTACCCTTGCCGGCGGCAACACGCGGGATGATTTCGTAGCCGAGCGGACCCGAAACGGTCACCCGATGCTGCGCTACCATACAAAGGCCCCGTCAGCCGCGGTCAACCCCGGCCAGCCGATCTCTTGGCCGCGGCAATTGGCTTGCCAGGTGCATGCCGAGCCTAACGTAGCTGTCATCATGGGGGCCCGGACATTCTTCATCGAACCCTCGGATGTGCTGCAGAATGTCTTTGGGTACACGGTTGCGACAAACGTCGTCAGTTACGACCTGAAGCGCAAACACGGACAGTGGGACAAGGCTGTTTCCCTGGACACTTTCTTTCCTTGGGGGCCGGTTATCGCCACCGCGGACGAAATAGATCCTGCACACCTTGCCTGCAGGTTGTGGTTGAACGACAGCATGGCCCTTTCGGGCGGAGCGGAGTCGGGGCTTCTTGGTACCGCGGAGATACTGTCGGAGATCAGCTTCGGGATGACCCTGGAGCCTGGAGACGTCGTGCTCAGTTGTACGGCAGAGGGATTGGGGCACGGCCGGATGCCTGAAAGGTGGTTGCAGGATGGCGACGTCGTCCGCAGTGGCATTGACGGGATCTGCGAGATTGAGAATCCCGTTTCAACGTACTGACATTCCGCACTGAATTCGATGAGACAACGCAGCTCGGCCTCCCGAACCAGGCTTTGAGTAATTTTAATCTTTTCGCGCGGAATCTCCTACGCGCGAACCCGGATCAAATTCGTAGGAACGGGGCGGATCCCTTCCCGGGCCGTCATCAGGTCATGCGCAGCGCACCGTCCAGCCGAATTGTCTCGCCATTGAGATATGGGTTCTCCGCGACATGCCTCACCAAGGCGGCAAACTCCGGTGGATCGCCCAGCCGTGCCGGGAATGGAATATCTCGGGCCAGGCTCTCCTTCAGATCAGGTGTAATGCCTTCTAGGATGGGCGTGTCGAAGACACCAGGAGCGATGGACATGATTCGGATGCCATAATAGGCCAGATCCCGCGCAATCGGCAGGGTCAGACTGATCATCCCTCCCTTACTTGCCGCATAAGCCACCTGACCGCGCTGCCCTTCGTATGCGGCAATCGATGCGGCATTGATTATGACGCCCCGCTCACCACTCGGTTCCGGATCATTGATCGCCATGACTTCGGCGGCTTGGCTCACCATGCTGAATGTGCCAACGAGGTTGATGTTTATGACATCGCGAAAAAGCGACATGGGAAAACGCCCGTTCTTTCCCAGCGTTTTCGTGGCTCCCCCTCCGCGCCCGGCGCAGTTTACGCAAATGTGCACGGTGCCCCATTTCTCCACCACGCTGCGAAGACCCGCGGCAATGGAGTCATCATCGGTAATGTCAACGCGCTGGCCCAGCACGTCTTCTCCGAGGCCTCCCGCGAGTGCGCCGGCTTTTTCCTCATTGAGGTCAAAGATCGCGACTCTGGCGCCCACGCTATGGAACATTTCGACTGTCGCCTTGCCCAGGCCCGATGCGCCACCCGTTACGACCGCTACTTTCTCTCTCAGCTGCATTGCATTTTTCCTTTGCTGTCGCCACAGCGCTGCAATCAATCGACTCTGGTGCTGATGAAACTTGAACTTTATACAAGAATTTATGATAGCTTATTCAGCGAGTAATACCAGTCTGGGCATCAACATTTCCCCATGGCATCCGTTCTCGAATGCAATAGACAATTCACCGTCAGTTGAAGCGAGTGAATCCCGTAATGCATGACGCGTACATATTCGACCTTTTAAGAACGCCCAGAGGGAAAGGCCGAGCGGGCGGAGCACTTCATGTGGTTTCGCCGGTCGAGTTGCTAGCCCAAGTACTTCGCGGATTGCGCGACCGGAATAATCTGGATACGTCACTGGTGGAGGATGTGATTGCGGGCTGTGGTTCTCCCGTCGGTGAGCAAGGCAGCGCAATCGGTCGGTCGGCCTGCCTGGCTGCGGACTATGACATTTCGGTACCGGGACAGCAGATCCATCGTTTCTGCTCATCCGGACTGGAAGCCGTCAATCTTGCGGCAGCGAAGGTCCAGTCCAGCCAATGCGAACTCGTGCTGGCATGTGGCGTAGAAAGCATGTCCAGGATTCCCATCGGCTCTTCGGGAGGAGCGTGGTCGTCAGATCCGTCACTGGCCTACAAAATTCACTTTGTCCCGCAGGGTATTGCCGCCGACCTTATCGCCACAATGCATGGGTTCTCGAGACAAGATCTCGACGCCTATGCCCTGCAAAGCCAGCATCGATCTGCGGCGGCGTGGGACTCAGGGTACTTCCGCGGTTCCATCATCCCGGTGGTGGATACGATTGGAATACCACTGTTATCGCGAGACGAAGCCATTCGTACGAACACGACACTGGAAAGCCTGGCTAAGTTAACCCCCGCCTTCGCCGCCATGGGTGAGATGGGTTTCGACACCCAAGCCATGCTCAAGTACCCGGAAATCGACAGGATCGTTCACGTGCATACCGCCGGAAATTCCAGCGGAATCGTCGACGGCGCCGCTGGCGCGCTAATAGGCACCCGCGAGATCGGAGAGCGGCTCGGCATGAAACCTCGTGCCCGTATTCGTTCTTGCGCTTCGGTGGGCACCGACCCGACGATGATGCTGACTGGCCCGACGCCCGCTGCGAACCTCGCCCTGAACAAGGCCGGCATGAATAAGGCAGACATCGATCTGTTTGAGCTCAATGAGGCATTCGCAGCTGTGGTTTTGTTGTTCATGGAAGAGATGGACATTCCTCATGACCGTATCAATGTCAACGGTGGCGCCATTGCGATGGGTCATCCGATCGGCGCGACTGGAGTGATGATTCTTGGAACACTGCTTGACGAACTAGAGCGTCGAGATTTAGCCACGGGGCTGGTCAACCTCTGTGTCGGCGGGGGGATGGGCACGGCCACCATCATTGAACGAATCTGATGCAAACACAGAACACCATGGCCCAATTCATGAATTCACCATCCTTCCAAACACTCACTTATCAACGATCAGATAATGGAGTTGTCTTCATTGCGATTGACGTGAAAGACAACACGGCAAACATCCTGACGCCGCAACTTCACCAGGAATTGGGCGATGCGGCCAAGGTGCTGGCGGCCGATGAAAGCGCAATTGGGGCGGTCATCTATTCCGCGAAACCGACATTTATGGCGGGCGGAGATCTCAACAGGATCGTGCGCTATTTTGATCAGCAGCGAACGGCTGAGGCCGCTTACGCGCAGTCCCGGCCCTATACGGAATCCCTGCGCCTTCTGGAAACCTGTGGCAAGCCCGTTGCGGTCGCAATCAACGGAACGGCGCTGGGCGGAGGGCTGGAGCTCGCCTTGGCGTGTCACTACCGCGTCGCTTCGGACGAACCGAAAATCTGGCTTGGTCTACCCGAAGTGAGCCTAGGGCTCGTTCCTGGAGGCGGCGGCACACAGCGCCTGCCCCGACTGGTTGGAATAGAGCTCGCCGCTTCTTTGATACTCTCAGGCGAACGAATAGCGCCTGCGAGGGCGCTGGAACTTGGCATGGTCCATCGCATCGTGCCATCCGGCGAACTGTTGAATGCTGCGGAACAATGGGTATTGGGAGGTCCTCAACCGACCCAGCCCTGGGATACCAACGGCTTTCGCGTCCCCGGCGGTTCGGGCCTCAACGACATGAACATCGGCAGGCTTTTCCAGCAATTGACCGCTTCGGTGAGCGCCGAATATCGACACAACTACCCGGCGCCCATTGCGGCGCTGAAATGCCTTTTCAACGGAACGACAGTCCGGTCCATGGACCAAGCGCTGGAAATCGAAACCCGGGAATTCTCCGCCCTGACCCGTAACCCAGTGGCGCGCAACATGATTCGCACTCTGTTCCTCCACAGAGCTGGAACGGAGATCGATAAAATGCTGTGCGAAGACGGGGCTATTGAAATGAAACAACGCTGTCAAGACGCCTACATTAAGCAAGGCACCTCAATGGCCGCGGCTGGCATAAGACCGGCACTCATCGAGAATGTGGCGTTTTCTGCTGGCATGCCCGACGGGCCACTCGCACTGAGCAGTAATGGCCTGGACCGGTACTCAGGGAATGACAAGCATCAAAACGCAGGCATCATCAGAAACAGGCTTATGTGTTCTCAGTCACTGGCGGCAGCAGAATGCTGGGAAGAAGGAATCATTGACCCCGCAAAAGCCGATTTGGCATCGCATTTCGGATGGGGCTTCCCCAGTTACACGGGCGGCGTTATGTCCTACATCGACACGCTTGGGCTGCGTGCCTTCATCCATCTCTGCGATGAATTGACCAGCCGACATACCGCCGAACTGAAGCCTTCTGCCTGGCTTCGCAGCAGGGCGAAGCAAGAAGATCGTATTTACGCTTCTTTGAATTGAGATATGGAACTTATTACGCCCGCTGATCGAAACGCCGGCCAATCATGGCACTGGCTATATTGATCTTCTGAATGTCGATGGCCCCTCCGGCGATTCCCCAACCCCAGGCATCGCGGAACCGTCGCTCTGCCGGGTATTCCTTCGAATAACCGTAGCCTCCCATCAACTGCATCGCATTTCCTGTCACTGTCCGCGCAATTTCATTGGCGAAGCACTTGGCGACGCTCGCTGCGCCGATGCTTGGAAACCCCTGTTCGGCATCGACGGCGGCCCGCCAGATTAGCAGTCGTGCCGCCTCAACCTGCATTTTCATTTCCGCCAGCTTTAGCTGGACAGCTTGAAAATCCACGATGGGCTTGCCGAATTGGCGCCGCTCCTGGACATAAGCGCATACGTCATCCAAAGCGGCCGAAGCCTGAGCCAGTGCCATGGTGGCATTGCCGCACCGTTCGAGATCGAATGCCCCCATTAACTTCTTGAATCCTCCCTCCGGAACGACGAGTTGCTCCGCTGGAACTCTGACATTGTCAAAATAAAGGTCACACGAAGGCACGCCGCGAAAGCCCATCAGATGCTCCGCCCGCCCAAAACTGAGGCCTTCCGAATCTTTCTCCACATAGACCGCGCCGATCGCTTTGGCACCGGGCTGATCCGAGAACCGGCAATAAACGACATAGCCATCGGCATGCCCACCACCCGAGCACCAGCGCTTCGTTCCATTGATCACCACTTCCGACCCACGAATTTTCGCTTTCGTCGTCAGGTCAGTCAGCGCGGAACCGGCAGCTGGCTCCGACATAGCGATGGCAATTACCTTTTCGCCGGCACACACCGCCGGAACCACCGCTTCAGCGAGTTTCCGACTGGCGAACTTTTCAATCGCCCTGACCGGGCCGACACAAGACTCGAATACGGGAAAACCAACCGCAGACGACACCCGACCCAACTCTTCAATAACGATCAGGGCTTCCAGATTCCCGAGACCTTGCCCACCCAACTCCTCGGAAATATTGATCCCGAGGTATCCCATTTCGGCGAATTCCCGAACCAGTTCGCGGGAAGGCGGCTCACCCGAGCTCTCCAGTTGCTCGGCGATCGGCGAAAGGCGCTCTGCGGCGTAACGGCGCAAGCTATCACGAAGTTCTCTTTGTTCGTCACTGAGTTGGAAATTCATGCTGAAGTTTTCGCCATGCTCCAAATTTAAATTTTATTCTATTTTCAGTGATATCCCAACGTCGGACGCGTTTGGCGCTCTAAAGTATGGCCTGTGAACGCCGCCGCCGCTCGTCCTGCTCGGCCTTCAGGCAACGCTCCAGGAACTCGGTATAGCTGGCATCGCCGTCCGCGGCCTGCTGCGCCAGTGCCGGGTAGTGGTCGGCGATGGCGCCGAGCGACAATGCGTCACAGGCGGTGCGGATCCGCTCATCCTGCAGGTTCATACCGCCTCCAGCAGGGCGTCATAGACCGAGTGGATGTTGCAGGGTCTCCACCGCGTACACCTTGTTCAGGGTGCTATGCATCTGACGCGGCCGGAGCGGCCCTGCGCATCGGCTCGGTGGCAATGCCTGCAGCGCGGTGCGCTCCTGCAGCAGGCGCGCGTACGGTACCTCGCCCGTCGTGCCGTGAACACGGGCGTTCGCCGTGATCGCCAGCCAGCGCGCGAACTCCAGGTTCAATCCCTCGAGATCCAATACCTCGCCCAGTTGCCGATAGCGGCTGACCAGCGGCACAAAGAAGCTCTGCCGGACATAGCCAATACTGCGTTCCACCTTGCCCTTGGTCTTGGCGCGATACGGCCGACAGAGTCGTGGCAGGAAGGTGTAGTGATGGGCCAGGTCGTTCAGCCCGGCGTGGAAGCGGTGCAATCCGCCGCCATAGGCATTGCGTTCCTGAACGACGGTGCGCATGTTGTCGTACAACACTTCGAGTGGTGTGCCACCGAAGGCATCGAAGGCCTGTTCGTGACACTCACGCAAGGTATCGAAGCGCTCGTTGTCGACAAACAGGCCGAAGTTGAAGCGG
>JBGTLI010000077.1:0-3244 GCA_041744195.1 Wenzhouxiangella sp. | reverse complement strand
TACGAGCGGTTCGAGGAAATCTGCGAAATCATGGCCGCCTACGACGTCAGCTTCTCGCTCGGCGATGGCCTGCGTCCAGGCTCGATTGCCGATGCCAATGACCAGGCCCAGATGGCCGAACTGAAGACCCTGGGCGAATTGACCCAGATCGCCTGGAAACACGACTGCCAGGTCATGATCGAAGGCCCCGGCCATGTGCCGATGCAGTTGATCGAGGAAAACATGACCGAGGAACTCAAGCTCTGTCACGAAGCGCCGTTCTATACCCTGGGGCCCCTGGTGACCGACATCGCACCGGGCTATGATCACATCACCTCCGGCATCGGCGCGGCCCAGATCGGCTGGTACGGCACCGCCATGCTGTGCTATGTCACGCCCAAGGAGCATCTTGGCCTGCCGGACAAGCACGATGTGCGCGAAGGCCTGGTGACCTACAAGATCGCCGCCCACGCAGCCGACCTCGCCAAGGGCCACCCGGGCGCGCAGGTCCGTGACAACGCCCTGTCCAAGTCACGCTTCGAATTCCGCTGGGAAGACCAGTTCAACCTCGGTCTCGACCCGGCCCGGGCGCGCGAATACCACGACCAGACCCTGCCCAAGGAAGCCCACAAGGTCGCCCACTTCTGCTCCATGTGCGGCCCGAAATTCTGCTCGATGAAAATCACCCAGGACGTCCGCGACTACGCCGCCAAGCTGAAACTGGCCGAAGACGACGCGCTCGACGAGGGCATGGCCGAGAAGGCACGGGAGTTTCGTGAGACGGGGGCGGAGGTTTATCGGAAGCAGTAACCCCAGGTTTCAGGGTTCCGGTTCGCAGTTTGCGGCTCTCCGTCGTCCGGTTCGGCAGCACGCTGGGGGTAGCTATCGGATTGCCGTTCGCATAGCTATGGCGGTTTGCGGCCGAAAAGTTTGCGATATCGGCGCTCCAGTTGTCCAGGTGTATCGCCAACGTGACGCCAATAGGCGACGATGGCCTGGATTTTCTGAATATCTATGTGGCCCTCATCGAGCATTAATTTGAGCAAATCGAGTGAGCGCATAACCGCCGCACCGAAGGCCTGCGCGAGCTTGATCATGTCCTCATCATCCGTTACGACAGGGATTTGAAGCTCGATTGCGTAAGCCACGAAGCGAGCATCGACCCGGGACGGGCCAGGTTGTTCGTTTTGAACAAAATCCCAAAGAAAATCGAAGGTATCGTTGATTGAATTCTTCTGCTTTCGACTAAGCGTTGGGAAACGCTCACGCTCATCCAGAAACTCCGCTTGCCCAACCCAGGAAAATTTTGTTCTCAAGTGGCGGGAGCGGAGTTCGCCATTCAGCTCCGGGATGACGTACAGGCAATATTCTTGTTTTCCAAAAGGCGTACACAGCAGGGGTTGTATCGACTGGGCCAGTCGAAGATAGCAGTTGGTATCGACGAGGATTTTGGACTGAGCCATCAGGTCAAAGCGTCGTGCAGACCTCGCGCGTCGAGCAGTGGAATATCGAGCACGGTTTGAACAAAGCCTGGCCCTTTGCCCGACTGATGCAGAAATTGACTCAGAACCTGGAAGAAGGGCGTTTCAAAAAGATCAGAGCCAGTTTCGATGTAACGAGCCGGTTCAGGCGGCAAATCACCATCGAATACCGCCTCACTGAGGTTAGGGTGTCGTTGATTGAAACGCGTCATCCAACCGTAGATGCCAGGTTCCAAATCCAAAGGCGCTTCACCCAGATACTGCGCGCAGGCATTGATCTGTTTGTAGACGGTTAGCGGTGAGATCAATTGCTCCTCGGCAATTCTCATCAACCTTGTCAACTGAGACTTGGAGTCAGGAAACGCTGCCAGGGTCCGATAGCTTTCCATGGCACGCTCGTGTGGGTACAGAAGCATGCCGGCGAAGGCATCGGCGAAGTCCTCTGCTTCGTCGCCGCGCAGATCCGGGGCGAGACAATGGCCCAGCTCATGCGCCATCCAGAACTTGAAGTCATGGACATTGACGTCCAGGTTCAAGTAGATCCAGGTGGTCTGACTTTCAGGCAAATAGACATGAGTCGCATTCTCGTGAACCTTCTTGCTTCCCCATAACACCGGGATCAGCACCGCCTGCAGTTTTCGGAAATGACGGATCAGGTGATGAAAGTCCAGAGACTCCAGCGGCTCGACATGTATCTCCTGCCGAATCAAGGTTGCTGCCTGACGCAGATACTCGTATTCGACTCGGGGCTTCTTGAGGACCGGCGGCATGGCCAGCACATCGAACGGTAAAAACGGCACCAACTGACGCAACATGCGGCCCATGGTCTGGGCGTTTTCAACATGGTGATCCCGGGTCTTGGTGCCGCGCGTCTTGCGGAATGCGACCACAGGTGCTGCCTCGTCGTGGCGGACGACCAGTTGCTGAAAGGTCAAACCCAAGTTTTTGGCCAGACCGAGCAGCTTGTCCGGACGGGGAAAACTCTCGCCTCCAAGCCATTTACGCACACTCTCCCGGGAAACACCCATGGTGCGGGCAAGTGCTGACTGGTTGAGGCCGCGGGCCGACATCGCCTGGTTGAGCTGATCTAGGTTCAATTGCTTGTCCATGGCCGGACCATTATCCCCACAGTGTCAACTTTTGTCAACTTTGCTGGACATGCAGTCAGCCTGTTATCGCCAGGTAGCGCTCAAACAGAAACGCGACACGGTCGGCATCACCGGTGAATGTCTTCCGGCTGTAGGCAGCATCGACGGCGCGATCCAGGGCCTGGTGGCTTTTGAGCAGCTTTGGCGGCATGGCCAGGGGGTCGTACAGATCGGCCAGGCTCGCGTCGGGATGGTCGGCGCGGGCATTGAGGACAGCCTGGGCGCCCTGTTCGATCCGGGCAATGGCTTTCTCCGACGGGCTCTCCGGCCAGGGGAAATTGTTGTAAACAATGCCGGCGGAGTAGCGGAAGTCGCTTTTCAGGCGACCGCACACAGTTCGGACCCAGGCCATGTGCATCTGGCTCGAAACGACACCGAAGTGAAATGGGGTCGCGTCTGAAACCACTTTCACTAGATTGCTGGCCATGATCTCCGGCCTAACGAACCCAACGGGAATGTAATGCCGACGTTCGGATGACACTTCTGGAATTACCAGATTGTCTCGCGTCAATTACTTTGTCCGGTCGGCGACAATTAAAATGGCCGGTCGGTTAGAGTTTTTTCCTGCCTAGCACTTTTGTTCCTGTTTCTCCTTTTTCCTAGTGGATTGAGCTCGCTTTCGATAGCTTTCGCCGG
>JBGTLI010000076.1:0-4118 GCA_041744195.1 Wenzhouxiangella sp. | reverse complement strand
CCTGCCCAATGGCGCCAGCGCACCGTGGGTGGCGGCGATCAGCGAACACCATCCGGAAGCGCTGATCCTTGACCTGGGAGCCGATTACCGCTTCGATACCCACTGGGTTTACGGCCTGACCGAATGGAATCGGGAAGCGGTCAAGGGTTCCCGTCGCATCGCCAACCCCGGTTGCTATGCCACTGGCGCCCAGTTCGGCCTGATGCCGTTGCGCGAGCGACTGATCTGTCCGCCGGTCATTTTTGGCGTTTCCGGTTTCAGCGGCGCCGGACGGACGCCCTCCCCGCGCAACGATCCGGCGCGGCTCAAGGACAACCTGATCCCCTACAGCCTGACCGGCCATGTCCATGAGCAGGAGATTTCCGCCCACCTGGGCCGGCCGGTGTGCTTCCACCCACACGTCGCACCCTTCTTCCGCGGCATTTCCCTGACCATCACCGCCGACCTCAGCGAACCCATGTCAGTGGCCGATTTGCTCGATCTCTATTCCGAGGCCTATGGTGAGGAACCGTTGATCGAGGTTGGTAGCGAGATTCCCGAAATCCGCGAAGTGGCCGGCACGCCGAAGCTGAAGATCGGCGGATTCACCGTCGACCGGCGCGACCCCCTGCGTGTGAGCTTCGTCGTCGTGCTCGACAACCTGCTCAAGGGTGCCGCCAGCCAGGCGATGCAGAATATCAATCTGGCCCTGGGCCTCGATGAGCTTGGTGGATTAGAAAAAGTTCGCACGCAACCAACTGATTGAAAAAGGGGGCGCCATGACACTGGACCAGATGCTCGTCTTTGTTGTTCTCGTGGGTACGCTTGCAATGTTCATCTGGGGCCGTTTTCGCCATGACGTGGTTGCGGCTATGGCCCTGATTACCGTGTGTCTGCTGGGCTTGATAGATCTTGGTCAGGCCATTGCCGGCTTCGGCAATCCTGCAGTGGTTACCGTTGCAGCCGTACTGGTGATCAGCCATGCCCTGAAGAATTCCGGGGTGGTCGAATTGATCGGGCAGAAGCTCGAACCGCTGACCGTTTCACCGGTCCTGCATATCGGGTCGATGACACTGGTTGTTGCCCTGGCTTCCGGGTTCATGAACAACGTCGGTGCCATGGCAGTCATGCTGCCAGTGGCGCTGGCCAGCTGCGCCAGACGCGATCGTTCGCCGGCCATCATTCTCATGCCACTGGCCTTCGGTTCCCTGCTCGGGGGATTGATGACGATGATTGGCACACCGCCGAATATTCTGATTGCACAGTACCGGGCTGAGGCTCTGGGCGAGAGCTTCGGCATGTTCGATTACGCCTGGGTGGGGCTTCCGATTGCTGTAGTTGGCGTGCTGTTTATTTCCTTGATTGGCTGGCGTCTCCTGCCGAAGGAAAGACGGGGCAAGCGCAGCGCCGATCAGTTGTTCGAGATCGACAGCTACTTTACAGAGATTCGCATCGGCGAGCAGTCGGGCTTGATCGGCAAGCGTTACCAGACGGCGCAAGCCGAGTTGGGCCAAGATGTCGAAATGACGGGCAGCGTCAGCGCTGACGGTCGCCTTGGCCGGATCGATCAGACGGCCAAGATCAAGGCTGGAGATTTGCTGATTCTGAAAGCCGATCCGACTGATCTGCGTTCCGCGCTGGGCAATTTCGATCTGAAATTGGTCTCGGAAGCACCGGCTCGGATCCTGGAAATGGATGCCGACAACCTGATTCTGATGGAGGCTGTGGTATCACCCGGCTCGAGAATCGCCGGCCGCAGTGTACGGGTGTTCGAACGGTGGGCGGCGCAGCGCTTGCATGTCCTGGCTATTGCTCGCCAGGGCCGGCCGCTTCGCAGGCGTCTGATGGATGTGCGTATCGAGGCGGGGGATGTGTTGCTGATGCGTGGCGATGAAATCGATCTCAGCGAGACGCTGACTCAACTGAATCTACTTCCCTTGCCGGAGCGCGGGCTACAGTTGATCAAGCCACGTCGGGTGTGGGCCTCGCTGCTGATCTTTGCCATCGCCATCGGCTTTGGCATCACCGGCGTTCTGCCCACTGCCGTGGCCTTCATCGGCGCCATCGTCGCCTACATCATGTTCAATATCCTGACTCCCCGTGAAGTCTACACGGCCATTGACTGGCCGATTATCGTCCTGCTGGCGGCGCTGATTCCCGTGGGTCAGGCTCTAGAGCAGACCGGTGCCACCCTGCTGATCGCCCAGCAGGTGGTCAACCTAACCGATGCGCTCCCGGCCTGGGCACTCCTGGGGCTGGTCAAGATCGTTACGATGACCCTGTCCGACGTCATCAATAATGCGGCCACAGTGGTGGTGATGGCTCCGATCGGTATTGCCATTTCCAGTGTGATCGACAGTTCACCGGATCCGTTCCTGATGGCGATTGCCGTGGCCGCGTCCTGCGCCTTTCTCACACCAATCGGGCACCAGAGCAACACGCTGGTGATGGGTGCTGGCGGTTATCGATTCGGTGACTACTGGCGAATGGGGTTGCCGTTGGAGATTCTCATTGTTTTGCTTGCCGTGCCGTTGTTGCTGTTTTTCTGGCCGATGTGAATTTCATGGGGAATAGTCGCTGCTGGCGTGCTCCTTGCGCCTGGCCGATTCCAAGAACTCGATGGCGTGGCGGCCACCCAGTACAGGCAGGGCGCTGAGCACCTCAAGGCAGTGAATTCGGCGAAAATGGAGATAAATCGAATCGCCGGGCTGGACGCGCTCACTGGCAATTTCGCTACGAGTGCGCAGCGCTTCGATATGGACTTCATGACTGCCGAAATGCGGTGCCGGATGCAGGACCTGCAGGCCGGGGCCCGGCTTGATGGCCAGGCGCAATCGCTCTGAAGACCCGCAGAAAACACGCTCGCTGACTACAGCTTCAGTCACGAACCGGCTGTCTGCCTGAAATGCCAGTTTGCTGACGGCAATGTCCTCGGGACGCACCAGGATCTTCGCGACTCGATCTTCTTGCCGATGCTCGCTATCGGCCAGAATCGGAAAATCCGCCTCACCCAGGCGAACGCCCTTGCTCGACGTCAGACCCAGCAGCAGGTTGGCGCTGCCAAGGAAAGTGGCGGTGAAATCCTGTTTGGGCGCATGGTAGAGATCTTCGCTGGCGCCGACTTCCACGAGTTCGCCGTCGTGCATGACCCCGACCCGATCGGCCAGTGCGAAAGCTTCCTCCTGATCGTGGGTCACGAAAATCGTCGAAATCCCGACTTCGCGCTGAATGCGCTTGATGGAACGGCGCAGTTCGGTCCGGATCTTGGCATCCAGTGCACCAAAGGGCTCGTCGAGCAGCAGCACGTCCGGATTGAAAGCCAGCGCCCTGGCCAGGGCAACACGCTGCTGCTGACCACCGGAGAGCTGGGCGGGCAGACGGTGGCCCAGCCCCGACAGGCCAACAAGTTCAAGCAGTTCATCGACGCGCTGATTCCGCTCAGCCGCGCGGACTTTTCGGACCTGCAGGCCATAAGCGATGTTCTCGGAAGCTGACATGTGCCGAAACAGGGCGTAATTCTGGAACACGAAGCCCACGCCCCGCTGCTGGGGCGGCAGGTTGGTGACCTCGCGCTCATGCAGCCAGATACGTCCGGCATCCATGTCGGTCAGACCTGCAATCATCCGCAACAGGGTACTCTTGCCGCTGCCGCTGGGGCCGATGAGGACAAGGAACTCACCGGCCTCGACCTGCAGGCTCACATGATTGACGACAGCGCTGGTGCCGTAGATCTTGGTCGCTTCCTCGATGACGATGGACATGCCAGTTCTTCCGGTATCAATTACAGCGAACTGTATTCACGAGGTGGTTAGAAAGTCAGTCGAAACGCGGTTCCAGAATGGTTATATTTCAGGCTTCGGGTTGCGGCGTCGATGTCATTGGCCTCTGGTCAGCACAACCGGACGCGCTGAGCGGAGCCGAATGACTACCGGCCTTGATATGGTGTCGCCGTCGGCGGACTGCTTAGATCTTGTGGTCGTACAAGGCTGCGCCACACTTACCAGCGACTTCGAACAGCACGGGATTGGGCTTGTTGCTGTCCTTTCTGACTGTGATCAGCGAATCCCCTTGGACTGACCGCCGTCCACGACCAAAGACGCGCCGTTGACCCAGCCGGCCCGGGGTGAGACCAGCCACAC
>JBGTLI010000075.1:0-1595 GCA_041744195.1 Wenzhouxiangella sp. | reverse complement strand
CATGGCGAGGTGATTTCAACGCCGCGGGTGATCACGGCCAACCAGGCCGAAGCCTATATTCAACAAGGTGTGGAAATTCCGTTTGAATCCACGCAAGGCGGAACGCAAGCTGGCGCGGTCAACGTCGAGTTCAAGGAAGCTGTTCTCGAGTTACGTGTCACGCCCCTGATTACCCCGGATAACCGGGTGCAGCTCGATTTGGTCGTCAAGCAGGATACAGTCGGTCAGATCTTCCAGACCGGTCGCGGCGGCTCGGTGCCGTCGATCGATACTCGCGAGCTGGGCACAAAAGTCTTGGTGGAGAACGGCCAGACCGTGGTCCTCGGCGGCATCTTCCAGGAGGAACGCGACTTCATCGCTACCAAGGTGCCGATGCTCGGCGATATACCAGTGCTGGGTCATTTGTTCCGTCGCCGGCAGACTAGCGACCAGAAACGAGAGTTGCTGATCTTTGTCACCCCATCCATCCTGGATGAGCGCGTGGCGCTCGACTAGCAGTCGGGCTTCGGCCCGGTCAACGATTGGAAGCGAAGGGCCCGGTTTTCCGGGCCTTTTGTATTGGGGAAAGGGGAAAGGGATTATGAGGGATGGGCGCGGTAAAATGGGGGATGAGTTTTCAAGTGACAGAAGCGGTTGGGTCGGTGCTGATCAGCGTGCCTCATGCTGGTACGAGGGTCTCTGCAGGAAGCGGCCGTGAGTCGACAGCCTGGGACGCATTGGCTGATACCGACTGGTATGTTGACCGTCTCGTTGACTTCGCGCCCGAGCTGGGCGCGGGATTGATCATTGCTGATTATTCTCGCTACGAGGTCGACCTGAATCGTCCCGCCGACGACCGGCCGCTCTATGACCAGGCGGGTACAGGGCTGGTGCCGACCGAAACTTTCGCAGGTGATGCCTTGTATCTGGCTGGCGAGGCGCCTGATACCGAGGCCAGGGCGGATCGAATCAAGCGCTACTGGCAGCCTTATCATGATGCCCTGACGTTGCAGTTAAAGGCCATCGGCCAGCGTCACGGCTTTGCGGTCCTGCTGGATGCACACTCCATTGCCAGCCAGGTTCCCCGCGTGTTCGACGGCCGATTGCCGGATCTGAACCTGGGCACCTTCGGCGGGCGCAGTTGCGCGGCCAATCTGCAAAGTGACGTGACAGCGTTACTGACCGAAACCGATGCCTTTTCCCATGTCGTCAATGGCCGGTTCAAGGGCGGCTACATTACCCGTCATTACGGTCAGCCGGAGCTCGGCGTCCATGCGCTGCAACTTGAAATTGCCCAGGCCTGTTACATGGACGAGCAGACGGGCCGATGGGACGATGCGCAGGCACGCCCGCTCAAATCCTTTCTTCGACAATTGATTGAGCGGTTGCTGGCGTGGCGGCCTTCATGAGCCAGACCGCGTTTCACTGTCCCTGGTTGCTGACCCCGGCCGGCTGGGAGCCGAACAGAATCCTCATTGTTGATGACCGCGGCATCATCGAAGACATCGTCCCGGCACCAGGCCCCCGTGGCACCATCAGATTGGGTGGGCCGGTCGTTCCCGGGATGGTCAATGTTCATTCACACGCGCACCAGCGCCTGATCGCCGGGCTGACCG
>JBGTLI010000074.1:0-2573 GCA_041744195.1 Wenzhouxiangella sp. | reverse complement strand
CCCCTTGATTGCGGCGAGTTTTGATGAGGACCATATTGAAAGCTTTGGCAAGTCGACACCGATAGGCCGAACCGGCCAGCCATCGGAAGTCGGGCCGGCCTATGTATTCCTGGCTTCACGAGATGCCTCCTACATCTCCGGCCAGGCCATCCACGTCAACGGCGGCGAAGCGGTTGGCAGTTGAATGCTACCGCAGTGGCATGATCTTTAAGTGCTGCCTTGTAAGGTAGGAAAAAAAATCCGGTAGCGCCTGCAGGCCGAGCTCAGGGTGGTTATGTCGGTTGCGACCATCGTGCATCAGGACGATATCGCCGGCCGTGCTTGCCATCAGGCGCCTGCTGACGCTGGAAGACGTTGCCCACGGACCCCAGTCCACGGCGCTGCGGGACCAGAGAACGATTCGTTGCCCCTCCTCGGCCGCAGCCTGGCGCATGCTGGGTCGCATGGCGCCGTGTGGCGGTCGGAACCAGCAGATCGGCCTGCCGATCAGGTCCGCAAGCGCGTGGCTCGCTGCCTCCACTTGCAACCTTGCGGCGCGGGACGACTGCAGCCACGGGTGACGATGAACCCAACCGTGACTGCCAATGGTATGGCCCTCGGCCAGAATTCGCCGGATAATGTCGGGGTGCTTGACCGCTTCGCTGGCGATAACAAAAAACGTTGCTGCTATCCCGCCCTCGGCCAGCAGGTCTAGAATCCGGGGTGTGAATGTCTGATCTGGTCCATCATCGAATGTCAGCGCCACTCGATCACTGGCGCAATCAAGCCGACGCAAGGGCGCCAAATCCGGAGCGGCGCTGAGGCCCGGAATCAGGGTCATCGATCAAACTTCTCCAGCAACTGTACTCGTGAGAGCCAGAACTCGTACACATCCAGACGGCGGCGTCCTGAACGATTGTCTTGGCGACGACTGTCATGACGACTGCCTTGACGGTCGGCCTGCCGCAGCGATGACGGATTGAAGGCATACAGGATCAGTCGAAAGTACCAGCCAAGAAGCCAGGTGCGCCAGCCCGGAGGCAACGGCTCAGCTTCGAATCCGACCCGGCGACCATGCGGCCGAATCCAGGTGATGCCGTGGAAACCAGTCACGGCCTTCAGGCTCGGGTCCTGACGTACGGCTTGCGCCAGACTGGCAAGTGCGTGCAGCATCAACCGGGCGAAGACGAAGCCATGGTGCCCTCCCCTCTCTTGCGCCTGCTCCAGCCCACGATTATTGAAATGCAGCTCGCCGACCGGCTCGCCCGGGCAAAGAAGGGTCCCATCGGCCAGTTCCCGTCGGGGGCCCTTGTAGCGCGTCATGTGAACATACAGCAGCGGGCCGACTGGCTGAAGCCCGCGAATCTTCTGGTAGATGGATTCGATGCCTCGCATGATCAAATTGGTCGGGCGCCAGAGCCATCGCTTCATGACAGTCTCCTGGTTTGCTGCCGTCGTCGCAGTTCGGTCGTGATGACGTTGACAACGCGCTCGGTGCTGTCGCGATTGCCCAGATGCCAGG
The DNA here is from genome assembly GCA_041744195.1 of Wenzhouxiangella sp. GTDB lineage: Bacteria > Pseudomonadota > Gammaproteobacteria > Xanthomonadales > Wenzhouxiangellaceae > Wenzhouxiangella. The sequence continues at coordinate 1,072 of JBGTLI010000074.1, read as the reverse complement.
CCCTGGCCTTGATCTGCACCAGCTTGTGCGGATCGCGGATCCAGCGGCGCAGCTTGCCAGGGAGCTCAGCGTGATCGAAAAGGTCGCCAACGCCATTCTGTCGGAGAAAAGTGACATTGTGACTTTCCTGACCGCCCAGGCTCCTGACTGCGAAAAATGGTCGTCCGCAGGCCAGTGCTTCGGCGACGCTTAGCCCCCCGGGCTTTCCGACCACGATGTCAGCGGCCCGAACCAGCGTGGCGATCCGGGTGTCACGACAAATACGGGCCTTTCCTGGTCGCTGGTTGCAGATGTCTCGCAACTTGTGAAGTACCTTCTCGTGGGCACCGGCAGCGGCAACAAGGATCTTGCATTCCAGCCGGGCATCCAGCAGGGCCCGCAGACTCTCGGCCGCGCCTATACCATAGCCGCCCCCCGTAATCAGGACGACTGGACCCGATCCTTCGATCTTCAGCTCGTTGCGGGCCACCGCTTGGGCAACCGGCTGGTCAAAGTCCTTTTTCAGCGGGATGCCGGTAATGGTCGTACTGAGCCCTTCGCCTTTGCGGCGCAATTCCTCAGCCAGTGTCGCCGTGGCGACGCAGTAATGCTCAATGCGCGATTTCAGCCAGAACGGATGGATACCATAATCAGTCAGAACCGCAACGGCGGGCAGGTCTTTCAGTTCGCCGCGACGCTTGAGCAGTGCCAACAGCGATGCCGGCATGACCTGGGTAGCGACGATGAGATCGGCCTTGTCCTGCTGCAGCCTCACCTTCAAGCGGCTGACCAGCAACCGGTGCATCCAAAGGATGAGCCCGCGCCTGACCAGATTGCGGGGGGCCGCAGTCGGGGCGCCGTAGGTTCCCAGAAGATTGAGGGCAAGGGTCTGGTCGAGGTTTCTGGCACTGGCTGGAAACCCGCTGAATTCCGGGAACCATCTGGCCAGCACCTCGCTACAGACGGCACTTAGGGATGCCGGGGTTTCCGGGTTCCTGAGGAAGGCTTTCCACTGGGTTCGGTCCAGACTGTGAAGGTAATCCCAGAGTTCCGGATCGCGGGTCACCAAACTCAGATAGCCTTCCTTGATGGC
>JBGTLI010000073.1:0-6609 GCA_041744195.1 Wenzhouxiangella sp. | reverse complement strand
CTGGTCGAGGGCATGGCGATTGGCGCCTATGCCATGGGTGCGACGATTGGCTACAACTACCTGCGCGGCGAATTCCACCATGAGCCTTTCGAGCGCATCGAGCAGGCGGTGAAAGAGGCGTACCAAGCCGGCTACATCGGCCGCGACATCATGGGCTCAGGCATTGATTTCGACATGTACAACGTGCTCGGCGCCGGCGCCTACATCTGCGGAGAGGAAACCGCGCTGATGGAATCGCTGGAAGGCAAAAAGGGCATGCCGCGCTTCAAGCCGCCGTTTCCGGCCAACTTCGGCATCTACGGTAAGCCGACCACCATCAACAACACCGAAAGTCTGGCCTCTGTGCCGGCCATCATGCGAAAGGGCGCCGACTGGTTCCTGGAAATCGGCAAGCCCAACAATGGCGGGCCGAAGGTCTTTTCCGTCTCCGGCCATATCAACAAGCCGGGCAACTACGAAATTCCGCTGGGCACGCGCTTTGCCGACCTGCTGGAGATGGCCGGCGGGATGCGAAACGGCAACGCGCTGAAAGCCGTCATTCCGGGCGGATCATCAATGCCCGTGTTGCCAGCCGAGGTGATGATGGATATCACCATGGACTACGACGCCCTGCAGAAGGCCGGCTCGGGCCTGGGCTCGGGCGCCGTGATCGTCATGGACGAGACCACCTGCATGGTGGCAGCTTGCACCCGGATCGCCCGTTTTTACGATGCCGAATCCTGCGGTCAGTGCACGCCCTGTCGCGAAGGCACCGGCTGGATGTACCGTGTCCTGCAACGCATCATGGCTGGCAAGGCGCGGATGGAGGACATCGATCTGCTGGCCTCGGCTGCCGGCCAGATTGAAGGGCATACCATCTGCGCCTTCGGTGAAGCGGCCGCGTGGCCAGTGCAGGGTTTCCTGCGCCATTATCGTCATGAGTTTGAATACTACGTGCAACATGGTCGCTCGATTGTTGCCAAGAAAATGGGAGCGGCGGCGTGAGCGAAGTGAAACCACAGATCGATCAGGTCACGCTCGAAATCGATGGCCAGGAAGTTCAGGCGCCCAGGGGCTCCATGATCATTGAGGCCGCTGACCGCATCGGCATCGACATCCCGCGCTTCTGCTATCACAGCAAACTGTCGATCGCGGCCAACTGCCGCATGTGCCTGGTTGATGTGGAAAAAGCGCCCAAGCCCTTGCCTGCCTGCGCCACTCCGGTGGCCGACGGCATGAAGGTGTTTACCGAATCACGTCGGGCCGCCGACGCCCAGCGTGGCGTGATGGAATTTTTGCTCATCAACCACCCGCTCGACTGCCCGATCTGCGACCAGGGCGGCGAATGCGAATTGCAGGATCTGGCCATGGGCTATGGTCGTTCCGTGTCGCGCTTTACCGAGCGCAAGCGGGTGGTCAAGGACAAGAATCTCGGCCCGCTGATTGCGACCGACATGACCCGCTGCATCCACTGCACCCGATGCGTGCGTTTTCTGGAGGAAGTTGCCGGAACGGCCGAACTCGGAATGATCGGTCGGGGCGAGAATGCCGAGATCTCGACTTTCATCGAGCGCAACATCAACTCGGAGCTGTCGGGCAACATCATCGACCTGTGCCCGGTTGGCGCGCTAACCAACAAGCCGTTCCGGTTCAAGGCCCGGCCGTGGGAAATGCGCGCCCGGCCGGCGATCGGCTCGCATGATTGCGTCGGCTCAAACCTGTTCTACCACGTGCGTGGCCAGGACATCATGCGTTGCGTTCCGCGCGACAACGAAGCCGTCAACGAGTGCTGGTTGTCTGATCGTGACCGTTACAGTCATTACGGCCTGCAATCCGACGACCGGCTGACCCGGCCGCGCGTCAAGATCAATGGCCAGTGGCAGGAAGCGGAGTGGGACACGGCCCTGAAGGCCGCCGTGAAAGCGCTCAAGGGCACAATCGATACCCACGGCCCGAGCGAACTCGGCGCGCTGGTGTCACCGCGTGCCACCACCGAAGAACACTTTTTGATCCAGAAGCTGATCCGCGCCCTGGGCAGCGAAAGTATCGACCACCGTCTGCGCCTGAGCGACTTCAGCCACCCGCAAGCCGGTCGCGCGCACATGACCATTCCCAGCCGCGAAATTGCCGCCGCTGACGCGGTTTTTCTGGTTGGCAGCAACATTCGTCATGACCAGCCGATCCTGGGCAACCATGTCCGCACCGCCTGGCGCAAGCGTGGCACGACGGTGATGGATCTGAACCCGGTCGCCTACGATTTCAATTTCGATCTGTCCGAGCGTCTGATCGTGCCGCCGCAAACCATGGCCGAAACCCTGGGCCGGGTGGCCAAGGCTGCGGCAGACCTGGCCGGTGTTGCCTTGCCAAAAGGCGCTTTGGGTGAGTTCATCGATCAGCGCCAGCCGGAGCCGGCGGCCCGGAACATCGCCGAGAGCCTGAACAAGGCCGAATGCGGTGTGATCCTGCTGGGTGATGGCGCGCTGAATCATCCTTCGGCTACCTGGCTGCGTGATCTGGCCACCTGGATCGGCGAGACGCTGGAAGTCAATTTGTGCATCCTTCCAGGACCTGCCAACAGCCAGGGCGCCTGGACAGCCGGCGCCATACCGGGGCCGGGCGGGCTGAATGCCTCGGCCATGCTGCAAGCGCCGCGTCAGGGTTACCTGCTGTGGGATGTTGAACCGGAATTTGATCTCGCCAATCCGGCTGCGGCCATGGCGGCACTGCGGTCGGCTCACTCGGTTGTTGCCGCCACCGCATTCGTTGGCAGCGACCTGGCCGAGGTCGCCGATGTGCTGCTGCCGCTGGCCCCGGTGCCTGAAACCGACGGCAGCTATACCAATCTGGATGGCCTGGAGCAACAGCTTCTGGCTTCCGTCAAGCCGCCGGGCGAAGCTCGCTCAGGCTGGAAAATCCTGCGCCGGCTGGGTGAAATGATGGCGGTCAAGGGATTTGATTTTGTTGATCTGACCGATGTTCACGCCATGCTGGCGCAAACGGCGGCGCCGAAGTTTGCCGTCGCTGATCGCGCCGAACCGACGACCGGCAGCGCGGAGGCGATTTGGCGAGTGGGCGACGTTCTGATCTATGCCGGCGATGCCCTGGTGCGCCGTTCGGCTGCTTTGCAGCAAACCAGCCACGCCTATGACCCGGTGTTGCGGTTGAGCCCGGCCACCGCCGAGCGTCTGGGGCTGGGCGAGGCCGAGAAGGTTCGCGTAACCCAGGGTCACCAGCACCTCGAAATCAGATGGGCCGTTGACGCGCGCATCGCGCCGAATGCCGTCTGGTTGCCGGTCGCAAGTTGCGTAACCCGCCAACTGGGTCATTCGTTTGGACCTGTCAGCGTGGAGGCCTTGGCATGATCGAACAACTGACCATTCTGGCCTGGACCATGGCCAAGGTCATGGCCATCGTGTTGCCGATCACGATCGCGGTGGCCTACTTCACCTATTTCGAACGCAAGGTGATTGGTTACATGCAGGTCCGCCGCGGCCCCAATCGCGTCGGTCCGCTGGGCCTGCTGCAGCCGTTTGCCGACGTGTTCAAGATGTTGTTCAAGGAAATCATCATTCCGACGAACTCCAACCGCTTCCTGTTCCTGCTGGCCCCCGTGCTGGCCCTGGCGCCGGCGCTGACGGCGTGGGCGGTGGTGCCATTCAATGACTGGATGGTGCTGGCCGACATCGACGCCGGGCTGCTGTTGATTCTCGCCCTGACCTCCATGGGTGTTTACGGCATTTTGATAGGCGGCTGGGCTTCGAACTCCAAGTACGCCCTGCTCGGCGCCCTGCGTTCGGCGGCCCAGGCGGTCAGTTACGAAATTCCAATGGGCTTCGCCCTGGTCGGCGTCATCGTCCTGTCCGGCACGCTGAACCTGTCGGGCATTGTTCATGCCCAGTCCGGCAGCTTTTTAACTTGGTTCTGGTTGCCCTTGCTGCCGTTGTTCGTGATCTACTTCATCTCCGGCGTGGCCGAAACCAACCGCGCGCCGTTCGATGTCGCCGAGGGTGAGTCGGAGATTGTTGCTGGTTTCCACGTCGAATACTCTGGCTCGGCTTTCGCCGTGTTCTTCCTGGCCGAATACGCCAACATGATCCTGATATCGGCGGTCGCCTCGATTCTCTTTCTTGGCGGCTGGTTGAGTCCGTTCCAGGGTCTGCCACTGCTTGGCGATACCTTCCTGGCGGCCGGCGGCATCCACTGGTTCCTGATCAAGACGGCCTTTTTCGCGTTCCTTTATCTGTGGTTCCGCGCCACCTTCCCACGCTATCGTTACGATCAGATCATGCGGCTGGGGTGGAAGGTCTTCATCCCGATCACCATCGTCTGGATCATGGTAGCGGGCGTGTTCCGCGTGCTCGGATGGTACGGAGGTTAATGCCATGAATGTCGTCAGCCGATACCTCAAGTCCCTGATGTTGCTGGAATTGCTCCAGGGCTTGCGCGTGACCTTCCGCTTCTGGCGCGCGCCGAAGGAAACCCTGAACTACCCGGACGAGAAAGTGCCGAAGTCACCCCGGTTCCGCGGCCTCCACGCCCTGCGTCGCTACCCCAACGGTGAAGAACGCTGCATTGCCTGCAAGCTGTGCGAGGCGGTCTGCCCGGCGCTGGCTATCACCATCGATTCCTATCAACGTGAAGACGGCACCCGCCGCACGACCCGTTACGATATCGATTTGTTCAAATGCATCTATTGCGGGTTCTGCGAAGAATCCTGTCCGGTCGACTCGATCGTCGAGACCGACATCAACGAATACCATTTTGAAAATCGTGGCGAGCATATCGTCAACAAGCAACAATTGCTCGCGATCGGCGACCGTTACGAAGAGCGTATCGCGGCCGCCCGCAAGCAAGACGCAGCGTACCGCTAAGGATCGCCTGGAATGCCCATTGTAGAAATCGTCTTTTACCTCTTCGGCGCCGTCCTGATCGGATCGGCGCTGAGCGTGGTGACCGTCGGCAACCCCGTTTATGCGGTGCTGTTTCTGGTGCTGTCGTTCTTTTCGGCCGCCTGCATCTGGTTGTTGCTTGAAGCCGAGTTCCTGGCCATTGTCCTGGTGCTGGTTTATGTCGGTGCTGTGATGGTGTTGTTCCTGTTCGTGGTCATGATGCTGGACATCAATGCCATTACGCGGCGTCAGGGCATGGTGCGATATATACCAGTGGGCTTGCTGGTTGCCCTCGCCATGGCGGTTCAACTGTTCCTGGTGATCTGGACCCGCGGCATGGAGTTGCAGGTCATGCCCGAGCCGAGGCCGGAAGGCTATAGCCATACCCGGGAACTGGGGCTGCTGTTGTATACCGATTATCTGTATGCCTTTGAGGTCGCCGCGGTGCTGCTGCTGGTCGCCATCATTGCCGCCATCGCCCTGACTCACCGGCGCAGGCCCTCGACCCGACAGCAGGATCCAAGCCGTCAGGTCCAGGTCAAGCGCCACGAGCGGGTGCGGATGGTCAAGATGCAATCGGAAGGGGAGGAGGGCTGACATGCTGACACTGGCCCATTTTCTCAGCCTCGGTGCGGTGCTGTTCTGTATCAGCGTCGCCGGTATTTTTCTGAACCGAAGAAATATCCTGATCCTGCTGATGTGCATCGAGTTGATGCTGCTGGCGGTCAACATGAACTTCGTTGCCTTCTCGCGCTTTCTCGACAACATGGACGGTCAGGTCTTCGTGTTCTTCATCCTGACCGTGGCCGCTGCTGAAGCCGCTATCGGTCTGGCCATCCTGGTGGTTCTGTTCCGCAATCGCCAGTCGATCAAGGTCGAGGATATATCGGACCTGAAGGGATGACCGAGTCGCAGAACAACGCGGACGAAATGCATGCGGATGAGGCAGATGAAAAACAACTCAAATTCGAAGCGGCGTACGAGCCTATTGATCGGCGCTGCAGGCACCGATACGCTGAAGGGTCACAAGGGTAACCAGTTGTGAGCATCAAGACGATATTGCTGTTGATTCCGATGCTGCCGCTGGTTGGTTGCCTCGTGGCCGGATTGTTCCGGCACCAGGTTGGCCGGGCCGGCGCGCACTGGGTAACCATTCTGGCCGTGGGCGCATCGTTTGTGCTGTCGTCCTATGTCGCCTGGGAAGTGTTCTTCAACGGCATGGAAGTGCTGAACTACTCAGTCTACACCTGGGCGATCAGCGACGGTATCCGCTTCGAGATCGGTTTCCTGGTCGACAGCCTGACCGCCCTGATGATGGTGGTGGTGACCTTCGTATCACTGATGGTGCACATCTACACCATCGGCTACATGCACGACGACGACGGTTACCAGCGCTTCTTTTCCTACATCAACCTGTTTACCTTCGCCATGTTGATGCTGGTGATGGCCAACAACTTTTTACAGCTTTTCTTCGGCTGGGAAGCAGTTGGTGTGGTCTCCTATCTTCTGATCGGGTTCTGGTTCAAGAAGGATTCTGCGGTCAAGGCCAATCTCAAGGCGTTTCTGATCAACCGCATCGGCGATTTCGGATTCCTGCTCGGTATCGCCGCGGTGCTGTTCTACATGGGCTCGCTGGACTACGCCGAAGTGTTTGCCGCAACACCTGCGGTCGAGGGCCAGACCATCAGCATCCTCGGCGGCATGGAGTGGCAGGTGATGACCTTCATCTGCATCTGCCTGT
>JBGTLI010000072.1:0-2081 GCA_041744195.1 Wenzhouxiangella sp. | reverse complement strand
TGATCGCGAAAACGACGCCAGACCTCGTCGAACGCGGTTGCCCACTCGGCGACCGGATCGATCGTTGCCTGCAGCCCGGCGGTACTCACGGTTTCGGGCTCGCGGCCTTCCTTGGCGATATCGTAAACCCGCCAGGTATTGCCGCTTCTGGTCAGAATCCGCTTGCGGTCGCTGCTGAAATCCATGACCTGCTGGCCGCTGGCGAAATTCTTGACCTCGCGATCCTTGAAGCTGAACAGCCTGATGCGGGGCGGACGCTCCGCTTCCCGGCCGTAATAGAAGGCCTCGTGCTCGACAAAGACGATCCCCTTGTCCGCGACCAGCATGCTGGTGTAGTTGCCTGCATCCATCGGCACCCGAACCAGACGCTGGGCCAGGCCGTCGTAGTCGATCGATGTGCGGTCGGACTTGGCCTTTTTCTTGCTGTCACTGTCTTTGCCATTGTCGTTATTGTCGTTATTGTTGCCATTGACGCCGGGCTCATCGGTATCCTCCGGCGCGAACGGATTGGGCGCGTCCGCGGTCAGGGCAAAGGCATAGATGCCAGCGGTCCTATTGACCGCATAGTTCCATTCACGCTGTGATATCTGCGGAGAGAACTCGCGGTCTCCCAGAAAGTACAGATATTGGCCATCGGGTGAAAATGATGGCTGATATTCGGAAAAAAGCCCATCGGATACCTGACGCGTCTTGCCATCGGCCACGCTGTAGATGTAAAGCGCGCGCAGGCCGCTGGGCTGAGTCTGACTGAAAGCCAGCAGATCGCCAGCCGGCGACCAGGCGTGATCCCGATTGCGCCAGCCGGGGTCCCGCCCGACTTCGCGCAGTTCGCCTTTGCCGTCGGCGGGCACAACGTAGATGCGTCCATCCTTGTCAGTGACTGCCACATGCTTGCCACCGGACGCGAACAGTGGCCGGTAAAAGCGGGTCTGATTCCCGGAAGTGATCCGGACTGGCTCACCGTTGCCGTTGGCCGGCATGGTATAGAGCTCTTCCTCGCCACTGATGTCGGAAACAAACACCACGGTCCGTCCATCGTCCGACCAGTCGGACTCGCGGTCATGAGCGGTGGAGCGGTCTGTCAGGCTGCGGGTCAGGCCATCGCCGACCGGCGCGTTGAACAGGTTGCCACGAGCTTCGAAAAGGACGCGCTGACCGGTCGGGCTGAGCTGAGCACGATTGATCTGCCCGGCCACGCTGGCGGTGCGTACGCGCCGATTGACACCGTCGTCGGGCACATGAATGACGATGCCGGTATCGCTGTTGTCGCGGGTATCGAAGATGCGAAGCTGGCCGTTGGATTCGTAAACGATCCGGCCATCATTGCCAGAGCTCGCCCAGCGCACATCCCAGTCGGTGTGGAAGGTCAGTTGGGTGACTTCCAGCGTTTCCGGATCGACACGATACAGATTCAACGTGCCATCACGATCGGACACAAAGTAACCCATGCCGTCGATCCACATCGGGTCGCGGTCGGTACGCGGATGGCTGGTGATCTGGCGGGCATCGTTGGCTTCAAGATCGAACAACCACAGGCTCTGGGCCCAGCCACCCTGGTAGCGCTTCCAGGTCCTGAAGTCGCGAAACAGGGGCGAGTAGAACAGTTTGGTACCGTCCTCGTTGAATGTACCGGCTCCTGACACCGGTATCGGCAGCGCTTCGGGCAGTCCGCCAGCGACAGGCACCGTATAAAGCGTCGCCGAGCTCGACCCCCAGGCATCGCGCCGCGAACGAAACAGCACGTGTTCACCATCCGGCGTCCAGCCATAAACCTGATGGTCGTAACCCCAGCGTGGGGGCAATGGCCCGGCCGCCGGGTACCAGGTCAACTGCCGTGGCTCACCCCCTGAGGCAGGCATGACATAGACTTGTTCATCGCCGCCATATTGGCCGGTAAATGCAATTGAACGGCCATCGGGTGAGAATTTCGCAAACAGTTCGAGCCCAGGGTGACTGGTCAAACGATAGGCTGTGCCGCCGGAAGCTGGCGCAGCCCATAAATCGCCGCCGTAACTGAACACGACGCGATCATCATGCAGGTCCGGAAACCGGAGCATTTTTGTGTTGGCAAGAACCTGGCC
>JBGTLI010000071.1:0-5436 GCA_041744195.1 Wenzhouxiangella sp. | reverse complement strand
GCGCTTTCGCAATGGGCTTTCATGCGCAGGGCGAGAGTCTTGACGCCGCGCATTACCAGGAAGGAATCGAATGGCCCCTGCACGCCGCCAGAGGCGTTCTGCAGGTAGCCGATGCGCTCACCCAATTCATCACTCTTGACGACCAGCGCACCACCGACCATGTCGGAGTGTCCATTCAGATACTTGGTCACCGAGTGGACCACGACATCCGCGCCCAGCGCGATCGGCTGCTGCAGCATCGGTGTGGCGAACGTGTTGTCGACGACCAGCATGGCGCCCGTTTCACGCGCCAATTCAGCGATGGCGGCGATATCGACCAGCTTGAGCATCGGGTTGGTCGGGGTTTCGACCCAGATCATGCGCGTCTTGTCAGTGATCGCGGCCCGGGCGGCGTCCAGGTCGGCCAGGTCGACGAAGCTGAAGCTCTGGCCCGATGCCCGCTTGCGCACGTTCTCGAACAAGCGGTAGGTGCCGCCGTAGAGGTCGTCGGTGGCCAGCACATGATCACCGGGCTCCAGCAGGTGCATCAAACAGTCAATCGCCGCCATGCCCGAACCAAAGGCAAAACCGTGCTTGCCCCCTTCCAGGTCCGCGATACAAGCTTCCCACGCCTTGCGCGTCGGGTTGTGCGAGCGCGAGTATTCGTAACCCTGATGATCACCGGGGCTGTTCTGGACATAGGTCGAAGTGGTGTAGATCGGCGTCATGATCGCGCCGGTCGATGGGTCCGGGGTCTGGCCGGCATGGATGACGCGGGTTGGGAGTTTGTAGGGCATAAGAAGGGGGAAAAGTTAAAGGTTAAAGGGTTCAGGGGAAACCGAGGTGACGGGACAATAAGCGGGCATTGTAACTGATGGGGTGGGGGTGCCTACGTATGCGCGGGGTTTGGGCTGGGGCTTTATACTGGGTCGATGCATGAAAGCCTGGGGAGTACTGTGAGTTTGAGGGAGGCCTTTGGGGTTTGGCTGAAGGTGGCGTTTTTGAGCTTTGGCGGGCCGGCGGCGCAGATTGGGGTGATGCAGCGCCTGATCGTGGATGAGAAGCAGTGGCTGGACCAGGCGCGGTTCAATCATGCCTTGAATTTCTGCATGTTGTTGCCCGGGCCTGAGGCGCAGCAACTGGCAACTTACATCGGCTGGCTGCTGAACGGGGTTCGCGGCGGCTTCATGGCCGGCATCGTTTTCGTATTGCCGGGCGCGTTGGTGATGCTGGCCTTGAGCCTGCTGTATGTCACCGTGGGTCAGACCGGGGTGGTCGAGGGTCTGCTGTTCGGGCTCAAGTGCGCGGTGTTGGCGATTGTCGCCCAGGCGCTGCTGCGCATGGCCGGCAGGGTGGTCAGCGGGACTTCCGCTCTGATGCTGGCGCTGCTGGCCTTTGCCGCGATGTTTTTCTTCTCCCTGCCCTTTCCACTGGTCATCTTGTCTGCTGCATTGCTGGGGCTGCTGCTGTTTTCGAGCCAGCCAGCCGTGCTGGGAACTGATACGCCGGCCGCAAGTGTCAGTTGGCGGGTTCCGGCGGCGACGGCTGTGGCCTGGTTGCTGCCCGTGGTTCTGCTGGCCCTGTTTTTGGGGCGCGATTCGGTCTGGGCCCAACTGGCCGGATTTTTCAGCCTGATGTCGGTGCTGAGCTTCGGCGGCGCCTACGCGGTGCTGGCCTGGGTGGCTCAATACGCGGCCGAAGCCCGTGCCTGGGTGACGGCGACCGAAATGCTTGATGGCCTGGGGTTGGCGGAGACAACGCCGGGGCCGTTGATTCTGGTGACCCAGTTTGTCGGCTTTCTCGGCAGTTGGCGGCATGAGGGCATGCTCAACCCGCTCCTGGCCGGCAGCCTGGGCGCCATGCTGACCACCTGGGTAATGTTCGCACCCTCCTTCCTGTGGATCTTCCTGTTCGCACCCCATGTCGAGAAGCTGCGCGGCAATCCCCGCATTGCCGGCGCCTTGCGCGGAATCACCGCCGCCGTCGTCGGCGTGATTGCCAATCTCGCCCTGTGGTTCGGATTGCGGCTGCTTTTCGGAGAAACGCGCGAATACGCCGGCTACGGCCTCGATTTCGACCTCCCCGTCATCCACAGCCTCGACCCCTGGGCTTTTGGCCTGACCATCCTGGCCATGGTGTTGCTGTTCGTGCTGCGGCTGGGATTGTTTACGCTGGTCGGGATTATGGCGGGGCTTGGTTTGATAGTTAGCTGGTTGGCTGGTTAGCTGGGGGCGGTTGGCTGGTTAGAGGCGGTTTGCTGGTTGGCTAGTTTGCTGGTTTGCAGCCAACCGCCCTCACCCCAAACGGCTGATCACATACGCGGCCATGGTACCCAGGCCACCAAGGCTGGCGGCGGCGATGACTGCCCAGGTCCAGGGACTGACGCGTTGTCGTTCACGGGTGTCCTTCAGAACGCTCGGGGGTCTGAGGCCCGGTGCCTGGAGGACGAACCGGTGTTGGCCGAAGCGGATTTCGTCGCCGGATTTGAGAGGATAGCGACTGGCCGGTTCGCCGTTAACCCAGGCCTCGGCGCTGGTTTCCAGGGTCAGGGTTTCACCGTCGAAGACGATACGGGCATGCTTGTCGTTGACGCCTTCGATACGGATGTCGGCAGATGGCGAGGCGCCGATGGCGGTGTCATCGCCCAGGTCGAAGGTCTTGCCGGTGTGGGGGCCGGATGCGGCTTTCAGGCGGAAGGTCATGGGGGGGCGGGGGAAAGGTTAAAGGTGAAAGGTTAAAGGTTAAAGGAAAATTGGGGGCGGGGGAAGGGATCGTGGTGAGGGGAGACGGGAGAGGGGAGACGGGAGAGGGGAGACGGGAGAGGATGAACGCATTTACTCGTTGTAATCGACCAACTCTCTCAGGACGGAGGTGGCGTAGCTGCCTTGGCCGAGGGAGAAGTTTAGTTTGAGGATGTTGGGGTCAGGGAAGGTCCATTCGAGGTTTTGGACTTTCATGCGCAGGGCGCGGCGTTGGTGTTGGAGGCGGAATTTCTTGAGGCCTTCGACCAGTTCTCGTTGTTCATCAAATATCCGATTCTCCAGTTCGGCAACCCGGCCACTGGTCGGATTATCACCCTCGCCGACCATGGGGCCGCTGGGGTGAATGTCCTGGATGCGGCAGCGCTCGATCTGCTCGGGGTCGGTTGGATCAGCGGGAAACCATGAGTGTGATCCTTCCAGCGAAGCGACGTCTCCGTCGATCAGCCGGTTCCAGGTGCCATTTTCAATTCGCTCGGCCAGGACGAGATTGAAAATCAGGCTGCGAGCGGCCGAGAGGTAGAAGCCGCGCTTGTTCTTGGAGGGCTTACGTCGGAGCTTGCCGGCAAAAAGTGCGTGGGCGCGGGCCAGGTTGTTGCCGCCGAAGCGCTGTTCACCGAAACCATTGGGCACACCCTCATCGCGTACATTGATCAGGCGCTGCTCGAGTTGATCCAGGTCGCCTTCCAGATCCCGAACGACCAATTCAAAACTGTTGCCTTCAAGTCTGCCGCGCTGGATTTTTCGGCTGGAACGTTGGGCTTCCAGAATGGTGATGCCTTCAGGTTGCCAATCGGTCAGATCCGGATCGGCCTGGCCGGGCAGATGGATGGAGAAATACTGGCGGGTGACGGCGTTGCGGTCCTTAAGGCCGGCGAAGCTGACATGGCGCGGATGGACTCCGGCGGCCCGCGCCAACTCGGTGGCGACGAAAACCGTATTCTGCTCCCGCTTTTCGACCCAGAGCCACAGGTGCTCGCCATCGCCGTCGGGCTGATGCCCGAGATTCTCGAGCACACGAAAGTCCTCGGGACAAGAGCGGATCAAACCCTTCGCTGGCGGTCCGCCCCAGGCTGTTGCGGTCACGTGATCACTCGTCGGCAAGTCATTGCTCACGTTCCAGGTTTTTAGGATCAATGATCAGAAAAAACTCTTCATCTTCCTGGATCAGGCCAAGTTCGGAACGTGCACGCTCTTCGATCGCCTGGAGGCCACCCCGGAGGTCTTCCACCTCGGCTGCCAGCGCCTCGTTGCGTTCATGCAGTCGCTTGTTCTCCTCGAACTGCTCGGCAACCATGACCCGCAAGACACGCACTTCGCGAACTTCCTGCCAGAGACGAATCTGGATCAACAACAGGAGGATGGCGAGGATGACGAGGATCGTGCGCATGGATCAGGCAACGGGACTATTGAGCATGTTCTCGATAATAGCCTGATAAAGGTCGGGCAACCGATCCAGGTCGACCAGGGAAACACTTTCGTTGACCTGGTGGATGGTGCGATTGACCGGCCCGAGTTCCACCACCGGAATGCCGCGCGGACCAAAAAACCGGCCATCCGAGGTGCCGCCCCCGGTATCGAGTTCGGGCTCGATACCGAGTTGCTCGTGACAGGCAGTCGCCGCGATGGCTGGCAGCGGGCCGGTCGCCGGGCCGAAGGGCTCGCCCGAAACCCGCCAGTCCAGGGTCCAGTCGCCTGGATCGTGTTCCTGGATGATGTCACGCAGCCGGTTTTCGAGCAATTGCGCCGAACTGTTCGGGTTGTTGCGGATATTGAACATCACTTCCAGCTCGCCCGGCGTGACATTGTCGGCGCCGGTGCCGGCGTGAATATTGGAAATTTGCAGCCGGGTCGGGGGGAAATAGTCGTCCCCGTCTTCATATGACAGGCTGCCCAACGTCGCGATCAGGGGGCCGGCGCGGTGAACCGGGTTCTCGGCAGGATGAGCGTAGGCGGTATGACCCTGGCGCCCCCAAATTCGCAATCGGGCCTGGATACTGCCACGCCGGCCGATCCGCAGGTTGTCGCCAAGGCGCTTCAGACTGGAGGGCTCGCCCACCAGGCAGGCACCGGGCAACAGGCCGCGCTTGTCGAGCATCGGCACAATGGCGCGCACCCCATGTTCGGCGACCCCTTCCTCATCGGAAGTCAGCAACAGCGAGACCATGCCCGGATGGTCAGGGTAGCGACGCAGGTATTCTTCCAGGGCAACGACAAAAGCCGCGACCGAGGATTTCATGTCAGCCGCACCGCGCCCAAAGAGGTGGCCATCCCGCACCTGCGGGCTGAACGGCGGAGAGGCCCAGTCGGCTTCAGGGCCGGGTGGAACGACATCGGTATGACCCAGCAGCAACAGGTGAGGACGCCCCTCCCCGTGCCAGGCGAACAGGTTCATAACCTCACCGACTTCAATCGACTCAACCTCCATCCCGACAGCTCGCAAACGCTCCGCAATCAGCTCCTGGCACCCGGAATCCTCAGGAGTGACAGAAACACGCCGGATCAATTCTTCGGCCAACTGGAAAACGGGGGATCGGGTCATGGGCGTACTTTAACTCTTTCCTCTATCATCCCCCCATGTTTTCCTGGTTTCAGCAGCGGCGGTTGACGCGGGCCCGGCCCGATCGGGGGTTGTTTGACCGGGTTGTGGCTGGGGTGCCGGTGCTGGCCCGGCTGGGTCAGGCGGATCGTGCGCGCT
>JBGTLI010000070.1:0-16996 GCA_041744195.1 Wenzhouxiangella sp. | reverse complement strand
TCGACGGCGTCGACCAGGGCATTGAAACCACCGGCGACCAGGCGACCTACACGTTGTCTCAAGGACTCACTCATTTGTCATTCTCCTGTAAGTTGGTGATCAGTTTTGCGGAACAGACTTGAAATGGGAAGTGTGATCAGTCGCCCTCAGTCCTGCTTTTTACCCCAAAGCCGGCACGCTTGGCCAGCTTATCCGACGAATAGCAGCCGGAAAAGCCCGCTTGCGACAATTGCAGCATGGAATCAACCAGACTGAACACCCGCTCAGCAAGGCCAAGCTCGAAGCGCTCAAGATTCTTGCGGCTTTCGACGCGCACGTCACTCCGCTGTGCCGAAAGCACGTATGCGGTTACCTCCGGCAGCCAGGACAGGGTGCGGTGTACGAATTCAGATCGGCAATCGGAATCCATCTCGGCAGCATGGATATCACGCTCGATCCGGGCAAAAAGACGGCGGGAAAAGTCATGAGCCGCGGCAAAATCCTCGCAACCTTCGCGCTGCGCGCGGGCTTCGGTCAGCAAGGCGCGAATCTTTTCGCTCAGGTTGCCGGCGCCCGAAATCTCGACCTGGGACAAGTAGGTCAAATCATCTTCATCCAGTCTCAGGGTTACAGTCTGTTTGGCCACTGGGTTGTTCTCAAGAGTGCGTGATTTGCACTATAACACAATCGTATTAAAACGCAATACATTTGAATTAAAAGAGATGCGTTGGATTTCAAAGAAATGATTCCAGCTTGCCCGCAGGGTGCGGTCAGCCGAGCCTGATCACCCGGTCGTGGTGGGGCAGCTCATCAAGACTGTGGGTGATCATGATGGCCGTTTTGTCCGCCAGCCACAGGCTGAGCCTGACGGCCAGTTCCCGGCGGGTGACGGGATCCAGCCCGGCCAGGGGTTCATCCAGGATGACAATGGGTGGGTCGGTGAGCATCAGGCGCGCCAGGGCAATGCGCCGTCGCTGTCCGCCTGAGACATTGGCGCCGGCCTCATCAATCCAGCTGTCGAGACCCTCGGGCAAGCCATCCAGGAAGGGACCCAATCCGACCGCGTTGAGCGCGGCTGTCATTTCTTCATCGCTGGCCAGCGGCCGGGCAAGCCGCAAATTAGCCGCCAGGCTGTCTCGAAACAGGACCGGGTTCTGGGGCAGGTAGCCGACAAGTTGACGCCATTGGTCGGGGTCAATCTGCTTCAAGTCGATCGCACCTGCGACTACGCGTCCCGATTGCGGATCAATCTGGCGCATCAGCAGCAGCGCCAGGGTGGTCTTGCCGGAACCGCTGGGACCGGTCACAGCGATTTTTTCACCGTGTGCAATTTTTAGGGAAAAGTCCTTGAATACGGGCGGGTCGAAAGGGCAATAGGCATGATAGACATGCTCGAAAAACAGAGCGAACCCGGGGCCGGGCATCACCGAATGGGTGGGAGCGGGCAGGCCGGACGGTTGATTGATCACCTCGACAGTGCGCTCGGCGGCGGTGCGGCACAGACTCAATCGGCGCCATGCGGCCGGCAGCGGGTGCCAGGCTTCACCGAGCCCGAATACGGCCAGCACAATCAGCCCGGCCACCGGGGCGGTGATCAAGCCGCGCTGAACCAGCAAGAGGCTGGCGACCAGGGTCAGCCATGCAGCCAGAAATCCAAGGCCAATGACCACGGCCTGGCCCAGCGCATCAAGCGTGGCCAGGCGTCGCTGAAATTCTGTGATGGTCAGTGCAATCTGATTGATCCTTTTACCCTGCATGCCGAGCTGGTTCAGCGCGCGCAGTTCACCAAGACCCTCGATGCTGTCACTGGCGAGGCCGCGTAGTTCGGGCAGCGCCTGACCCAGTTGCCGACTTGATTGTCGGCCAGTTGCCAGGATCATGCCGGTCACCACAGGGCCGGCGACGATCAGGCAAAGAATCGGAATGAGGGCCAGCACCGGATTGACCAGGGCCAGCAAAAGGCTGGCCAACAGAGTGACAATCACGGCCGCCAGTGTCGGAGCGGCAATACCGAGAAACAGATGATCCAGGAGGTCGACATCCGCCGTCAGGCGGCTGAGGGTGTCGCCACGTCTGAGCGATCTCAGCTGGATCTCGTCGTGTCGCAGCAGACGTGAAAATACCTCGATGCGCAGGTCCGCGAGCAGCCTGAAGGTGGCCTCATGCGTGATCAGGCGTTCCAAATAGCGGGACACGGTGCGGGTCAGGGCGGCCAGACGAATGCCGGCGCCAGGCGTAAAGATATCGAGCGCGACAATCAGACCCAGGCCCGCCAGAGCGCTGGCCGTGATGAACCAGCCTGACAGTGCCAGTAATGCAATACCGGCAGCCAGGCTGAGGACAGCCAGGGCCAGTCCGGCGGCAAGCCAGCCCAGGCGCTTTCGGGCCAGCCTGGCCAGACCCAACTTGCCGAATCCCTTGAGGCTGCCGATCATGGCAGCGATTCCTGCAAGCGCCCACTGTCCAGGTGAAGCACACGATCGGCGAAGGCTGGCGCCTGGCGGCTGTGACTGGCGCAGACAACCGTCATGGACCGGGCGCTGGCAGCCGCGCTGATTGCCGTCCAGACCTTGTGCTCACTATCGGCATCGAGACTGGCCGTGGGTTCATCCAGCAACAGGATGGGGCGCGGAATGAGCAACGCACGGGCCAGCGCGATCCGTTGCGCCTGACCGCCAGACAAGCCAAATCCATCCTGCCCGACGGTGGTTTGCAGGTCGTGCGGCAGATGATCGGTGAATTCATCGACTGCGGCTAGTCGCGCTGCCCGGCGGATGGATTCGGAATTCGCGCCCGGCTGACCCAGGGCGATGTTGTCGGCAATTGATCCGGGGAACAGGACCGGGCTTTGCCCCAGCCAGGCCCGGCACTCGGCCAATTGGGCTGTCGTCAACTCGTCGATTCGGGTGCGATCGAAGACGATTGATCCGTTTTCCGGGGCCAGAAAACCTGCCAGCAGGTTGATCAGGGTGGATTTTCCGGAACCGCTGGCGCCGGTAATCAAGACATGCTCCCCAGCCTTGATGGTCAGATTGATGCCGCGCAATGCCGGCTTGCGACCCGGATAGGCAAACCGCAGATCATTGACTCGCACGGAGCAGGTCTGGCGGGGCAGGTGCAGCGCCGCCGCCAGGGGCTCAGGACGTGCCGCCGGAGTCGCCAGCAATTCGCGAATTTCCGCGGCCGCGGCCAGCGCGTTGGCACGGTCGTGCCAATGCTGGGCAAGCTGGCGCAAGGGGCTGAAAAATTCAGGGGCCAGCAACAGAATGAACAGACCGGTGGCCAGTGTGAGATCCGTTGCAGGTCCAAACCGGATGTAATCGAGCAGGCCGAGGCCAATATAGATGGCCAGCGAGGCAATGGCGACCGCGGCGAAGAACTCCAGTATGGCCGAGGACAGAAATGCCAGGCGCAGTACCGCCATGCTCCGGCGACGAAACTCGTCGGAAAGTCCAGCCAGTCGGTCGGCTTCATGGCTTTGGGCGCCAAACCGCCTGATAGTATCCAGGCCGCGCAATCGATCGTGAAACAATCCCGACAGACGTCCCAATGACTGTTGGTGTCGACGGCTCAGCTGCTCCGCTCCCATGCCTACCAGCACCATGAACAGCGGGATGAGAGGCGCGGTCAGCGCCAGCAACAGACCGGCCAGCCAATTCTGGTAGGCGACCGCTGTGGCGATCAGGGTCGGAATCACAAGGGCTGCTGCCAGTTGGGGAAGAAAACGGGCGTAGTAGCCGTCCAGGGTTTCAACCTGATCAACCAGACTGGTCGCCAGTCGCCCTGTACCCAGCTGGCCGCTCAGCAGTGGTCCGGCCCCCGCCATGCGCTCGAACAGTCGGGGGCGTAAATCCAGACGCACGGCGGCCGAGGCGTGGGCACTCAATGCGCCCTTCAGTGCGCTCAGACCGGCTCGCAGCATGAAGACCGAGAGCAGCCAGGCCAGCACGGCAACCAATTCGGCCATGGCGAGACCTTCGATGACGACGGCATGAAAAACAAAAGCCAGAAGCGCGGCCTGGGCGATGATGAGGCCGGCCTCGACCAGGGCGAGGCTGAAAGACCAGGGCATCAGCCAGGCAGGCGCTAGTTGGCGAAGCCAGCGACCTCCCCCTTCGCCCGGTTGACTGGTCGTGTCAGTGACCGGCGTAACCCTCACCGGCGCGGACCTTGCCGCGGAACACCCAGTATGTCCAGGCTGTATAGCCGAATATGATCGGGATCAGGAACAGAACGCCGATCAACAGAAAAAGCTGGCTGCCGGGATCGGAAGCCGCGTCCCAGAATGTGTAGTCCGGGGGCACAGCGTACGGCCACTGGGTGATGAGCAGACCCAGGTAGAACAGGCCGAACAGTGCCATGGAGCCAATAAAGGGCCCGGCCTCGGCACGCTGGCGGATACGCAGAAAGACAAAGGCCGCCGTGGCGGCGGTCATGGCGGGGAACAGCCAGAGCCAGCTCAGGTTGTCAAACCAGCGGCTCATGACCCGTTCGTGGGCCAGTGGCGTCCATAGGCTGACAATAACGAAAAAACCCATCACGACGGCCAATAGCCACGGCGCAAGACGGAAAGCCCAGGCCTGGGTCCTGCCTTCGGTCTTGAGGATAGTCCAGGTCACCCCGAGCAACGCGTAGCCTGCCACCACGCCGAGCCCGGTCATGACAGTAAACGGGGTCAGCCAGTCAAAGGCGCCGCCGACATATTGAAACTCCTCAACCCGAAATCCCTGGATATAGGTGCCGACAACGGCGCCCTGGGCAAACGAGGCCACGGTTGAACCACCAAAAAAAGCCCGGTCCCACCAGAATCGACGCGCACCGGCCTTGAAGCGGAACTCGAAGGCGACGCCTCGGAAGATCAGGCCGGCAAGAAGAAGGAACACGCCAATATAGAGGGCGGGCAGAAACACCGAGTAGATCAGCGGAAAGGCGGCCAGCAGTCCCGCGCCGGCCAGAATCAGCCAGGTTTCGTTGCCGTCCCAGATTGGCGCGACCGAGTTCATCATCTCGTCACGCGCGTCGTTGTCGGGCGCGAACGGAAATAGGATGCCAACACCCAGGTCGAAGCCGTCCATCAGCACGTACATGAACACGGCGACACCAATGATCACCACCCAGATCAATGTCAGATCGATCAGTTCCATGGGCTAGATTCCCTTCGCTTCGCTAACTGAATCCGGGCTTGATGGCGCCGCCGACCATGGGCGCTTTGGTCGCGCTGTCTGTTCATCCTGGGCGGCATCAATCGGGTCAGGGCCGGCCACGATCACCCGGCGCAGATAGAGCAGCCCGGCGCTGAAAATGATCGCGTAAACCAGAATGTAGCCGATCAGGCTGGTCAGTGCCATGGCGCCGGTCAGCGACGGCGTTACCGCGTCATCGACCCGCATGATTTCGTAAATGATCCATGGCTGGCGTCCAACCTCGGTGACTACCCATCCGGCCAGCACCGCTACAAAGGGCAGGGGAATCATCCAGGTCAGGGCTTTGAGGACCCGTGGCGAGTCGAACAGCCTGCCGCGCCAAAGCAGCCAGGCCGAGACCAACGACAGCGCGATGAAGATCAGCCCCAGGCCGACCATGACGCGGAACGCCCAGAAGACGATGCCGACCGGCGGCCGGTCTTCAGGCGGGAATGATTTCAGGCCTGCGATTTCGCCATGCATGTCATGGGTCAGAATCAGACTGCCCAGGTAGGGAATGGCGATCTCGAAATGGTTGGTTTCATTGCGCGCATCAGGAATGGCGAACAGCACCAGCGGTGCCCCGGTCCGGGTTTCCCAGTGGCCTTCCATCGCGGCCACCTTGACCGGCTGGTTCTTCAGCGTATTGAGTCCGTGCAAATCGCCGAGCACCAGTTGCAGAGGCGTGGCGACCGCCAGCATGATCACGCACATCTGCAGCGCCTTCCGGCTGGTGTTCGGGTTGCGTCCCTGGCGCAAATACAGGGCGCTGACGCCGGCCACGACAAAGCCGCCGGTGATGAAGGAGGCCACTGCCATGTGGGAAAAGCGGTAAGGTAGCGACGAATTGAAGATCGCCTGGGTCCATGAGGTCATCTGGACGATGCCGTCATTGAACTCGACCCCGGCCGGCGTATGCATCCAGCTGTTGGCCGACAGGATCCAGAATGACGAGATAAAGGTGCCCAGGGCAACCATGCAGGCAGAGAACAGGTGCGCGCCACGCGGAACCTTGTCTCGACCGAACAGCAGAACACCAAGAAAGGTGGCTTCGAGAAAGAACGCGGTGACCACCTCATAGCTCAGAAGCGGCCCGATGAAATTGGCCGCGCCATAGGAGAAACGACTCCAGTTGGTTCCAAACTGGAAAGCCATGACAATGCCGGAGACCACACCCATGCCGAACACGATGGCAAAGACCTTGATCCAGAATTTGGACAGTTTTTCGTAGACCGGGTTGTCGGTGCGGTAGTGGATGCCTTCAAGAACGGCGATATAGGCTGCCAGCCCAATGGTGAAAACCGGGAAAATGGCGTGGAAGGAAACCACGAACGCAAACTGGATGCGTGAGAGCAGGAGCGGGTCGAGTTCCACGGTAGTGCCTCCGGGCTGAGCCTGTTACGACATATTATAACTATCTAATATGAAGTGGTGGCGACGAAAGCCGTCGCTGTGAGTGGGATGCGCGATACTCAAGTGATTGTCAACAGAGTCAATACTATCCTGCGCCTGTGAGGGCGATGGCGATGTTCCCAAAGAAAAATGCCCTGCCAGGTGCCGAGCGCCAGACGGCCGTCAATCACCGGTATGCTGAGGCTGGTCTGGGTGAGGGCAGAGCGCACGTGGGCCGGCATGTCGTCCGGACCTTCGGCGGTGTGGATGTAGCGCGGGTCGCCATCGGGCGCCAGGTCGGACAGGAAAGTTTCCAGGTCGACGAGCACGTCCGGGTCGGCATTTTCGGTGATTAAAAGCGAGGCTGACGTGTGCTGGATGAAAAGGTGACAAAGGCCATTGCTGATCCTGGCTGATTCAACCTGACGGCTGACTTCGCGAGTCAAGTCGATCAGGCTTCGTCCGGAAGTTTCAATCGTCAGCGTGGTTTGCATAAGTCAGCTCATTTCGGCCAGCAACTCGGCCTGGTGGGCTTCCAGCAGCGGTTTTATCACCGCATCCAGATCGCCGTGAAGGATGGCTTCCAGATCATACAGGGTCAGGCCGATACGATGGTCGGTCACCCGGCCCTGGGGGAAATTGTAGGTGCGGATTCGTTCGGAACGATCACCCGATCCCACCTGCAGTTTTCGATCGGCCGCGCGCTGGCTGCGTTGTTGCTCGATTTCGGCTTCCAGCAGTCTTGAACCCAGCAGGCTCAGAGCGCGGGCCTTGTTCTTGTGCTGCGAGCGCTCATCCTGACACTCGACCACGATGCCCGAGGGCAGGTGGGTAATCCGGATCGCCGAATCGGTGGTGTTGACGTGCTGGCCACCGGCGCCCGAGGAGCGGTAGGTGTCGATTCTGAGGTCATTGGGGTTGACGTCCACTGCGTCGACGGCCTCGACTTCGGGGAGGATGGCAACGGTGCAGGCCGAGGTATGGATACGGCCCTGCGACTCTGTCGCTGGCACGCGCTGAACCCGGTGAGTGCCGGATTCGAACTTGAGCCGCGACCAGGCGCCGCGCCCGATCACCCGGGCAATGACCTCTCGATAGCCACCGGCTTCACTGTCATGACACGACATGATCTCGACCTTCCAGCCCCGGTTTTCGGCGTAGCGGGTGTACATGCGCAACAGGTCGCCGGCAAAAAGTCCCGCTTCCTGACCACCTGTGCCGGCACGAACCTCCAGAAAGATATTGCGCTCGTCGTTTGGGTCCTTCGGCAGCAACTGACGCTGAAGCTCGGCCTGCAGGCTTTCCTGTTCGATTTCGGCGCGTCCGATTTCGTCCTCGGCCATTTCGCGCATGTCGCGGTCGCCTTCTTCCAGCAGTTCGCGCGCCTCGGAAATGGTGTGCTCGGTGGTCTGGTATTGCTGCCACAGTCGAATCAATGGCTCAAGTTCACCGTATTCCCGAGACAAGGTCTGAAACTGGTTGCGATCACCGATCACGCCGGGGTCGGCGAGCATGTGCTCAAGTTCCTCGAAGCGTTCATCAACTTCGGTCAGGCGCTGGCGGATGCCGGGGTTCATCATTAGTCATCCAGAAAGTAGTAGCGGGCGGCTTCCAGCAAGGTTTCGTCGGCGCTCTCGGCCGCCTGGCGCAGACGAATGCTGGGGCCGTGCAACAGGCGATTGACCAGCCGGTGGCTCAGGCGCTGCAGTACGTCGCCAGGGTCCTGCCCGGCAGCCAGTTGAGCGCGCGCCTGCTCCAGAAGCTCATCGCGTTCGGTCTGAGCGCGGTGGCGCAGTTGCTTCAATGTTGCGCTGGTGTCCTGCAGGCGCAACCAGCGCTCAAATGACAGCACTTCCGATTCGATGATATCGATGGCATGTTGCATCGCACCGACCCTTTTCTGCTGGTTGTCCTCGACGATGGCATGCAGATCATCAATGGTATACAGGAATACATCATTCAAGTCGGCGCAGGCCGAGTCGATATTGCGTGGGACGGACAGGTCCAGGGCGAAAATGGGCCGATGGCGGCGACTGCGCATGGCTTGTTTGAACATGGGCCTGGTCAGAATCGCGGTTGGGCTGGCCGTGCACGCGATCACCAGGTCGGCCTCCGGCAGCAGCTCCGGCAATGCGTCCAGCCCGAAGCCACGGCCACCAAATCGGGCAGCCAGGTTCGCGGCCCGGTCGGCATCGCGATTGGCAATGGTCAGCGAGTCGATCCCCGATTGCTGGAAATGAACAGCGCAATCCTCGATCATTTCTCCTGCGCCGATCAGCAAGGCGCGCGAGTTGTCCAGCGCCCCGAAAATCTGGCGGGCCAGGCGCAAGGCCGCGAATGGCAGGGTGACCGGGTCGCGGCCGATACCGGTTTGCGAACGCACTCGCTTGGCGCCGGCAAACGCGTGCTGAAACATTCTGTCCAGGCGGGTGTCAAGAGTTGCAAGCGTGCGTGCAGACTGCCAGGCCTGCTTGACCTGGCCGGCGACCTGAGGCTCTCCGATAATCATGGAATCGGCGCCGGCAATCACCTTGATAAGGTGGAACATGCAGGCCGATTGCTCCAATTGATAAAAATGTTCGCGATACTGACCGGGAACCAGTCCATGCCAGTCATGCAGCCACTCACTGGCAGCGCGCGTGATAGTCTGATCACTGGCAGTCTGGTCGCCGGACAAGTACAGTTCGGTGCGATTGCAGGTGCTGATGATCGCGCAGCCCTCGATGCCATCCACCCCGGCCAGAGCCGTGGTCGCCTCGGGCAGCGTTTCAGCAGCAAATGCCAGCCGTTCCCGAATACTGATCGGAGCGGTCTGGTGGCTGATTCCCAAGGCGGATAGAGACATGTGTGACAAATTGTTGGAAAAACTCCCCATTTTCGTATGGTTACCCAGGCAGCGCAAGTCGATCGTCGTTGTCGCAGTCATTCTGACACTGATTGGTTGTGCCGGTGCGCCAGTCGTGGATCAGTCTGCAGATGCTCAGGTTGATGATGTTCCCATCATCCAGCCTTCGGACGATCCGGCTCTTGATTCGGAGCTGCTTTTTCACGTTCTTGCGGCCGAGCGGCTTGGTGCCGTAGGTGATTACGAAGACGCTCTGGGTCATTACCTCGAAGCGGCGATCCTGAGCGACGATCCGGAACTGGCCCAGCAGGTTGTCAGGCTGGCGATGCGCCTGGAAGAATGGCCAGCCATGGTCGAAGGTGCTGCCCGCTGGCGGGAACTGGAGCCGACCGATAGCATGGCTGGCCAGTTCCAGGTTCTCGGTCTGATGAACATGGGGCAGTTCGAGGCCGCGGCCAGGCTGATGGCGGAATGGATCGATGACTCTAACGACCCGTCCGAAGCCTGGAGGGAAGCTGTGGTCTTGATTGCCGCGGCCGGCCGGGATGAAGATGCGTTGGCGATGATGGCGGCCCTGGTGGACCAAGCCGCCGAATCGGCGCGCACTCCGCAAGTCCTGGAGAGCCGCAGCTTCCTGATGTGGCAGCTTGGTCGAATCGACGAAGCCCTTGAATTGGCGCTCGATGCCGTCGAGCGCAGCGGTGAAAGGGACCATCATGTCTGGGCCGCCCAATTGGCCGCCGCCGCGGGCGATATGGATTTGGCGCTGGATCTCTATCGCAGGGCGCGCGAGGATGCGCCCGAGGACCGCGGGCTGGCGCTGGCGGAAGTCGAAGTGCTGCGCCAGATGGAACGTTCCGACGAAGCCATCAATCGACTGAGCAACATGCCGCCGGACAGCGAGGTGCTCTATACACTTGGAAGCTATCTGTACCAGGCCGGGCGAATTGAGGAGGCTGAAGATGTGTGGGGACAGCTCGCCGCCGTGGAAGATGCTGACGATGCCGAGCATCATGCCTTTCTTGTAGCGTTCCTGGCTGAGTTGCTTGAACTGGATGACCAGGCGCTTGAATGGTATGAGTTGGTGCAGTCCGGGCCGAATGTCAATCGAGCCCTGATGCGTCGTGCTGTGATTGAAGGTCAGCAAGGCAACCTCCTGGAGGCACGCAACCTCTTGCGTTCGGTGCGGCTGGCCAATGAACGAGACCTGTCCCTCCAGGCGCTGGTCGTGGAGGCCGATTTGTTGCGTGAGGCAGGCCAGGCCAACGAAGCGGTGCGCCTGCTCACGGGTGCCCTGCGGGAGCAACCGAACAGCGTCACGCTGCTCTACTCGCGCGCGATCTGTGCCGTTGCGATGGACGACATCGAGCTGGCAGAGCAGGATTTCCGCCGCATTCTGCAAATCGAGGACAACAACGCCATGGCGCTCAACGCGCTGGGTTACACGCTGACAGACCGGACGGACCGTCATCAGGAAGCTTATCGCCTGATCCGCCGGGCGCTGGAGCTGGAACCGGACAGCCCGCCGATCCTTGATTCCATGGGGTGGGTCTATTTCCGCCTGGGCCAGCCTGAGCGGGCACTGCCCTACCTGGAGCAAGCCCTTGAGGGCGAGGATAACCCGGAAATAGCAGCTCACCTGGGCGAGGTGTTGTGGCATCTCGGCCGTGAAACCGAAGCGCGGGACGTGCTGGCCGATGCCATCCGACGCTTTCCGAACGACAACTATCTCCTGGATACCAGAGAACGCCTCGGTGTACTGAATGACTGACAGCCGCAAATCCGGTTGCACACCCGGTTTCGAGACACTCAAGGCCCTGGCCTTGACCGGCCTGATTCTGCTGGCCTCGGCCTGTGCCGTTCGTGAGCAACGGCCCATGGGCGCTTGGATGGAGGAGCGTGTCGAGCTGTTCGCCGTCCACAGCGTCTGGTCGGTCAGTGGCCGGGTGTCATTGTCGGACGGCAACCGTGGCGGTCAACTGGCGTTTGAATGGCGCGCCGCTGGCGACGAGCATGAGGTTCTGCTCCGGACCGTCATGGGCGGCAAGCAGTGGCGTCTGCGCTTCGATCCACGCGGTGCCTATCTGGAGGGTAGCGATGTGGGTGAGTTGTGGGGCATCGAACCCGATTCGCTGGTCGAAGCTGCTGTCGGCTGGCCGATCCCGGTCAGCGATCTGGTTTACTGGATCCGCGGGCTGATCCCGCCAGACAGTGGCGGGGCGATCCACTTTGCCGCCGACGGATCGCTGGATCGGGCCGAGAGCCCACCCTGGTTGCTGGATTTCCAGCGTTTCGAACAAACGCCGGAGGCCTTGTTGCCATCTCGTTTGCAGGCGGACAGCCCACCCTATCGCGTCAGACTGGTTCTTAGAAACTGGAATCTGTCGGCACCTGCGGTTACAAAATCGTTATAATACGCCGCGTCAACGGTTGACCAGGAGGCCTGGGCTTCCGGCAGCCGCTGACGACTCTGCTGGGACGTCGCCAAGTTGGTTAAGGCACGGGGTTTTGATCCCCGCATTCGCAGGTTCGAGTCCTGCCGTCCCAGCCATTTCCTTGCCGAAACTCAAGCGGATCAGGTGCATTGACTAATCCCTCCTTGATGGTTTTTTCCGGAACCGCGAATCCGGATTTGGCCCTTTCGATCGCGGAGTGCCTTGGCGTGCCCATGGGCCGCGCCAACATCGGGCGCTTCAGTGATGGCGAAGTGGCAGTGGAAATTATGGAAAATGTTCGCGGTCGCGACGTTTACCTGGTGCAACCCACCTGTCAGCCCACGGCTGAGAACTTCATGGAACTGCTGGTCATGATCGATGCGCTCAAGCGCGCATCGGCATCGCGCGTTACCGCCATCATTCCGTATTTCGGATATGCCCGCCAGGATCGCCGGCCGAGATCGGCCCGGGTGCCGATTACCGCCAAGGTGGCAGCGCGCATGATCAGCGTGGTGGGGACCGATCGCGTTGTAACCGTCGACTTGCATGCCGACCAGATTCAGGGCTTTTTTGACGTGCCCGTGGACAATGTCTATGCCTCACCGCTGACCCTGGCCGATATCTGGAAGAAATACAGCTCGGATGAAATCGTTGTCGTCTCGCCGGATGTTGGCGGCGTCGTGCGGGCGCGTGCCATCGCCAAACGTCTGGATGTGGATCTGGCCATCATCGACAAGCGCCGCCCGCGGGCGAACGAGTCGACGGTGATGAACCTGATCGGCGATGTGGAAGACATGATCTGCGTTCTTGTCGATGACATGATCGATACCGCCGGCACGCTGTGCGCGGCGGCCAGTGCCCTGAAAGACAAGGGTGCGCGCAAGGTCGTTGCTTACTGTGTGCATCCGGTCCTGTCGGGCCCGGCGATCACCAACATCACCAACTCCCGGATCGACGAGATCGTCGTCACCGACACCATCCCCTTAAGCCAGGCCGCCAAGGACTGTGGCCGAATCCGTCAGCAGTCGGTCGCCCAGATGCTGGCCGAAACGATTCGCCGGATGTCGGAAGGGGAATCGGTCAGTTCGTTGTACGTCGACTAGGATCGACGGGGTAGAGGGGGAGAGGTGAAAGGTGAGAGGGTCAGTCGGCCAATCGCCCGATAGCGTGTTGATAATCGCCCTCGCCGAGCAGCGCCCGATAGGTTAGAGAACTATGCTGGTGGGCTGCCTCCCGATCCCATTCGAAGATATCGTATTCGATGAAGCGCCCTCTTAGTGGCTGGCCGTCACCACCCGGCTGAGCGTAGGGTGGCGCGCCTTTGGTGATTTCGTACAGGGCCAGGCGAACATACTCCGGGCAGCCGAGATTTCTGAACCGGTAGATGTTTTCCGCGCCCTGAACGTCGTTCCAAAGGTAGGGTGCGATATCCAGTGTGTTGTGAAACCTCCATCCCAGGTGATCCTCAAACAGGCTGTCCACATATTCGGCAAAGGGCTTGTTGCCGGGTGTCAACCCGGCGAAGGAGTATGGCATGACCCGAAACCCTAGCCGCTTTTTGCGCGAAAGGAAGTTGACCCAGCAGGCCAGCGGTGGCGTCAGCGTGCCGCCCAGACTGTGGCCGGTGACCAGCACGATGCTTTCGGAAAGTGTGGCAAGAAACTCTTCCAGCGATTGATGGTTGCGATGTTTATCGCGCATGGACAGCAGATCCTGCAAGCCATTGCGCGTGCCCTCGGCGATTGCGGCATCAGCTGGGGCGTGGTTATCCCAGTTGCTCCATGGTATTTGTCTGCTGACCTTGAAATCCTGGTTCAGCCAGGTTGTCAGGCTGTCCATGGTGGTACCGCGAATGACCACCGCATAGGTGTTGCTGCCCTCCATTCGTGCTACGTACATCAGGCTGTAGATGATGCCGAAGTCCGAAACCAGTGCTACCGGGCCCCAAGCGACGGACCATTTGCCGTGGGTTGAGTGCGCGACCTTATCCGGAATGGCCGTGGGGCTGTCGTAGGACACCACGCATAGCTCAATCATGGTGGTGGGAAAATACACCAGTTGTTCTGCTGTAAGCGTCATTGCCTCTTCCCCCTATTCATGTATGGCTAAATCGTACTCCCGGATAAGAAAGGCGTCAAGCCTGAACGCGTCGGCTGCGACCCTCAGCAACGGCCTGACGATGGTGGTTGCCCAACTGTGGCCCGGCTGCGGCTTCGGGCTGGGGAGGGAACGGAAGAGGGCGCGTTGGCCCTCTCCCATCTTTACTCTGTCAAAAACGGAAACGCAACGCGCCGGTGAAGACGTCGACCGAGTCTACGTTCTCGTACTGCACCTCAATACCCAGGCTCTCGGTAAAGTTGAAACCCACGCCCCCGCCAATGCCGAATTCCCATGAATCACCCGAGGCAAAGCTGCTTTTCACCCGATAGTTGACATATGAGGTCGTGGCGTAGAGGTAGAAATTTTGGGTAGGAGTGTAGTTGAAGCGTGTTGCCGCCCCAAAGAGCCGATCGAGTTCGACACCGCTGTCACTG
Organism: Wenzhouxiangella sp.; assembly: GCA_041744195.1. Classification (GTDB taxonomy): domain Bacteria; phylum Pseudomonadota; class Gammaproteobacteria; order Xanthomonadales; family Wenzhouxiangellaceae; genus Wenzhouxiangella. The sequence goes on along the minus strand of JBGTLI010000070.1, from coordinate 2,628 downwards.
ACGACACCGGTACCAACACGCGCTTCCGGTGTGATGCTGAAATTTTCGTTCAGCGTAAACTCGTAGCCAATTGAGCCAACGATGGCGCCGAGTTCCAGACCGAAGTCAAAGTCGAAGTGGCTGTAGCCGACACTGGCGGTGGTGCCGCCCTGGGCCAAGACATTGGTACTCAAAAGGGCGCATGAAGCCGCGAAAGAAACGGCCGTGATCGTCCGGACAAGCTTGTGCGTTGGATTACTAACGAGATCACTAATCAGCAGACACTCAGCTTGTCTCTCAGCGTTCGTGGCAAGGCGTCGGCGCGCCAGGTGTAGCAGGGTCTACATCAAGCGACGAGAACGCAGTCCACGCACGCTGAGAGGCAAGCCCTCCGGGCGCTTCAGAGCCGGCCACCGGACTGCGTTCCGCTCGCTTGAAATAGTCCGGCTATGTCTGCGCTCGCGCGCCTTGCCGGAGGCCGGCTCTGAAGCGCTGAATGTCTGCTGATTAGTGATTTCGTTAGTAAATTTGGAAAGTAAAGTGAAGCCCGGCCTGAGTCGCCGGCAAGGGCGGCGCCGTATAGCAGTTAAATTTTCGTAAAGGGATTGGCGTCCGGATTAGCTGTACCCGATCGATACCGCGATCACCAGGGCGAGTGAGCCTGCGAGCAGCAGTTTGATGATCAGCGGAAAAATAAACCGGAACCAGCGGTCGTAGGGGATGCCGGCCAGTCCTATGATGCCCATCAGAACTGCGTTGGTCGGCACGATCATGTTCATGAAGCCATCACCGAACTGGTAGGCGAGAACGGCAACCTGGCGACTGACGCCGACCAGGTCACCGATCGGGGCCATCAATGGCATGGTGGCAAAGGCCTGGCCGCTGCCGGAGGGGATGAAAAAGTTCAGCGCGCTCTGGATGAACAGCATTCCCACGGCCGAAATATAGGCCGGAACCATGGCCAACGGGGTGGCCAGCGCGTTGACGATGGTGTGCAGAACCAGACCGTCTTCCAGCAACATCGCAATCGAGCGGGCAAAGCCAATCAGGATGGCGGTGCCGGCCAGTTCGGCGGCGCCTTTGGTGAAGTGATTGGCAATCTGATCAAGCTTGAGTCCGCTGATCAGGCCGACAAGAATTGCCAGGCCCAGAAACATTGCACCCAGTTCGACCAGATACCAGCCGTAGCGGCTGATGCCGATGATCAACAGAACCAGCGCCCCCAGAGTGGTCAGCAGGACGAGCAAGCGCCGTTTGTCCATCTTGGGTTGCTCGCTTGTCTGAGGCGGTTGGGCGGCCGGAATGTCGGCGACCAGGCTTTGGCTCGGGTCGGCCTGGACTTTGCGGGCGTAGGACCAGACGTGGTGAAAGCCGATAGCAATGAACGGCAGGAACAGGGCCAGGCGAAATTCCCAGCCGGAACTGAGTTCAAGTCCAGCCACGCCCTGGGCCACGTGCAAGGTAAACGGGTTGATCACGGCCACGCCGAAGCCGATGCCGTAGCCGACCACCATGATGCCAATGGCTGTGACCGTGTCCATGCGCATGGACACGCACAGCGCGACCAGGATGGCGGCGAAGGGAATGTATTCCTCGGCCATACCCAGGGTGGATGAAGCGATGCCGAAGGCCAGCATGCCGCCTGCAATCAGAAGCCAGGGTGTGTGGCCGAAGCGCTCAATCATGACATGGAGCAGGGCATCAATGGCCCCGGTTCGGCGCAGCACGGCTATCGCGCCGCCGACGATCAGGATAAAGAAGATGATGCCCTGGGCATCGGCCAGCGCCCGTGGCACGACCGTGAGCAACGACAGCGGGCTGAGTCGTGGCGGCTCGTCAAGGAACTCGTAAGTGCCCGGCACCACCATTTCCCGCCCGGCCTCATTCAGCTCGGTCTGAAACTCACCAGCCGGCAGCAGCCAGGTCAGCACCAGCGCCACCACCATCATGGCAAACATCAGAACCAGGGTATGCGGGACTCGGAATGACATGGACATGACTGGCTTGTTCTCCCTCAGAAACAAAAAAACGCCGGCCTTGATGTGGGCCGGCGCCTGAGTATAGCGGGAATACTGGCCTCGTTAGTATTTGATCAAAAAGCGCTTTCGTCCAGCGCCATGATCGATTCAGCGCCAGCCCGGATGCGGGCGGCCAGCCCTTCTGATTCCGGAAGCATGCGGGTCATGAAGAAGCGTGCGGTGATTAGTTTGTTGCGATAGAAAGCCTCGCCCATCGGTCCTGTGGTCAGGTTCTTGTTCGCGCTTTTGGCCTGAGCTGCCCATGACCACGCCATGGCCGTCAGCGCAAACAGGCGCAGGTAGTCCACCGAGGCGGCTCCCGCTTCCAGCGGGTCTCGCGCCATTTGCTGATAGACCCAGCCCGTTGTCGTCCTGAGCCGTTCCAGGGCCTCTTCCAGTGGCGTGGAAAACTCGGCCAGCGCGTCATCCTTGCTCATCGAGGCAAGCAGTTGGTCTGCCACATCGAAAAACGACTTGACGGTGTCGCCGTTGGCGGCCACCAGCTTGCGCCCGACCAGGTCGAGGGCCTGGATGCCGTTGGTGCCTTCATAGATCCTGGTGATGCGCACATCACGCACGAACTGTTCCACGCCGGTGTCGACGATATAACCAGCGCCACCGTGGACTTGCA